>NZ_BBRK01000006.1:0-300000 GCF_002090115.1 Demequina sp. NBRC 110054
AACTCTCACCATGCGGTGGAGCCGCTTATCCGGTATTAGACCTCGTTTCCAAGGCTTATCCCAGAGTCTGGGGCAGGTTACTCACGTGTTACTCACCCGTTCGCCACTGATCCACAAGAGCAAGCTCTCGCTTCACCGTTCGACTTGCATGTGTTAAGCACGCCGCCAGCGTTCGTCCTGAGCCAGGATCAAACTCTCCGTAAATGTTCAAACCACGACCCCATCCAAAGACAAGACCGTGAAACCTTTTACGAAAACAGTCAAAGACTGCGTTCGAACCCCGGCATCAAACAAAACATCACTGACATTTCGTTATCTACCAAAGGAATCCCACATCCCCACCACCAAAACTGGCAGCCAGGATGCCGGGAATTAATAATTTGGCATCGACTATGTGGCACACTGTTGAGTTCTCAAAGTTCGGACACGCACCTCACTCAGTCTCACAACCTCGCTCGGGGCAACCCTTCAATCTTACCCATTCTCACTGGAAAGTCAAACCGGCTTCCCGGTCATTTTCCATATTGAATGGCGGTGCTTTTCCGAATCATTTCCGATCCGGCTGAAGCAACCTCTCAATCTTACCCATTTCCTGGAGCCTGTCAAATCGCTATTCTCGCGATCCATCAGTCAGGAGCCGGGCGTCCTCGGTCGCATCCAGTCCAAGCGCACGCACTTAGTCTTCGATACATTCGAGGAGCTGCTTCGACGCCTCCCGCGGCCTTGTTCAGTCCTGCGGTGAGCGTGGAGCCCGTGGCCTTCTTCAGTCCTCCGGAGCTCGTTCCCGTCGTCGGCAACGGAGAAAACATTACGGGCTTGTGAACGCCAGGTCAAATCCCGTGTCGCCCGGGCGTGTCGCACCTGTCTTCCCTGGCAGACAGCCAGATTGGCCGTGCAACGCGCCCTCGCGACGTCACACCTGCCGCAGAAGTCCCACGGTCTTCTTTCCTCGCCGCAGCACGGACCACCCACCTGCGACGACGTCCTCGGTTCCCAGCACCGCGTCGACGTCCTCGACCTTCACGTTGTTGACGTACGCGCCGCCCTCCTGGATGGCGCGACGGGCGGCCGACTTCGACGGCACGATGCCCGTCGCGACGAGCGCATCGGCCACGGAGATCCCGGCTACGGCCTCGACGCCGCCGAGCTCCTTGGCGCAGCCCGAAAGCGTCTGCTCATCGAGGGACACCAGATCGCCGCGACCGAACAGCGCCTGCGAGGCATCGACCGCGCCCTGCGCGGCCTTCTCGCCGTGCACGAGCGTGGTGACCTCCCACGCAAGCGTCCGCTGCGCCTCGCGCTTGAACGGTTCCTCGGCCACCTTGGTCTCCAGCGCATCGATCTGCTCGCGCGTGAGGAAGGTGAACACCTTGAGGTAGCCGATGACGTCCGCGTCGGCCTGGTTCAGCCAGAACTGGTAGAAGGCGTACGGGCTCGTCATCTCCGGGTCGAGCCAGACGGTGCCCGACTCGGTCTTCCCGAACTTCGTGCCGTCCGCCTTCGTGATGAGCGGGGTGGCCAGCGCGTGCGCGCTCCTACCCTCCGCCTTGCGGATCAGCTCGGTGCCTGACGTGAGGTTGCCCCACTGGTCGGAGCCACCGGTCTGAAGCGTGCAGTCGTAGCGGCGGTACTGCTCGAGGAAGTCCATGCCCTGCAGCAGCTGGTAGCTGAACTCGGTGTACGAGATGCCCTCGTCCGAGTTGAGGCGGCGCGCAACCGTGTCCTTCGAGATCATCGTCCCGAGTCGGAAGTACTTGCCGACGTCGCGCAGCAGCTCGATCGCCGACATGTCCTTGGTCCAGTCGTAGTTGTTGACCATCCGAGCGGCGTTGTCGCCCTCGAAGCTCAGGAACGGCTCGATCTGACCGCGGATGCGCTCGACCCACTGGTGGACGACGTCGACCGGGTTCAGCGTGCGCTCCCCCGCCATCTTGGGGTCGCCGATCAGGCCGGTCGCACCGCCGACGAGTGCGAGGGGCTTGTGCCCCGCCATCTGGAAGCGACGCACCGTGAGGATCTGCACGAGGTTGCCGATGTGCAGGCTCGGCGCCGTCGGGTCGAATCCGCAGTAGAGCGTGACAGGCCCCTCATCGAGGTGAGCCCGCAGCTCATCCTCTCCGGTGGTGAGCGCGATAAGCCCGCGCCAGGTCAGCTCGTCAAGGATGTGCTCAGTCATGATGGGGCCATTGTGCCAGTGCGTGCCGACTACCAGTGCGTGCCGACTACGACTCCACGTGCAGCTGGTCCACGGTCGCCGCCTCGAGCCGGCCCGCATCGGGGACGCGGGCCAGGCCGGGCTCGCGTGGGATCGCGAGCTGACCGTCCTCGATGACGAACGGGTCGGTGATGTCCTCGGCGTAGAAGCGGTCGGAGGCCGAGATGTCACCCGGCAGGGTGAAGCCCGGCATGCCGGCGAGCGCCGCGTTGGCGGCGCGACCGATGCCGGTCTCGAGCATCCCGCCGCACCACACCGCGATGCCGTGCGCGCTCGCGAGGTCGTGGATCCTCCGCGCCTCGAGGTAGCCGCCGACGCGCGAGGGCTTGATGTTGATGATCTGCGCCGCGCCCATCGCGATCGCGTCGGCGGCCTTGGTGACCGACACGACGGACTCGTCGAGGCACATCGGCGTGCGCATGCGCGTGGCGAGCTCGGCATGCTGACGCATGTCGTCCTCGGCGAGCGGCTGCTCGATGAGCAGCAGGTCGAACTCGTCGAGCTTCGCGAGGTGGTTCGCGTCGACGAGCGTGTAAGCGGCGTTCGCGTCGACCTGGAGGGGGACGTCGGGATGCGCCTCGCGCACCGCACGCACCGGGTCGAGATCCCAGCCGGGCTTGATCTTCAGCTTGATGCGCACGTAGCCCTCGTCCAGGTAACCCTGCACGACGTCGAGCAGCTGCGGGACCGAGTCCTGGATGCCGATCGAGACGCCGGAGGGAACGGACGTGCGCGTGACCCCCAGGTAGTCGGCGAACGAGGTGCCCGCGGCGCGCAGCTGGGCGTCGAGGACCGCCATCTCGACGGCGGCCTTCGCCATCCGGTGGCCCACGATGCGCTCGAGGTGGTGCGCGACCGTCTCCGCGGTGAGCGGCGCCTTGCGCTGCGCCTCGAACAGCATCGGGAAAAGGTAGGTCGTCATCACGTCGATGACACCCGCCGTGTACTCCTCGGAGTAGACGGGCTCGCTGAGCGCGCCGCACTCGCCCCACCCGACCACCTCGACGCCGTCGACGTCCGCATGGAGCTCGAGCACGAGCACCCGGCGATGGGTCTGGGTTGAGAACGAGGTGGTGAACGGAGCGACCAGCGGCAGGTCGAGCGTGCGCAGGGCGACGTGGGTGATCCTCATGGCTTCTCCAGCAGGTAGTGACCATCGCGGGTGGCGGCGACCAGCCGCCACCCGGCGTCGAGCAGGGGGACGAGGGTGTCGCGCAACGCGACTCGCCACAGCGCGGCCGTGGCGGGATCCCGTCGGCGCAGGCCCTCGATGTCGGCGGGCAGCGCCGCCGACACGGACGATGCGGCAGCGGGCAGGGGCGCGACGACGGGCAGGTCGTCGGGACCGACGGACAGCACCTCAGGGACACCCTCGGCGGACGCGGGCTGCGAGTCCGCCGAGGGCAGCGGCACATCGAGCGGCCAGCTCACGAGGATGCGATCGCTTCCCTGGCCAGCGTTCACCCCGTCGACCATCTCTCCGTAGAAGTCGACGAGGTAGTCGGCCAGCCCGGCGCCGAGCCTGCGCATGTTGAACGCGGCGTTGCGCGCGACGAGCGGGTCGTACGTCCAGGTGATCCGCGTCAGTCCGCGGTCGAGGCACCAGGCCCGCTGATGCAGTTTCATCGCGGTGCCGATGCCACGGCCCGCGGTCCCCGAGACGACGCCGGCGACGTGCGAGTGCAGCGCCTCCCCGAGCGGCTGGGCGAGGAAGCCGACGCACACGCCGACCATCGTCTCGCCCTCGAAGGCCGCGGCCACGTAGCTGCCCGCATGCTCGAGCGCGACGAGCGCGGGCGCGGTCAGCACCGTGGCGCCCCAGATCTCGTCCAGCACCCTCTCCGCCTCGGGGCACTGCGCGGGGTGAAGCGTGCGCACGACGACGCCCGCGCGGACGGCGGACTCGTCGGCGTCCTTCCACGCGTCGGCGAGGACCTGGGTGTCCACGGCGTTCATCGGCGGCCTCCCTCGGCGAGCAGGTCCCTGATCAGCAGCGAGGCGAGCGCCGTCCGATGCGGGACGTGCGCGAGCACCACGTGCTCGTCCTCGGCATGCGCGCCGCCGCCGACGGCCCCGAGCCCGTCGAGCGTCGGGCAGCCGACCCCGGCGGCGAAGTTGCCGTCGGAAGCGCCGCCGACGGCGATCTCCTCAAGCGCGTCGATCCCCGCCTCCGGCGCCAGTCGTGCCGCCCTCTCGTACAGCGGCAGGGCGGATTCGCGCTCGAGCGGACGGCGGTTGACCTCTCCGTGCAGCACGATCCGCGCGCCGTCGAGCACGGGCTCGAGGCGGCGGAGAGCGGCATCGACGCGGTCCTGCTCGGCGACGGTCCGACACCGCACATCCACGTTGACCCGCGCGTTCGCGGGCACGGTGTTGCCCGTCGTGCCGATCGTCGCTCGGGTAGGCGTCACGGTCGTCCCTGCCGCGGCGTCCGCGATCGACTCGAGCGCGAGGATCTGGTGGGACAGCTCGATCCCCGCGTTGACGCCCTTCTCGGGGTCGAGCCCGGAGTGGGAGGCGCGGCCGACCGCCTCGACCTCGTACCAGGAGACGCCCTTGCGCGCAGTCTTGAGCGCGCCTTGCGCACCCGCGGAGGCCTCGAACACGAGGGCCGCCTCGTGTCGTGCGGCCTCCTCCTCGATCAGCGTGCGCGAGGTCAGCGAGCCGATCTCCTCGTCACCCGTGACCAGCAGGGTCACGCCGTCGACTGCCTCCGGACCCCCGGCCTGTGCGAGCATCGCGACCGCATGCACGGCCTGCACGGTGCCCACGATCATGTCGAAGCACCCCGGCCCTCGCAGCACTCCGTCCCGCACCGAGAACGGGATGCGCGCAAGCGTGCCGAGCGGCCACACGGTGTCGTGGTGACAGATGAGGAGCACCCGGCGCGGGCCGGTGCCCAGGGACCAGCGCAGGTGCGGGACTCCGTCGATGACGAGTCGCTCCGATGCGGCGGCCAGCCCCGCCTCGGCGAGCCTCGCGCCGATGACCGCGTCCGTGAGGTCGGCGCTGAGGGCGATCGCGCGCGGATCCTCCGACGGCGACTCGCACTCGATCAGCTCTTTCGCATCGGCGATCATGCTGTCGAGCCGGGCGCCGGCGGAGTCGAGAAGAGTCACCTCGTCATCGTGGCACGGCCCGCGTTACGGCGTCGTTTCCCGCTCGGCCCGTCGGAACCGTCCTGTCGCGCTCGAGCTGCCGTCGCATCGTCCTGGTCCCCGCGACGTGGTCCCCCCGGCCGATCGAGGCGCGGGGTCAGTCGAGGTAGGGCTGCGTGCCGTCCACGATCACGTCGGCCGCGCCTCGCACGCCCTCGTCGGCCAGGAACACCTGCTCGCTCGCCTGCCACCGCTCCCATTCGTTGCGCATCGCCTCGCCGTCGCGCTCAACGCCCCTCGCGACCCGCACGTCCCACGGCGCCTCGACGAAGACCACGAGCGACGCGAAATCGCGGGCGGCTCGCTGCCCGACCCCCACACCCTCGATCACGAGCGTGTCCGCCACGGGCACCGGGATCGTCTCCGCGCGTCGTCCCTCGTACCAATCCCAGCGGCCGAAGGCGCCGTGCTCGTGCCGCGACAGCGGCTCAAGGATGCCGTGACCCAGGATCGGCCACATGGTCGGCAGTCCGTCCCAGCCCTCGTAGATGTCGTCGCCGTGGATCACCTGCGCGCACATCTCCTCGCCGAGCCTTCCGCCCAGCGTGGTCTTCCCCGAGCCGGCGGGGCCGTCGATCAGCACCACGCGGGTCGTCCCGCAGCGCACCGGGGATCTCCGCACCCGGGCCGCGAGGTCCCGCACCGAGAGCTGTCCCATGGGGCACAGCATAGGGTGTGAGGATGGCGAACGAGGCGCTTCACCCCAGGGTCCAGCAGGTGCAGGCGGCGCTCCACGCGGGCGGCGTCGACGTGACGGTGAGGCAGATCGACGAGTCCACGCCGACCGCCGCAGCCGCCGCCGAGTACCTGGGATGCGACGTCGGCGCCATCGCGAACTCGCTCGTGTTCATGGCGGATGACGAGCCGATCCTCGTGCTCACCTCGGGGGCGCATCGCGTGGACACCGCGCACCTCGCCGAGCGCATCGGCGCCGCCAAGGTGCGCCGCGCCTCGGCCGCTCAGGTCACGTCCGCCACGGGGCAGGTGATCGGCGGGGTCGCCCCGGTCGGTCATCCCGCTCCCGTGCGCACCTACCTCGACGTGGCGCTGCTCGAGTACGACGAACTGTGGGCGGCGGCGGGCATCCCCGCGTCACTGTTCCCGATCAGCTACGCCGACCTGCTCCGCGTCACGGGCGCGATCGAGGTCGAGGTCGACTGAGGGGTCAAGGTCGGCACCGGCTGAGGCCTGCGAGGGTCGACCCTCGCCTCGACGCGAAGCGGTCCGGCCGAGCCCCGGCTACTGCTCGTAGGACGTGAAGCCGCTGCCGCTCACGCGAGCGAAGTAGCCGAAGCCCCAGCCGCCGCCCGAGGCAAGCTGCCACCCGTAGTAGGAGTCCGAGGAGTCACGCGTTCCGGTGAACCAGATGACGTCGTCCACGCCGTCGCCGTCGAAGTCGCCGGAGGCGACATCGTGCAGCGCGGGTGACACCGTGCTCCACTTGGCCCGCTCCCAGTCGTCGAAGCCCTCGACCGTGCCCGAGGCGAGCTGCCAGCCGTTGTACGCCGTGTCGCTGCTCGACGTCCCCGTCATCCAGATGATGTCGTCCGCACCGTCGCCGTCGTAGTCGCCGTACGTGAAGCGCTTCTTGCTCGGCACGAGGACGCTGTTCTTCACCTTGAGGTAGCGGCTGAACTTCTCTGTCGAGCCGTAGCTCATCTGCCAGCCGGACTTCTTGGACGACGAGCTCCGCGTGCCTGTGAACCACACGACGTCGTCCGCCCCGTCGCCGTTGAAGTCGCCGTAGCCGAACTCCTGCTTCGCCGGGGTCACGCTGCTGGCCTTCACCTGCACGAAGCTCCGGAAACCCGTGGTCTTCTTGCCGCGGGCGAGCTGCCACCCCGACTTCTGCGCGGTCGCACTCGCTGTCCCCGTGAACCACAGGACATCGTCCCGCCCGTCCCCGTTGAAGTCTCCGTACGCGAGGGTGCGGTCGGCAGGGGTCGAGGAGCTTCCGCTCACGCGGACGAACCCAGAGATCCCGTTGGCCTTGCCGTAGGCGATCTGCCAGCCCCAGAACTTGGCGTTCGATTTGCTGCCCTTGCCGGTGAACCAGAGGACGTCGTCATATCCGTCGCCGTTGAAGTCACCGATCGCGACCTCATGGTTCAGAGGAGAGACCGCGCTGTGGCGGACCTTCGTGAACGACGCCATCCCGCTCGCGCCGCCATACGAGACCTGCCATCCGTTCTTCTTGACGTCAGCACGCGTCGTGCCGGTGAGCCACAGCACGTCCTCGTAGTTGTCGCCGTTGAAGTCGCCGTACCGGAACTCGTCCGTGAATCCCGCGTCGAACACGTCGAAGTCGATCGAGTCGACCTCCTTGCCTGCACCCTTGGGGCGCAGCGCGTACGCCATGCGGGCGTCCTTGTCGTCGTTGATCGATCCGATCCACGACGTCCGTCCCTGCGCGGTCTGCAGGATGCGCCCGTGGCCGAGGTAGATGGCGACGTGACGGATGTCGTCGGGATCGCCGGTGTCGGACCAGAACATGAGGTCGCCCGGTTCCAGGGAGTCGCTCGCGAGCGTCGTCCCGCGGCCGACCTTGATCTGCTTTCCGTCGCCCCAGTACTGACCCCTCGACGAGGCTGGGTCGACGACGCCGGGGCTGACGTGCCTCCACGCCAGGTACACCGATCCCGAACAGTCGAAGCGGCCCTGCTCACGCGCGCCGAGCGCGTAGTCGACCCCCACGAGCGAGGTGCGGGCGTAGTAGGCCGCGGCCTGCCCGGCGGTGACCGTCGCGGCCTGCGCGGGCGGCGACACGACTGCGGTGACGAGGCCCCATGCGAGGGCGAGGATGAGCGCGAAGCCGAGCCTGGCCATCCATGACCGTTCCGCGTCGCCGCCCTGGGCGGACCGTACGCGTGCGTGCGTCATGGATGCCTCGCTTTCTCTCGAATGACCTCACACCCCCTATCGGGCGCGATGGTCGAGGGTAGACAGCAAATCGGACGATGGCACTGCAAATGTGACGAAGCCCACCGCGTGGCGTCGATCAGACCCCGGGAGGCCAGCCGGCGAGCTCCGCGGCGAACCATCCGCACCAGCCGGCGACGCCCGCCATGAGCGCGAGGCCCACCCACGTGGGCATGAGGTACGCGTACGACAGCGCTACGCAGACCGCCGCGGCGAGGAAGGAGGCGATCGCGAAGGGCGGCCCAAGGAGATCCCTTGCGTCGAGCCCCAGGCAGACGAGCGCGACGGCCTCCAGGAGCGCCACCACGTGGAGCGCCGAGTAGAACGCGCTGACGATGAGGGTGATCCGAGCAGCGTCCCCCGCGCCGTCGAGCGATCCGATGCGGTAGACCAGCCGACCGTGGAGCGCGGATGTCGCGATCGCGACCGCCGCGGCGACGACGGTCAGCACGGCTGCAAGCGCTGTGCCGAGCCCCACCGGGCTCATGGTGCGCCACGCGGCCACCACGCCGACGATCGCGACGACGCTCAGGATCACGAGCAGCTCGTCGATCCACGCGATCCGCGTGCGCCGCGGGGCGACCCAGCCGTCGACCTCATGCGCCGCGGGCGCGCCACCCACGGAATGCTCGAGCACCGCGGCCACGATCAGCCCGAGACCGAGCACCACGAATGCGATTGCTGCGACGGCCTGGTCCATCGGCACCCCCGGGGACGGCGGAGCCCCCGTCCGCCTCCGCCAGGGTACGACGCGGGCTCGCGCGGGTGACGACCGTGCAAGGTGGCGACGCAGGCGCGCGGAGGCGCAACGCGCCTCAGATCACGACGCGGACGAGGCCCAGGGCCGGAAGTGCTTCACGCGCGCACGCGCGGCCTTGCCCTGCTCGACGACCTGCTCGGGCGCGGTGCCGCCGACGTTGTCGCGGGCAGCGAGCGAGCCCTCCACGGTCAGTACCTCGAGCACCTCGGGCGTGAGGCCCTCGTGGATCGCCTGCATCTCCTCCGGCGTCATCTCGTGAAGCTCCTTGCCGCGCTTCTCGCACAGCCGCACGCACGCTCCGGCGACCTCGTGGGCCTCGCGGAACGGCACGCCCTGCTTGACCATCCACTCGGCGATGTCGGTCGCGAGCGAGAAGCCCGCGGGCGCGAGCTCGGCGAGACGCTCGGTCTGGAACCGCAGCGTGCGGACCATGCCAGCGAACGCGGGCAGGACGACCTCGAGGGTGTCGACCGAGTCGAAGACGGGCTCGTGGACCTCCTGGATGTCGCGGTTGTACGCGAGCGGCAGACCCTTGAGGGTCGCAAGGAGTCCTGTCAGGTGGCCGATGAGGCGACCCGCCTTGCCGCGCGCGAGCTCGGCGATGTCGGGGTTCTTCTTCTGCGGCATGATGCTCGACCCGGTCGAATACGAGTCGTCGAGGCGGACGAAGCCGAACTCCACGGTCGCCCACGCGATGATCTCCTCCGAGATGCGCGAAAGGTCGGTGCCGATCATCGCGGTGACCCACGCGAACTCGGCCACAACGTCGCGCGAGGCGGTCGCGTCGATCGAGTTCTCGCACGGACCCAGGAAGCCGAGCTCCTCGGCGACCGCGGCGGGGTCGAGCCCGAGCGTCGAGCCCGCGAGGGCGCCTGCGCCGTAGGGCGACCACGCGGCGCGCGCGTCCCAGTCCGTGAGCCGCTCGACGTCGCGCAGCAGCGGCCACGCGTGCGCCATGAGCGAGTGTCCGAGGGTCACGGGCTGGGCGTGCTGGAAGTGGGTGCGGCCGGGCATCGGGTCGGAGAGGTGGCGGTCGGCCTGCTCGAGCAGCGCGTCGACGGTGTCGAGCAGCATCGAGGCGATGAGGCGCGCGTGACGGCGCAGGTACACGCGGGGAAGGGTCGCGATCTGGTCGTTGCGCGACCGTCCGGCGCGGATCTTGCCGCCGAGCTCGGGGCCGACGCGCTCGATCAGCAGGCGCTCGAGGGCGCCGTGCACATCCTCGTCAGAGTCGGCCGCGACGGCCTTTCCGGAGGCGACGTCGCCACGCAGCCGCTGCAGGCCGTCGACCATGGCGGCCACCTCATCGTCGTCAAGGAGTCCCGCCTTGTGCAAGGCGTGCGCGTGGGCGATCGAGCCGCGCAGGTCATCGTCCGCGTAGCGCCAGTCGAAGTGCGTCGACTTGCTCAGCGCGGCGAGCGCCGCGTCGGGTCCGCCCTCGAAGCGTCCGCCCCACAGCGCGCCCTCGTTGGTGCCCTCTGCCTTGCCCATGTTCACTCCCCTGACTCCGTCCGACGGCTCGCGGCCGCCGCTACCGACACTCTCTCACCCGCAGGATGCCTCGACCTGCGGAAACCGACACTGACCTACCCGGATGGCGTAGCCCGCCGCCCGACACGGCGACCGGGTGCCCGGTGGTCACCCACCCGGCACCCGGTCGCGATGTGGCTGCTAGTAGCCGAGGCGCGCCTGACGCGCCGCCGCCTGCTTCGCCGCGAGACCGTAGATCTCGATGTAGCCGCGGGCGGCCGACTGGTCGAACGTGTCGCCCTCGTCGTAGGTGGCCAGGTTGAAGTCGTACAGGCCGGTATCCGACTTGCGGCCGTCGACGATCGCCTTGCCGCCGTGCAGCTGCATGCGGATCTCGCCCGACACGTACTTCTGGGTGTCCTCGATGAACGCGTCGAGCGACTGCTTGAGGGGCGAGGACCACATGCCGTCGTAGACCAGCTCGGTCCACTCGTCGGACATGCGGCGCTTGAAGCGGGCCTGCTCGCGCTCGAGCGTGACGTTCTCGAGCTCCTTGTGGGCCTCGATCAGGGCGATCGCGCCGGGAGCCTCGTAGATCTCGCGCGACTTGATGCCGACCAGGCGGTCCTCGACGATGTCGATGCGGCCGATGCCGTGGGCGCCGGCGCGCTGGTTCATGATCTCGATCGCCTGGAGCGGGGTGACCTTCTCGCCGTCGATCGCGACGGGGATGCCCTTCTCGAACGTGATGAGCACCTCGTCGGGCACCGGCGGGAAGGCCGGGTCGTCGGTGTAGTCGTACACGTCCTTCGTCGGGGCGTTCCAGATGTCCTCGAGGAAGCCGGTCTCGACGGCGCGGCCCCACACGTTCTGGTCGATCGAGAAGGGGTTCTTCTTGGTGGTCGCGATCGGCAGGTTGTGCTTCTCCGCGTAGTCGATCGCCTTGTCGCGGGTCAGCGCGAGGTCGCGCACCGGCGCGATGCACTTGAGCTCGGGTGCGATCGAGGTGATGCCGACCTCGAAGCGGACCTGGTCGTTGCCCTTGCCGGTGCAGCCGTGCGCCATCGTGTCGGCGCCGAACTGCTTCGCCGCGGCCGCGATGTGCTTGACGATCACGGGCCGCGACAGCGCCGAGACCAGCGGGTACTTGTCGTGGTAGAGCGCGTTCGCCTTGAGCGCGGGCATGCAGTACTCGTTCGCGAACTCGTCGCGCGCGTCGGCGACGTACGCCTCGACGGCGCCGCAGTCCAGGGCTCGCTGGCGGATGACCTCCAGGTCTTCACCACCCTGGCCGACGTCCACGGCCACGGCGATGACCTCGGCGCCGGTGGCGTCGGCGATCCAGCCGATGGCCACCGAGGTGTCCAGGCCTCCTGAGTAGGCCAGCACGATCCGATCCGTCATGAGCTTCTTCCTTCTACGAGTGCTTGTGTGAATGTTCTGGGTGGTTCAGTGGTCATGCGGGGCCACGCCCGAGGCGCGGTCCAGGAACTTCTGGGCGAGCCGCAGCCCGCCGTCCGCGTCGCGCGAGATCACGAGCACGGTGTCGTCTCCCGCGACGGTGCCGACGATGTCGGGGTCGTCGTGGCTGTCGATCGCCGACGCGAAGTACTGCGCGCCGCCCGAGGGCGTGCGCAGGACGGTGATGTTGGCCGAGCCGTCCGCGCTGAACAGCAGCTCGCCGCACAGGCGCGTGAGCCGCTCGCCGGTGGTCTCCTCGGGGTCGCCCTCGTTGCCCACGGCGTACACGTGGCCACCGGAGGAGGCCCGCACCTTCACGGCGCCGATGTCGCCCAGGTCGCGCGACAGCGTCGCCTGGGTCACGGAGATCCCCTCCGCCTCGAGCCGCAGCGCGATCTCGCCCTGAGAGCCGATCTTCTCGGTCTCGATGAGGCGACGGATCAGCGCCTGACGCGCGGCCTTGGTGGCGGGGACGGCGGCCTTCACTGCGACACCAGCCACGTGAGCAGCGCCTTCTGCGCGTGGAGCCGGTACTCGGCCTCGAGCCACACGATCGACTGCGGGCCGTCGATGACCTCGGCGGTGATCTCCTTGCCGCGGTAGGCGGGCAGGCAGTGGAGCACCTGCGCGCCGTCGGCCGCGAGCTCGAGCGTGCGCGCGTTCACCTGGTACTGGTCGAACTGGCCGTGCCTCGCGGACGACTCCTCCTCGTCGCCCATCGAGATCCACGTGTCGGTCGCGATGATGTCGGCGCCGCGCACCGCGTCGTCGTGATCCGTCGTCACGGTGATGGACCCGCCCTGCTCGGCCGCGATCTTCTTCGCGTCCAGGACGATGCGCTCGTCGGGCATGTAGTCGGACGGGGCGCCCACGCGCACGTGCATCCCGGCGAGCGCGCAGCCCAGCAGGTACGAGTGCGCCATGTTGTTCGCGCCGTCGCCCACGTAGGTGAGCGTGAGCCCCTTGAGGGAGTCCACTCCCCCGCGCGCATCCGCGATCGCGGCCAGGTCGGCGAGGATCTGGCACGGGTGGAACGAGTCGGTCAGCGCGTTGACGACCGGCACGCCGGCGTGCTCCGCCATCTCCTCGATGAGCTCCTGCCCGAACGTGCGCCACACGATCGCGCTGACCTGCCGCCCGAGCACCTTGGCGGTGTCGGACACGGACTCGCCGCGGCCCATCTGCGAGGTGTTGGAGTCGAGCACGAGCGGGTAGCCGCCGAGCTCCGCGACGCCGGCCGAGAACGACACGCGGGTGCGGGTGGACGGCTTGTCGAACAGCACCGCGACCGCGCGCGGCCCGGCGAACGGCTGGAGGAGGTGACGATCTGCCCGGAAGGCGAGCGCGAGCTCGAGGACCTCGCGCTGCTCGGCCGCGGTGAGGTCGTCGTCCCTCAGGAGGTGGCGGG
Organism: Demequina sp. NBRC 110054; assembly: GCF_002090115.1. Classification (NCBI taxonomy): domain Bacteria; kingdom Bacillati; phylum Actinomycetota; class Actinomycetes; order Micrococcales; family Demequinaceae; genus Demequina; species Demequina sp. NBRC 110054. The sequence goes on from NZ_BBRK01000006.1 coordinate 13,392, forward strand.
TCACGAGAGCGCCTCCTCGGGGGCGGTCGCGGACGATGCGGCGGCTGCCTTCGCGAGGTGCTCGCCCAGGTGGGCCTGGAGCCACTCGACGAACGTGTCGGCCTCGGGCCGGGTCAGGACGAGCGCCGGGGCCAGGCGGATCGTGTCGGGGCTGGGCGGGTTCACGATGAAGCCGTCCTCGAGCGCGGCGGCGGCGACCGCGGCGCTGATCTCCGCCTCGAGCTTGATGCCGAGCAGAAGGCCCTCGCCACGCACCTCCGAGACGCCAGGGATCGCCCCGATGGTCTCCTTGAGGTGCTCGCCGAGGGACTTCACGTGAGCGAGCAGGTCGCGCTGGTCGATCGCGTCGAGGGTCGCGAGGGACGCGGCCGCCGCGAGCGGGTTGCCGCCGAACGTCGTGCCGTGCTGGCTCTTGCCGAGCAGCGAGCCCGCCTCCTCACCGAAGCCGATGACCGCACCGATCGGGAAGCCGCCGGCGAGGCCCTTCGCGAGCGTGACCACGTCGGGCTGGATGCCGTGCGCCTGCATCGCGAGCCACGTGCCCGTACGCGCGATGCCGGTCTGGACCTCGTCGGCGATCATGAGCGCGCCGTGGCGGCGCGTGAGCTCGCGCACCGCGGTGAGGTACTCGTGGGTCAGCGGGATCACGCCGGCCTCGCCCTGGATCGGCTCGAGGAACATCGCGGCGACGTCGTCGCCCATCGCGGCCTCGAGCGCGGCGATGTCGTTCGCGGGCACCCACTCGACGCCCGGAGCGAGAGGCTCGAAGGGCTCGCGGTAGGCGGCGTTGTATGTGAGCGCGAGGGCTCCGGTCGAGCGGCCGTGGAAGGCCTTCTCAAGCGCGAGGATCCGCGTGCGGCCGGTGCGCCGGGACATCTTGAACGCGGCTTCGTTGGCCTCGGTGCCCGAGTTCGCGAAGAACACGCGCGAGCCGGCGGGCGCGCCGGAGATCTCGAGCAGGCGCTCCGCGAGCTTGATCTGCGGCTCGGTCGCGAAGAAGTTCGAGACGTGGCTGAGCGTCGCGGCCTGGGTCGCGATCGCGCCGGCCCACTCGGGGTCGGCGTGGCCGAGGACGTTCACGGCGATGCCGCTCAGGAGGTCCAGGTAGCGCTTGCCGTCGGTGTCCCACACGTGGCTGCCCTCGCCGTGGCTGAGCACGCGCATCGGCACGCCGTAGGTCGCCATGATCGAGTGCTCGTAGCGCTTGAGGCCGACTGCCCCGGCGGTCGCGCCGGACTCGCCGTGCGCCGAGAGGTCGGATCCGTCGTGGTTCATGTCCACAGCTCCTTGTCGGGAAGGATCATCGTGCCGATGCCTTCCGAGGTGAAGATCTCAGTGAGGATCGAATGCGGCACGCGACCATCGATGACGTGCGCCTGCTTGACGCCGCCGCGCACCGCGCGCAGGCAGGCCTCCATCTTGGGGACCATGCCCGACTCGAGCGTCGGCAGGATCGTGTCGAGCTCGCCCGCGTGCAGGCGCTGGATCAGCGAGTCCCTGTCCGGCCAGTTCCGGTAGAGACCCTCGACGTCGGTCAGCGCGATGAACTTGCGCGCGCGCAGCGCCACGGCGAGCGCCGAGGCCGCGGTGTCCGCGTTCACGTTGAGCACGGTCGTGGAGTCGTCGACGTCGGGGGCGACGGTGGAGACGACGGGGATGCGCCCCGCCTCGATGATGTCCTGCACGGCGGCCGGGTTGACCTTGACGACGTCGCCGACCAGGCCGACGTCCACCGGCTGACCGTCGACGGTCGCGTAGCGGCGACGCGCCTGGAAGAGGCCCGCGTCCTCGCCGGACAGGCCGACCGCGCGGGGGCCATGCTCGTTGATGAGGCCCACGAGCTCCCGGGTGACCTGCCCGGACAGCACCATGCGGACCACGTCCATGGCCTCGGGGGTCGTGACACGCAGGCCCCCGCGGAACTCGGACTCGATGCCGAGCTTGCCGAGCATCTGTGAGATCTGCGGTCCACCGCCGTGCACCACGACGGGGCTCAGGCCCAGCAGGCGCAGGTGGACGACGTCCTGCGCGAAGGCGCGCTTGAGCTCGTCGTCGACCATGGCGTTGCCGCCGTACTTCACCACGACGACCGCGCCGCGGAACTCCTCGATCCACGGCATGGCGTCGATGAGGACGGAGATCTTCTGGGCGGCGCTGAGGCCGTCAGTCATACGTGCTTCGGCAGTCATGGTCACCTCAGGAGGAGTAGGCCGAGTTCTCGTGGACGTAGTCGTGGGTGAGGTCGTTGGTCCACACCGTGGCGCTCGCCTCGCCGGCGTGCAGGTCGACCTCGACCAGCACCTCGCGGCCGGTGAGGTCCACGAGGTCGCGATCGTCGCCGACGCCCGCGGCGCGGCACACCTGGACGCCGTTGATGACGACGTCGAGGGCGTTCGCGTCGTACGGGGCGACCTCCTCGGGAACCGTGCCCGCGGCGGCGATCACGCGACCCCAGTTAGGGTCCTGGCCGAAGATCGCGGCCTTGAACAGGTTGGAGCGCGTGATCGCGCGGGCGACGGCCTCGGCCGCGTCCTCGCTCGATGCGTTCACGACGGTGACAGCGATGTCGTGGCTCGCTCCCTCGGCGTCGGCCACGAGGCCGCGCGACATCTCCGCGGAGACCTGGGTGAGCGCGGCGACGAAGTCAGCCTCCGACGGGGCGACTCCCGAGGCGCCCGAGGCCAGCAGCAGCACCGTGTCGTTGGTCGACATGCAGCCGTCCGAGTCGACGCGGTTGAACGTGGTGCGGACGGCCTCGGCGAGCGCGGCCGACGCAAGCTCCTCGGTGACGACGGCGTCGGTCGTGATGACGCACAGCATCGTCGCCATCCCCGGCGCGAGCATGCCCGCGCCCTTGGCCATCCCGCCCACGGACCAGCCCTGGCCCTCGGCGACCGCCTGCTTGGTGACCGTGTCGGTGGTGAGGATCGCGTGGGCCGCATCGTCCCCGCCCTCGGCGGAGAGCCCGGCCGCCGCATCGTCCACTCCTGCCAGGAGCTTCTCCATGGGAAGCCGGACACCGATGAGCCCGGTCGAGCACACCGCGACGTCGCCTGCGGACACGTCCTTGCCCGCGGCCTGGAGGACCTCGGCGACGTGCTCGGCGGTGCGATGGGTGTCGGCGAAGCCCTCGGGACCCGTCGACGCGTTCGCGCCGCCCGAGTTCAGGACGACGGCGTCGACACGACCGTCGGCGACCACCTGGCGGCTCCAGGCCACGGGCGCGGCGAAGACGCGGTTGGAGGTGAACACGCCGACGCCGACGTGCTCAGGCCCCTCGTTGACGACGAGCGCGACGTCCTTCTTGCCGGTCGACTTGAGGCCCGCGACCACTCCGGCCGCGGCGAATCCCTGGGGGTGAGTGATGCTCACTGCAGTGCCTTCCCTGCGCGCCCTACGGCGCGACGCCGATCGTGTTGAGGCCCGTGGTCTCGGGCAGGCCGAGCGCGACGTTCATGCTCTGCAGCGCGGCGCCCGCGGTGCCCTTGACCAGGTTGTCGATCGCGCACACGACGACGACGCGACCGGCCTTCTCGTCGACCGTGACCTGCATCTGAGCCACGTTCGCACTCAGGGTCGAGGCCGTCGTGGGCCACTGCCCCTCCGGCAGGACGATCATGAAGGGCTCGTCCTTGTACGCCTCGATCCACGCGTCGCGCACGGTCGCGGGGTCGACGCCCTCCGCGAGGGGCGCAGTGATGGTCGCGAGGATCCCGCGGGCCATCGGCACGAGCGTCGGGGTGAAGCTGATCCGCACGTCAGCGGCGCCGGCCTTCGAGAGGTTCTGGACGATCTCCGGGATGTGCCGGTGGGTACCGCCGACGGCGTAGGGCACCGCGGCGCCCATCGCCTCGGAGGCGAGGTACGGAACCGCGAGCTTCTTGCCCGCGCCCGAGTAGCCGTTCGCGAGCACCGCGACGATGTCGGTCGGGTCCACGAGGCCAGCGGCGACGCCCGGCTGGAGGCCGAGGGAGACGGCAGTGACGTTGCAGCCGGGGACGGCGATGCGCTTGACGCCCTCGAGACGCGAGCGCTGGTGGCCGTCGGGCGTGATGAGCTCGGGCATGCCGTAGGGCCACGTGCCCGAGTGCTCGCCTCCGTAGTACTCGGCCCACGCCTCGGCGCTCGCGAGCCGGTGGTCGGCGCCGCAGTCGATCACGAGGGTCTCGGGCGGCAGCTGCGCGGCGATCGCACCCGACGTGCCGTGCGGCAGGGCGAGGACGACGACGTCGTGACCGGCGAGGTTCTCCGGGGTCGTGTCGACGATCACCCGGTCCGCGAGATGCGGCAGGTGCGGCTGGTGCTTGCCGAGCGGATCACCCGCCGAGGAGTGCGCGGTGAGCGCACCGAACTCGACATCGGGGTGCGCGCTGAAGACGCGCAGCACCTCGCCTCCTACGTAGCCGGAGGCACCTGAGACAGCGACCGAGATCGTCATATGCATAACTATACACAGGAATGAATACAACGGGGTTCGGTGGCGTCACCGCGTGTCGCCGCATACCCGGGGCGCGTTCTTCCGGCCGCCGGGACGCCTGCACAATGGACGCATGAAGCGCACGCTCACCCTCGCCGCGGCCGCGGCGCTCGCCCTGTCGGGATGCTCAGGAAACGACGCTACCCCCACGAGCAGCGCGTCCGCGAGCGCAACGCCCTCCGCATCGTCGTCGGCGACCGCCTCTGCCTCCGCGGGCCCCGCGATCTCGATCGACCCCTCGGCGTCCACGATCGCGCTTCCCGAGGCGTTCTGCGACGATGCCGACCAGCTCTATCAGCGCGACCTCACCGTCTCGGAGGCGCTGGGCGCGATCGATCCCACCGCGCTCACGGAGGAGCAGCTCGCCGATCCCGACGTGTTCTCCGGATACCTCCAGGCGATCGACATCGACGGCTGGGAGTCGTGGCGCGCCCTGTACCTGCAGGCGGCCGAGGACTCGCAGTCCGAGCAGATGCGGGAGTGGATCGACGTGATCGTCGCCGCCACCGACCTGCAGTACGAGGCGTACGCCGAGGCCGCCGAGACGACGGACAACATCACCGACTGGACCGCGGCGGTCAACGAGATCCTCTACGAGCGCGCGGATGAGCTCGAGGCGACCGGCAACGAGGCGCTCAACGCATCCGAGGCCTCGCTCGCGTCGTGCAGCATGCCGCTGTCGGTCCCGGCGGGCGAGCTGCTCGGCTACGTCGGCTGACCCTGGGCCACGGGCGCCCCGGCTTCCTCAGCTCGCAGGTGCCCGACTGGACCCGCTCCCCCAGCCGCGGGAATCGCCGCGGCCGGGCATACGCTGACAGCACCATGAGAGCCATCCAGATCTCCGCCACCGGAGGACCCGAGGTCCTCACCGTCGCCGACCTGCCCGAGCCCACACCGCAGCCCGGCCGCGTCCTCGTGAGGACCACAGCCGTCGGCGTGAACTTCATCGACACATACCACCGCAGCGGCGCCTACCCGATGCCGTTGCCGTTCGTGCCCGGCCGCGAGGGCGCGGGCGTGGTCACGGACGTGGGCGACGGCGTCGACGGGATCGCGGTCGGGGACCGCGTCGCGTGGCCCTTCAGCCCCGGCTCGTACGCCGAGATCGTGTCGCTCGCGCCCGAGGACATCTACGCCGTCCCCGAGGGAGTGTCCCTCGAGACTGCCGCCGCCGCGATGCTACAGGGGCTCACGGCGCACTACCTCGTGACGTCCGTGCACCCGGCCGCCGACGGCGAGACGGTGCTCGTGCACGCCGCCGCGGGAGGCGTGGGGCTGCTGCTCACGCAGATGGCGACGTCGCGCGGCGCCCGCGTGCTCGGCACCGTCAGCTCGGACGCGAAGGCGGAGCTCGCCCGCGGGGCCGGGGCGGAGGTGATCCGCTACGACGCGATGACCGACATCGCGACCGAGCTTCCCGAGGCCGTGCGCTCCCTCACCGGCGGCGAGGGTGTCCATGCCGTGTACGACGGCGTCGGCGCCTCGACCTTCGACGGCTCCCTCGCGTCGCTGCGACCACGCGGGATGATGGCACTGTTCGGCGCCGCGTCCGGACCGGTGCCGCCCTTCGACCTGCAGCGCCTCAACGCGGGCGGATCGCTGACCATCACGCGCCCGTCGCTCGGGCACTTCCTCGCGACCCCCGACGAGCGCGCCTGGCGCGGCGCGGAGCTGTTCGGCGCGATCCGCGACGGCTCGCTCGACGTGCGCATCGGCGCGACGTATCCGCTCACCGAGGCCGCCGACGCGCACCGCGCGCTCGAGGGCCGCGCGACGACCGGCAAGGTGCTGCTCCTGCCCTAGCCCGGCGCATGTCGCCCCCGCGCGGCGCGACGGCGTAGACAGCGGCGCGCCCTTCTGGGCGGCGACGCCAGGGTCAGCGCACCCGTGCGCCGTTCACGGCAGCGGCGCCTCGCCGAGAGCGGTATCCGGCGCCTCGACCCGCATGTGATGCGGCTTCACGAAGAACGCCGTGAGCACGCTCGCGACGAGGATCGCGGCGGCGGGCAGCATGACGGTCTGGGACATCGCGACGGAGAAGGGCTCGGCGAGCTCCTCGGGAAGCGTGAACGATCCCGAGATCTCGGTCGAGAACCCCTCTCCTCCCCCGCCCAGGTGCGCGGACAGGCGTCCCACGATCAGCGTCGCGACGGCCGCGGAGCCGATCACCGAGCCCACCTGTCGGGTCGCGTTGTAGACGCCCGATCCTGCCCCCGAGGACTGCGGCGGAAGGGCACGGTTGGCGGTCGTCGCGAGCGGCCCCCACGTGAACGCCGAGCCGACGCCGATCAGCAGCGACGCCCCGAGCAGCAGGACGATCGAGGCGCCGGGTCTCATGAGCACGGCATAGACCCATAGGCCCGCGGACATCATCACGGTGCCGGGCACGGCGAGCAGCCGCGGGTGGACCGTGTCGACCAGACGTCCCGAGAGCCGTGCGAGGAAGAGGGACATGAGCGCCGACGGCGCGGTCATGAGCGCGGCCTGCGTCGGGCTCATGCCGAGCACGATCTGGAAGAAGTACATGACCGGGATCATCATGCTCGTGACCGTGAAGCCGACGGCGATGACCGCGCCGTTCGCGATCGCGAAGTTGCGGTCGTGGAACAGCGACAGTGGCAGCAGCGGCTCCTTGCGCGTCCTCCCCTGCCACCACACGAAGACGGCGAGGCACGCGAGGCCGCCGACGATGCACAGCCACACCCACGGCGCCCAGTCCTTCGCCTGACCTTCCTGAAGCCCGAAGACGAGGCCGAACATGCCGAGTCCCGACAGCGCGACGCCGACCCAGTCGAACGAGTGCGAGTGCGTCTCGAGCGTCGGCACGAGGAACCACGCGGCGACGAACGCAATGATGCCGATCGGCACGTTGACGATGAAGATCCATTCCCAGCCTGGACCGTCGACCAGGACGCCTCCCGCGAGCGGGCCCAGCAGGCCGGCGATGCCGGCGGTCGCGCCCCACAGTGCCATCGCGCTGCCGCGCCGGGCCGCGGGGAAGGTGCGGGTGATGACCGCCATCGTCTGCGGCGTCATGAGGCTCGCACCGAGGCCCTGGAACGCGCGCGCGGCGACGAGGTTGCCGATCGCGGAGCCCGGCAGCACGTCCGCAAGCCCGCAGAGAAGGGACGACACGGTGAAGACCGCAAGGCCGATGAGATAGATCCGCCGGGGCCCGAACCGATCACCGAGCCTGCCGGTGATGAGGAGGGGCACCGCGTAGGTGAGCAGGTAGGCGCTCGTGACCCAGATGACCGCATTGGTGTCCACGCCGAGCGCGGACTGGATCGACGGGTTCGCGACCGTGACGATCGTCGTGTCGATGAGGATCATGAAGAAGCCGAGGATCAGCGCCCACAGCGCGCGCCACGGATTCTGGACCTCTTCCAACATCCCCGCCTTCCCGCTGACCTTGCCCCTCGTCGACTCTAGACCAGCGGGTCGCGGCCCAGGTGCCGCATGAGGGATCACCACCAGGCACAATGGCTCCATGCAGAACCTCAGGATGCGGATGATGCGGGAGGAGGACGTCCCTGCGGTGACGTCCCTGAACCGAGGCGCGTCTCCCGCGGTCAACATCCTCACCGAGGAGGAGGTGTCTGCCCTGTTCGGGCTGTGCGACATCGCGCTCGTCGCGACCAACCGCGAGCGCCAGGTCCAGGCGTTCCTGCTGTCGCTCGCCCCCGGGCAGCCCTACGAGTCCGAGAACTACCAGTGGTTCGAGAGCCGCGGCATCCGCCACCAGTACATCGACCGCATCGTCGTGTCCCCGTCGGCCAAGGGCACCGGCATCGGCCGCGCGCTGTACGAGTCGGTGTTCGAGCGGGCACGCGAGCGCGGCGCCAACGAGGTGAGCTGCGAGGTCAACACCGAGCCCGCGAACCCCGGCTCCCTCGCGTTCCACGAGCGGCTCGGGTTCCGGCTGCTCGCGGAGCAGTGGACCAAGGGCGACACGGTGAAGGTCGCGCTCCTCGCGCGCTCCGTCTACTGAGTCCCGCGCGCTACAGGACGCGGCACTCCCACACGCCGACGAAGTGATCGCCGGAGTCGGGGTCGGCGACGTCGAACGTGCCTGAATCGAGGCCGTCGCTCACCGTGACGATGCCCGCACCCTGGATCGCCTTGCCGCTCGCGTCGAGGAAGGTCACGACGCCGTCATACGTTCCCGCGTCGTCGACGTCCTGGGGGACGCCGAGCGTCGCGGTGGCCACTCCCTCCGCGACCGCGAGGTCCTGGACCACGATCGCGAGGCCGCCGTGCGTCTCGGGGTCGCCGCAGTCCGCCGTCACGAGCGGGTCGTCATCGACGGCCCGGGAGGCCTCGACGCGCACCCCGATCGGCTGACCGTCGGACTGGCGCACCCCCTCGATCACGGCCGTCACGGGGCCGCGGCGGATCGACGCCATCGGTGTGGCGGCTCCTGGAGAGACCGAGGGATCGACCGAGGGGACGGGATCGGCCGCGACGGGCGCGGACGCGTCGCTCGACTGCACGACATTCGTCGGCAGGGAATCGGTGGACAGCGCGGAGTCCTCGGGAGGAGCGCTTGCGCATCCTGCGAGGGTGAACGCGAGCGCGGCCGCTGCCAGCGTGGCCGTCACCTCGCGCATGGGCCCTCTCCCGTCGCTCACGGGGCGCTCCGACGCCCCGTCTACGACAGTTGTACCGCGACCGGGGGTGGCGTGTCGATGACATTGGTCACACCGGCGAGTCGCGTCATCCGGGGACGCCGTCCCGAACCGTTCAGTCCACCCTCGTCGCGGCGATGATCCCTGCGTACGGCTGGAGGATCAGGTCGAGGTCGCGGTCGGCGCCCTCGGCCCACAGGCCCGAGATCTGGCCATCGAGATAGAGGGCGTTCGGCGCCCCGAGCCCGTCCCTGAACATGCGTGCGAAGGTGTCGAGGTTGACCACGTCGTCCGAGATCGCGAGATACACGATGCCGCCGTCCTCGGACACCCCGACGCCGCTGCGATAGGCGACGTTGGACGAGCCGGGGGTGAACTCGGGATGGATCTCGCCGTCGAGCACGAGCGCAGGCCCGGACTGGGTCGCCTGGACCACTCCCGCGGGATCGTACGCGGTCGAGTCCACGACCTCGGCGGTGCCGTCGTCCAGGACCGCGAAGACGCCGTTGGGCTTGAGGTGGAAGTTCCCGTAGCCGTCGTTGAGGTTGAGACCGACGAGCTGCTCGCCGTCGGAGACGAGCAGGCCGCCCGGAGTGTAGGTCTCGGTGAAGATGCCGGCGTTGGTGAGGACGTCGCCGTCGACCTCCGCCAGGTAGGTGCCGCCTGGCTCGCCGTCCCAGACCACGCGGATGTCCCACTCGGACAGGTCGAGCTCGGCGACGGCGAACTCGAGCCCCTCGAACTCGTAGGGCTGGACGGCGGAATCGGGGTCGACACCGTCCTCGACCGGGTCCTGGGCGCTCGAGGTGGCCGAGGGCGACGGAGAGGACGACGGAGAGGACGATGCGGTGGCGGTGCTCTCGCTCGACGCGTCGGTCGTGTCGGCGCCGTCCGTCCCGGAGCACGCGGCGAGCAGCAGCACGACGGCACCGAGCGCCGCGACCCGGCCGTGCAGGGGCCGGCGGGACACGATCGTGAGGGGCGAACGCATGGCGCACAGCCTAGGCGGTCGGCGGTCGCGTCGAACGCGCCGGGGCGAGCGCGACGATGGCCGGGGAACAGATCGAACGCGTCACGGGTTTGACCGCATGGACGCCGTGGTCGCGGTCAGGCTCCGCGACCGCGAGCGCCACTGAGGAGACAGACAGTGAGCGACTCGACGCACCGGTACGACCCCCACCGCTCCCCCCTCGCGCGCTCCGATGCGTTCGTGTTCTTCGGGGCCACCGGGGACCTCGCCCGCAAGCAGATCTTCCCCGCACTGCTGGCGATGGTGAGGGACGGCACCCTCGACGTCCCCATCGTCGGCGTCGCCTCCTCCGGATGGACGGTCGACGACCTCAAGGCGCGCGTCCGCGAGTCCGTCGGCTCCTCAGCCTCCCGACACCCCGAGGCCTTCGCGCGACTGCTCGAGCTGCTGCGCTACGTCGACGGCGACTACCGGGACGCCGCGACCTTCGACGCCCTGCGGCGTGCGCTCGGCGACGCGACCCGCCCGACCCACTACCTCGCGATCCCGCCCGCGCTGTTCGGCACCGTGGTCGAGGGCCTCGCGGCCGCAGGCCTCCACGAGGACGCGCGCGTCGTGGTGGAGAAGCCCTTCGGGCGCGACCTCGAGACGGCGGTCGAGCTGGATGCGATCATCTCCTCGGCCTTCCCCGAGCAGTCGGTGTTCCGGATCGATCACTTCCTGGGCAAGGAGGAGATCATGAACCTCCTCTACTTCCGCTTCGCCAACGCGCTCGTCGAGCCCGTCTGGAACCGCGACAGGATCGCGAGCGTGCAGGTCACCGTAGCGGAGGACTTCGGCGTCCAGGGGCGCGGCGCGTTCTACGAGTCGGCGGGCGCGCTGCGCGACGTGGTCGAGAACCACATGTTCCAGATGGTCGCGCTGCTCGCGATGGAGGCTCCCGCCTACCAGGGCTACAAGGCCGTCCACGACGCCAAGGTCGCCGTGTTCAAGGCGATGCGCCCCCTCACGCGGGAGGACATCGTGCGCGGGCAGTTCGAGGGATATCGCGACGAGCCCGGCGTCGCGCCCGACTCCGACGTCGAGACGTTCGCCGCGGTGCGGCTGTGGATCGACTCGTGGCGCTGGGCCGGCGTGCCCTGGTACCTGCGCACGGGCAAGCATCTGCCGACGAAGGCCGCCGAGGTCGTGGTCGAGTTCAAGCGTCCCCCGCAGCAGCTGTTCGACGACGCGCTGAGCGGCGCCGACCGACCCAACTACCTGCGCTTCCGGCTCTCCCCCGTGCCGCAGATCGCCCTCGCCGCGCGGGTGAAGACCCCCGGCGAGGAGTTCCGCGGCAGCCAGCAGGAGCTGCGCGTGCATGTGGATCCCGCATCCGACAGGCCCGCGTACGCCCGCCTCCTGTCGGATGCGCTGCGCGGCGACCCCTCGCTCTTCACCCAGGAGGAGTCGATCGAGGCCGCATGGCGTGTGGTCGACGCGGTGCTCGACGATCACGCCCCCGCGGTCACGTACCCGCGCGGGAGCTGGGGTCCCGCCGAGGCCGACGATCTGATCGCTGCGCACACCACCTGGATGAACCCCACCACCGATGAAGGAGACGACGCATGACCACCGACACCCCCCTGCAGCTCGGCATGATCGGCCTCGGCCGGATGGGCGCCGGCCTCACGCGGCGCCTGCTCGCCGACGGACACACGGTGGCGGTGCACGACGTCTCGGCCGACGCGGTCGACGCGCTCGCCGCCGAAGGCGCGGCGCCCGCGCACGACCTCCCCGCGCTCGTGGCCGCCCTGGACGCTCCCCGCGCCGTGTGGGTCATGGTGCCCGCGGGCGAGATCACCGAGGACGTCATCGGTCGGCTCGCCGACGTGCTCGAGCCCGGCGACGCGATCATCGACGGCGGCAACTCGTACTACCGCGACGACCTTCGCCACGCCGCGGAGCTCGCCGCGAAGGGCATCTCCTTCGTGGACGTCGGCACCTCGGGCGGCGTGTGGGGCGCCGAGCGCGGCTTCTCGCTCATGATTGGAGGCGACGACGCGACGGTGGGACGCCTCACGCCGATCTTCCGCACCCTCGCGCCCGGCGTCGAGGCCGCCGCACGCACGCACGGCAAGGATGGCAAGCTCGAGCCCGGCGAGGAGGGCTGGCTGCACTGCGGGCCTGTCGGCGCGGGCCACTTCGTGAAGATGGTGCACAACGGCATCGAGTACGGGCTCATGGCCGCGTACGCCGAGGGATTCAACATCCTCAAGGCGGCCAACGCGGGAGTTCCCGGCAGCGCCGCGCATGAGGCGCAGACCGCCCCGATGTCGAACCCCGAGTACTACCAGTACGACTTCAAGGTGGACGAGGTCGCCGAGGTGTGGCGTCGCGGCTCCGTCGTCGGGTCGTGGCTGCTCGACCTCACCGCCGACGCCCTCCACGCCTCCCCCGAGCTCTCCGAGTTCTCGGGCGAGGTCGCCGACTCGGGCGAGGGGCGCTGGACCTCGATCGCCGCGATCGACGAGGGTGTGCCCACCCCCGTGCTCACGACCGCGCTGTACTCGCGGTTCGCCTCGCGCGATCTCGACGCCTACGCCGAGAAGGTCCTGAGCGCGATGCGCAAGGGCTTCGGCGGGCACGTCGAGAAGCCGACCGGCGAGTAGCCGAGGTCCAGGGCGCGGGATCCGCCCCGCACACCACGTGCCTCGCGTCGGGGCGCGCTGCCCCGACGCGTCCACCCGCCTCGGCGCTCACCCCTCGCGAGCGGGAACGGTCCGACTTAGCCTGGTGCTCACGAGACGCGACACAGTCCTGGGACCCTTGTCCCGCGCGAAGCAGCCCAGCCAAAGGCAAACTTCAGGTAAAGGACGGGTCCCCGGGAGTCTGCCTGTCCTCGCCGCGACAGCGGCCACACCGGCACCGCCACCTCAGGCACCGCCGTACACCTGACGACGAAGGAGTCCACGTGAGCACCACTGCCCCGACTCAGCTGCTTGCCGACGTCGACCTCGCACCCGAGGTCCGCGCGGCGCTCGAGGCGAGCCCCCGCGTGACGATCCCCGCCACGCGCGAGGAGCTGTACCGGATCGCCCTCGGACCGGAGGGCGGCCCCGTCTTCTCGGTCGACTACGACGTCAACGGCACGCCCGTGACCGAGGCCACGGTGACCCGCTGCCGCAACGGCATCGCGGTGAACTACCCCGAGGACTACATGCGGCGCCGCGACCCCAAGTGCATGGTGATCGCCGACGACCGTCCCACCGACAAGACCCGCTACGCGGACCGCTTCGGCGAGTCCTTCGACCGCGTGCGCATGGAGACGATGCAGTGGCTGGGCGAGCAGGAGCTCGTGGTCGTGCCGTTCAAGGCCGGTGGCCTCACCTACGGCTCGCCCTCGCTCGCGATCGTGCCCGCCAGCTCGGCGTTCTTCGCGCTCGCGCTGGTCGACCTGCAGGGCTGGACGACGTTCGAGGAGATCGGCACCTTCAGCCCGCGCTCGATCCTCTACGTCGCGCCGCCCTTCCGCCACACCCACTTCGACGGCAAGCAGGTCGTCGTCCACGACCGCACCGAGACGCTCCACGAGATCTTCGCGTACAACCTGTACCCGGGCCCGAGCGCCAAGAAGGGCGTCTTCTCCGTGCTGCTCGACATCGGCGAGGAGGAGCGCTGGATCACGGCGCACGCCTCGTCCGTGCGCGTCACCACGCCGTACGACAACGACACTGTGATCATGCACGAGGGCGCCTCGGGCGGCGGCAAGTCCGAGATGTGCCAGGACCTGCGCCGCGAGGACGACGGCCGCATCCTCGTCGGCCGCAACGTCGTGACCCAGGAGGACTACCGCATCACGCTGTCGGAGACCTCCGAGCTCTCCCCCGTGACCGACGACATGACGCTGTGCTACCCGTCGATCCAGGACGGCTCGGGACGCATGGTCGTCGCCGACGCCGAGGACGGCTGGTTCGTGCGGGTGGACGGCCTCACCGAGTACGGCAACGAGCCGCACTTCGAGCAGGCCGTGATCCACCCCGAGGAGCCGCTGGTCTTCTTCAGCATCGACGGCGTGCCCGACGCGACCGCGCTGCCGTGGGAGCACACGCCCGACTCGAACGGGAAGCCCTGCTCGAACCCGCGTGTGGTGATCTCCCGCAAGAACATCCGGAACATCGTCAACGAGCCCGAGCCCGTCGACGTCCGCACGTTCGGCGTCCGCATGCCCGCGTGTACGGAGGACAACCCCACGTACGGGATCATGGGCCTCACGCACTTCGTGCCGCCGGCCATCGCGTGGATGTGGCGCATCATCGCGCCGCGCGGCGACAAGAACCCCTCGATCGGCGAGCACGCGGACGCGGTGAAGAAGCTCGAGCACGGCGGCATGGTGTCCGAGGGCGTCGGCTCGTACTGGCCGTTCTCGACCGGCACCAAGGTCGCGGCCGCGAACCTGCTGATGGAGCAGATCGTCACCTACGACCGCACCCGCTACGTGCTCGTTCCCAACCAGCACATCGGCGCGTACAAGGTCGGCTTCTCGGCCGAGTGGCTCACCCGCGAGTGGCTGGCCCGCAAGGGCGGCGGCCGCATGCGCGTGGACCAGCTCGAGGCCGCCCGCTGCCCGCTGTTCGGCTACAGCCCCAAGGAGATCACGCTCGACGGACAGCCCATCCGTCAGACCCTGCTGCGTCCCGAGATGCAGTCGGCGGTCGGCGAGGCCGCATACGACGCGGGCTGCCAGATCCTCACCGGGTTCTTCAAGTCCGAGCTCGAGCAGTACCTCACCGATGACCTTCACCCGCTCGCGCGTCAGATCATCGAGACCTGCATGAACGACGGCACCGTCGCGGACTACGAGAAGCTCACGCCGATGTTCCTGTGACGCGGACTCTGTCGCTCGCGATGCCGGCTCACCGGCCTTCGGGCGCCTGACGGCCGTCCGCCCCGCTCACCGCCCTGTCGCGGGACTACGCTGGAAGAACAGCGTGATCCTGCGGCAGGGCGGTCGTGCTTCGGCCGCCGAGGAGGTGTCCGATGGCGGGGCTCTCGACGGGTTTCGATCCCGCACTGAGCGACCCGCGGTCGGTGATCGCCGAGGCCCGCGGCGACGTCGACTCGGGACTGACGTCGGCCCAGGCCGCCGAGCGCCTCGCGCGTGACGGCCCCAATCGGCTCACGGAGTCCGTACGCACTCCTGCCTGGAGACAGCTCCTTCACCAGCTCCGGGACCCCCTCGTCTACCTGCTGCTCGGCGCGATCGTCATCTCGCTCGCGGCATGGATCGCGGAGGGTCACGACGAGACTCCGTGGGACGCGCTCGTCATCATCGTCGTGGTGGCCGTCAACGCGGTCCTCGGCTTCGTGCAGGAGCGCCGCTCCGAGAACGCGGTGGCGGCCCTGCAGCGGATGTCGGGCGCGACGGCGCTGGTCGTGCGCGACGGAACCGCCGTCCGCATCTCCGCCGCCGACGTGGTCGTGGGCGACCTCGTCATGCTCGCCGAGGGTGACGCGGTCGTCGCCGATGCGAGGATCATCGACGGCAGCGTGTGGGCCGCGGAGGCCTCGCTCACGGGCGAGAGCGCACCGGTCGCGAAGGACCCCGCGACCCTCGCGGAGAGCGCACCCTTGGGCGACCGCTCGTGCATGGCGTTCGCGGGCACCGGCATCACCCGCGGCGCCGCGCGAGCCGTGGTCACGGCCACGGGCATGCAGACCGAGACGGGAAGGATCGCGGGACTCCTCGAACAGACCGAGCAGGCCCCCACTCCCCTGCAACGCCAGATCAGGACGCTGAGCCGCATGCTCGGCATCGCGGTCGTGATCATCGCCGCCGTGGTGATCGCCGCGGTGTTCCTCACGCGCGAGGTCTCGACGCCGAGCGAGCTCGTGGCCGTACTCCTCCTCGGAGTCGCTCTCGCGGTCGCGGCGGTGCCGCAGGCGCTGCCCGCCGTCATGACGGTCGTGCTGGCCCTCGGGGTCCAGCGCATGGCGCGCCGCAACGCGATCGTGAAGGAGCTGTCCTCACTCGAAGCGCTCGGCTCTGCCTCGGTCATCTGCACCGACAAGACCGGCACCCTCACGGAGAACCGGATGACGATCCGCGCCCTCGTCACCGCCGCCGGCGAGACGGAGATCCGGAGCGAGACGACCATCGGCGACGACGCCGCCGCGGCGGTGGTGCTGACGTACGGCTCCCTCGCGGGCGACGCGGTCCTGTCCTGGCAGGACGGCGAGCCAGTCTTCGAGGGCGATCCCACCGAGACCGCCTTCCTTGCCGCCGAGCATCGGCTCGGACTCGCCTCGCGCCGCTCGGGCCTCACGCGAGTCGCGGATGTCCCCTTCAGCTCGGAGCGTCAGCGCATGAGCATCGTCGCCACGGACGACGCGGGTGGCGCCCTGCTCGCCACCAAGGGCGCCCCAGACGTGATCCTGCCGCGCTGCACGAGGGTGCTCGACGCGGCTGGCGAGGCGCGCTGGGACGAGGAGGCCCACGCGACCATCGAGCACGGGATGGCGGATCTCGCGGAGCGCGGGATGCGCACCCTCGCCGTCGCGTATCGGCGCTTCCCCGCGATCGTGGAACCCTCAGAGGAGCACGAGACCGACCTGGTCCTGGCGGGAGTCGTCGGAATCGTCGACCCGCCACGCGCACAGGTCCCGGCCGCCGTCGCGGAGGCGCGAGCGGCCGGCGTCCGGGTGGTCATGGTCACGGGCGACCACCCCGCGACCGCCCAGGCGATCGCGGCCGACGTCGGGATCGCCGACGCGGAGAGCCCCGTCGTGTCAGGGGCGGATCTGGCCGCGATGACGGATGACGAGCTCGACGACGTAGTCGGCCGCTCGGTGGTGTTCGCGCGCGTCGCCCCCGAGGACAAGCTCCGGCTCGTCGACGCATACCAGGCGCGCGCGGAGGTCGTCGCGATGACGGGCGACGGCGTCAACGACGCCCCGGCGCTTCGCGCCGCGGACATCGGAGTCGCGATGGGTCGCGGCGGCACGGAGGTCGCGCGCGAGGCGGGCGCGATGATCCTCGCCGACGACAACTTCGCGACGATCGTGATGGCGATCAGGGAGGGGCGCGGCATCCTCGAGAACATCGCGCGCTTCCTGCGGTTCCTCATCGCGGCGAACCTCGGCGAGGTGCTCTCGGTGTTCTTCGGCGTCGTCGGCGCGGCGACGCTCGGGCTGACGGCGTCGGACGGCACGCTCGTCGCTCCCCTGCTCGCGACCCAGATCCTGTGGATCAACCTGCTCACGGACATGGGGCCGGCGCTCGCCGTGTCGGCGGAGCGCTACGCCGACGACCTGATGGAACGGCAGCCTCGTCGCCCGCGCGACCCGATCCTCACGCCCCGGACGTGGCTGTTCATGGGCTGGACCGCGGTCTGGATGGCGCTCGCGACGCTGCTGACGCTCGACGGCTTCCTGCCGGGCGGACTGATCGAGGGCACGTCGGACCTCGAGACCGCCCGCACCGCGGCGTTCACGGTGCTCGTGTTCGCCAACCTCACCGTCGCGTTCACCGCAAGGTCCGAGACGGTCACGGTGATGCGCGGGCTCCTGTCGAACGGCTGGCTGTGGGGCGCGGTCGCACTGTCGGTGCTGCTGCAGATCGCCGTCGTCCACGTGCCCATGCTCAACACGGCCTTCGAGACGGCGCCGCTGAGCCTCGGGCAATGGGGCGTCTGCGTCGCGGCGACGGTCGCGGTGCCGCTCGCAACCGAGGCGCTCAAGGCGGTCCTGCGCGCCCGCGACCGCAACCGCAGCCGTGGATGAACGACGCCCGGGACCTCCGCATCGTCCCGTTGCCTTCTCGCGATAGTAGGTTGAAGGCGGCAACTTGCGAGCAGGAGGACGAATGGACGCGGCTGAGCAGCGGGCCCGCATGAACGAGGTCCCGGTCGAGGACCCGACCCGCACCGAGTACGAGAAGCTCATGAACGACGAGTGGTTCAAGTACCGCTCGGGCCCTGAGCTGGCGGACATGCAGCGCGCGACGATCGGCACGCTGCGTGAGATCAGCGCGAACTACTTCGACGACCCCGTGCGCTCGACGGAGATCCTGTCGGAGCTGGTCGGCGACTGCGGCCCCGGGCTCGACTTCCGTCCGCCGATCTACCTCGAGTACCGCGAGCGCGTGCACTTCGGCACGAACGTCTTCATCAACTCGAACCTCATGATCCTCGGCTCAGGCGAGGTGACGATCGGCGACAACGCCCTGATCGGTCCCGAGGCGCGGTTCTACACCGTCAACCACGCGTTCGACGTCGAGACGCGTCGCGAGGGCTGGGAGCGCGCGTTCCCGATCGTGCTCGAGCCCGACGTGTGGCTCGGCGGCTCGGTCGTGATCTGCCCGGGCGTGACGATCGGGCGCGGCTCGGTCGTGGCCGCGGGCTCGGTCGTCACGAAGGATGTCCCTCCGATGACCGTCGTGGGCGGCAACCCCGCGCGCGTGCTCAAGCACCTCTGATCGATCATCTCTGATCGAGGCCGCGCGCGGCGCGCGGCCTCGCGGTGAGGCGCCGGGCCGTGTGCGGGATCAGCGCGTGGTGTCGTCCTCGTCGGCGTCGGCGTCGGAGGTGTCGGCGGGCTCAGCGTCGGCAGACTCGGCAGCCGATCCCTCGGGCTCGTCCGCGGCATCGGTGCCGGTCGCCTCGACAGCCTCCGCGCTCGCGTCGTCCTTCTTCTTGGGGCCGGTGAGCCAGCCGGTGTTCAGCGGACCCTCCTCCTTGGCGCCCTTGTAGAACTGCCAGCCGAAGTAGATGACGGCGATGGCGATGGCGATGTAGAAGAACGCCTGCGCGGCGATCTCGGTACCCTGCCCGGCGGCTTCGGCGAGAATCATGCGGGGATTCTCTCACGGCCAGCGCGTGCGGGCACAGCCCCCGGGGAAGCACCGTGCGCGACAACGAGAACGGTCCTCATGACCGACTTCTCCTGAGGAGGAAGCGGCCCTACTGTCGAGGCATGAGTCCCCACAGCCACGGGCCAGCCGAGCACGCGGGAGGACGCCACCGCGCGCGCCTCACGGCGGTATTCGTGATGGTGGCGGCATTCATGGCCGTCGAGATGGCGGTCGCCCTCGCGAGCGGTTCGCTCGCGCTGCTGTCCGACGCCGGTCACATGGCCGCCGACGTCGTGACGCTCGGAGCCGCCCTGATCGCGACGCGCGTCGCGACGCGCACGGACTCGACGGGCACGCGCACCTACGGCTCGTACCGTGCCGAGGTCTTCGCCTCCGGCATCGCCGTCGCCGTGATGCTCGCGGTCTCGGCGTACGTGGTGATCGAGGCGGTGCAGCGCATCGGCTCGTCTCCGGAGATCCCCACGTGGCCGATGCTCGTGGTCGGCGCCCTCGGTCTCGCGGTCAACGTGGTGAGCCTCGTGCTGCTGAGGGCAGGTGCCGAGGAGTCCCTCAACGTGCGAGGCGCCTACATGGAGGTGATCGCGGACGCGGCCGGCTCGGTGGGAGTCCTGGTCGCCGCCGGGCTCATGATCGTGACCGGCTCGCCCGTGTGGGACGTCGTGGTCGCCCTCGCGATCGGCGCGTTCGTCGCCGTGCGCGCGGTTCTGCTCGGCCGGGAGGTGCTCGCGGTCCTGGGCCAGCACGCGCCGCGCGGCTTCGACGTCGCCGCGGCGGCCCGGGACCTCGCCGCGGTCGACGGCGTGCTCGATGTGCACGACCTCCACGCGTGGACGCTCACGTCCGGCATGAATGTCGCGACCGCCCACCTGCTCCTGGCCCAGGACGCTCAGCCGCGCGCTGCGCTCCTGGCCTCGCAGGAGGTGCTGCGCGACCGGCACGGCATCGCGCATGCGACTCTTCAGCTCGAGGAGTCGCCGTCGGCGCAGTGCCACGACGTGCGCTGGTGACTTCCAGCGCTCGCCCAGGCGCTACAGCTCGAGCCGGATCTGCTCCGCGTCGAGCTCGCGCATCGACGCCTGAAGCGTCGCGCTCGTGAAGATCCCGACCGAGCGCGCGTCCAGCAGGACCTCGCGCTGCGCGTGGATCACGGCGAGCCGCTCTCCTCGCTCGTCGAGCTCGAGCCCCTCCTCCCGGGCCTGAGCGACCGCATCGTCGGCCGCCTCGCCGAGCATCTCGTCGAGCTTCGCCCGCTCCTGCGCGCGCTGCTGAGGAGTCTGACCGGGGTCGGGCTTGAGGAACTTCACGAGGGTCTCCGCGGTGCCGCCCTGCACGCCGAGGGACACGACCGCGACGACGAACGCGATGAGGATCAGCAGCGACCTTTCGGGGGCGTCGGAGGGAAGCGTCTGGGCACCCGCGATCGTGACGACGCCCCGCATGCCGGACCACACGAGCAGCGCGCCGTCGCGCCAGCCGAGCTGTGTCGACGCCTGGTGCGTCGCATCGGCCTCCGCGCGCACCAGCCGCACCCGGATGCGGCGATGCAGCTCCTCCTCGGGACGCCCGGGTCGCAGCCGGACGCTCACGCGGTCGAACCAGATGAGCGGCGGCGGGGTGCTCAGATCGGCGAGCTGCGCCTGGTCGGCCGCGATCCGCTCGCGCTTCTGGTCCGCCGTCTCGGCGTCGCGGCGCAGGATCCCCATGAGCGGCACGATGAAGGCCGTGCGGATGAGGAGGCTCAGCGCGAGCGCGGCCAGCGCGATCCCGACCGCGCGCCCGACGCCCTGGTGACGCTCCTCGACCTCCTCGATGACACCGAGCAGCTCGAGGCCGAGGATGAGGTACACGGCGCCCTCGAGCACGAGCTCGAGCGCATGCCAGGTCTGACGGTCGGCGACGCGATGCTGCGGGCTGAGGACGTGCGCGGCGCCGTTGCCGGTCACGAGCCCGGCGACCACGGCGGCGACGAGTCCCGAGGCGCCCATCATCTCGGCGGGGATGGCCGCGACGAACGGGACGGTGAACGTGATGACGGTGTTCACCGTGGTGTCGCGCACGTACGACCGGACCCACAGGTTCAGCAGGCCGACGATCCAGCCGACGATGACGGCCACCGTCAGCGCGCTCACGAACACCCAGCTGACCGACCAGAAGGTCACCGCGGCCGCGGTGGCGGCGACGGCCGCGCGCAGCAGGACCAGGGCCACGGCGTCGTTGAGCATCGACTCGCCCTCGAGCACCGTCGTGACGCGCGGGTTCACGCCGAGCCGCTTGATGATCGCGGTGGCCACGGGGTCCGTGGGGCTCACAAGCGCACCCAGCGCGAGCGACCATGCCCAGCTGAGGTCGAGGATCCAGTGGAAGAAGACCCCGAGCAGCGCGGTGGAGAGCAGGACGAGGATCACCGAGAGCCCAGAGATCGTGCGCAGCTCGCGCCTGAAGTCGGTCGCGGGGATCTGCACGGCGGCCGCGTAGAGCAGGGGCGGCAGCACGCCGGAGAGGATGATCTCGGGCTCGACCTCGACCTCGGGCATGCCGGGCACGACGCTGGCGAGCACGCCGAGCGCGACGAGCAGCAGCGGCGCGGCGATGCCGAGCCGAGGGCTGAGGGCGTGCGAGGCGGCGATGCCGACCAGGGCGAGGACGCCGAGGATGAGCAGCTGCTCCACGGTCACACCACGCTCTCGGCGAGCACCTCGAGCGCGCGGTGGCGCTGCTCGTACGGGACGAAGAGGTGGTCGTGCTTGGCGCCGGCCACGACGTTGCAGGCGATGCCCGCGTCCGCGAGCGCCGTCGAGAAGGCCGCGGTGAGACCCACCGCGTCGAGCGACGAGTGCACCTCAAGCGTGATCCATGCCGACTCGAACTCGTGGTCGAGCCGGAGGTTGGTCGCCGTCGCGAGGTCGACGACGATCGAGATCCCCTCGTCCTCGACCATCGTCGCGACGGGCGTCACCCCCCTCGGCACGGCGGGCACGGTCGCCCAGACGTAGCGTCCCTCGTTGAGCCGAGGGTTCATGCCGCCGAGGAGCAGCTCGAGATCGTCGATGCCTGACATGACCCCAGCCTAGGGACTCGAGCCGCGGAAATGGCAGGGAGTGCCCGGGGATTCGCAAGGGACGATGCGGCACGTGGTCCAGGACGAAGCGGCCGGGGTGGGCGAGGGACGATGCGGTGAAAGGTGCAAGGTCGGGGCCTGGTCCGGGGCCGGGGCCTGGTCCGGGGCCGGGGCCTGGTCCGGGGCTGGGGCTGGGGCCGGGGCCGGGGCTGGGGCCTGTCAGAAGAGCGTGGCCGGGGCGGCGATGCCGGCACGCGCGAGCTCAAGCTCGACCAGGTTCGTCTCGTTCCCCGCCTGGCGGGCCTTCACGTTCCCTCGGTCGGCGCGCCCCATCGCACCGTCGGCGTCGGCGCCGCGCACGACGCGCGCCTCTGTCCCGACCGCCCGTGTGCGCCTCCACTCCCCCTCGCGATCGCGACCGGTCGAGGGCCCGGCCCCGCACGCCTCCGAAGAAGCCGAGGCCGAGGCGGTCCCCGTCACCGCGGAGGACGCGACGCCGCCGGTGTTCTCGTCGAGGAACGCGCGGTCGAGGCGGTGCGCGCGGATGAGCGGCTTGATGCGCGCGGCGAGTTCGCGCCTGTAGCCCTTCGGCGCGTACGCGCCGTCGCCGTACAGCGCGCGGTAGCGGGGCGTGAGGTCCGGGCGGTGGGTGTTGAGCCACCGCGCATACCACTCCTTGACGCCCGGTCGCAGGTGGAGCGCTGTGTAGGTGACGGCGGTTGCCCCCGCGTCCTTGATGCGACCGAGCGCCGCGTTGAGGTACTCCTCACTGTCGGTGAGGAACGGCAGGATCGGCATCATGAAGACGGTGACGTCGAAGCCCGCGCCTGCGGCCGCGGACACCGTGGCGAGCCGCGCGGCGGTCGTGGGCGTTCCCGGCTCGATGGTCTGCTGGAGGTCGTCGTCGAAGATCGCGATCGACATCGCGAGGTCCACGGGCACCCTCGTGGCGGCCTCGGCGAGGAGCGGGAGGTCGCGCCGCAGGAGCGACCCCTTCGTGAGGATCGAGAACGGCGTGCCCGAGTCCGCGAGCGCCGCGATGATCCCCGGCATGAGCCGGTAGCGCCCCTCGGCGCGCTGATACGGATCCGTGTTCGTGCCGAGGGCGACGTGCTCGTGCGACCAGCTGGGCCGCGACAGCTCTCGCCTGAGCACCTCGGCGATGTTCGCCTTGACGATCAGCTGCGAGTCGAAGTCCCGCCCCGCGTCGAGCTCGAGGTACTCGTGGCTGGGCCTCGCGAAGCAGTACACGCACGCATGGCTGCAGCCTCGATACGGGTTGATGGTCCACGTGAACGGGACCACGGAGGACTCGCCGACGCGATTGAGCGCGCTCTTGGCGGCGATCTCATGGAAGACGATGCCGTCGAACTCGGGGGTGCGGACCGACCGGATGAGGTTGCTCATCCGCGCGAGGCCCGGCAGCGCGTCGGGCGCCTCCGCCTTGAGCGTCTGGCCGTTCCACCTCATGCCCTGATTCGAACACGTGTTCGAATCCGGGTCAAGCGACGCGCCGCGCTCGTGGAAGGGCGTCAGCGGCGCCCGCCGTCGCGCACGCGGGGCAGGGAAGCGTCAGGCGAGGACTGTGCAGGTCAGGCGAGGACGGTGCAGGTCAGGCGAGGACGGTGCAGGTCAGGCGAGGACGGTGCAGGTCAGGCGAGGACGGTGCGGCCGAGCGCGAAGCCCGTGACGTGCGCGATGTAGACGCGGTACCAGTCGATCGCGAAGCTGTGGTCGCCTGCGGCGATCTGGACGTCGCGGAGGTACAGCGAGTCCGGCACGGTGTCCGCGCGCTCCTCGAACTCGATCATGCCCTCGGTGGGGTCGTGCGCGAGGTCGCCCGCGAGCGCGGCGAGGGTCTCGATGCCGACGTCACCCGGGTGGCCGCCCGTGTTGTAGCGACCCCAGTACTCCCGCGCCGACACGAGCTCGCCGGTGATGACGAGCCCGCCCGTGCTGAGGGTGAGTCCGACCGAGGACACGGTCGAGAGGGTGGTGGCCTTCGCAAGACCCTCGAGGGAGAGGGGCGACAGCTCTGTAGCGGACATGCGGATACCTCCGTAGGGACGGTTTCCGTCACGCTAACAGCGAGGATCACACCGGGGAACGGGTAGGTGCGACACCCCACAACCGCTCACATCGGGCCCTTGCTGGACGATGCGGCGGCCACCGCGGGGCCAGGGCCGGGAGACGGGGTGCTGAAGTGAGGCGGACCGCCTGGCGTCAGCCCCTCGGGTCGCGCATCTCGACGACGTCGAGCAGCGCCCCCGTGCGGCTGAGCCGCCGGCCGCGCGCGACGATGTCCATGCCGAGCCGCTCGTAGAGGGCGATGTTGCCCTCCTCCTCGGCGCGCACGGTGCACGACAGCCCCTCGAGGCCGCCCGCCTGCGCGGTCTCGCGCAGCGCGGCGACCACGAACGAGGCGATGCCCCTGCCGCGCGCCTCGGGCACCACTCCCAGACGCCCGAAGTAGCGGGTGCCGTCACCCGCGTCGTGATGCTTGACCATCGCGACGGCGACTCCGTCGAGGCGGGCGACGGCGACGTGCACGCCGTTGCCCATCTCCTTGGCGAGGGAGCGCGCGTTCTCGAGCATCGCACCGGCGGTCTGACCCTTGGCGGTGTACTCGGCGAAGGCACGATGCATGACGTCGATCGCCTCGACCGCACCCTCGGGCGCGATGCTCAGCTCGATGTCGACCTGCGGGGCGCCCTCGGCGCTGCCACGCTTCTTGGTTGCGTTCACGAGGTGACACGATAACCCGGTCGCGCCGGGACCCCGGACCACGCCCCTCTTAGGCCTGGCAGATGTCCGCTTTGCGGGGCGCTCAGGCCCCCATCGCGAGCGCCACGGCGAGGCCAGCCATCACGGCGGCGATGACGCCGTCGAGCACCCTCCATGCGCCGGGACGGGACAGCGGCCCCGAGAGCAGCCGCGCGCCGTAGCCGAGCGCGAGGAACCAGACCACCGAGCCGCTCATCGCGCCCGCGGCGAAGATCCAGCGGAGGTCGCCATACGTCGACGCGACGGTTCCCATGAACAGCACGGTGTCGAGGTACACGTGGGGGTTGAGCCACGTCACGGCGAGGACCGCGAGGAGCGTCACACGCAGGGTCGATGGGGTCAGGGAGGGGGCGAGCGTCGTCGCGGCGCGGCGGGGATCACGGCTGGTGAGCTCGCTGCCGACGGCTCGGTGCCCCAGGCCCGCTTCCCCGACCGGCCCGACACCTGCATCGTCCGAGGAGGCGCGCCGACCACCCGAGGCGACGCGCACATCGTCCACCTCGAGTGCCGCCCCCGCGGGCCGCCAGGCGCGCCGCGCGGCCACGACGGCGTAGCCGAGCAGGAACGCCGCCCCGCCCCACCGCGCGACGCCGACCAGCCAGGGCACGCTCAGGACCGCGGCCCCGACCCCGGAGACCCCCACGGCGATGAGCACCGCGTCGGAGGCCGCGCAGATCGCCACGACCATCAGCACGTGCTCGCGGCGCAGCCCCTGACGCAGGACGAACACGTTCTGCGCGCCGATCGCGACGATGAGCGACAGGGAGAAGCCGAGCCCGGCGAGGTAGGTCATACGGCGACGGTAGCCAGCCCGCAGAAGAAGCACCACTAAGCATTTGCGATGCTCCATTAGCCTTGCTTATATGCAGATTCCCGCAGACCTCGCCCACACGCTCGCGACCGCGGTCGCGGAGGGCTCGCTCGAGGCCGCGGCCCGCGCGCTGCACCTCACCCAGCCCGCGGTCAGCCAGCGCCTGAGAACCCTCGAGCGGCTCACTGGCCAGGTGCTGCTCGTGCGCTCCCGCCCCGTGCGCGCGACCGCCGCGGGCGAGATCGTCATCCGCTACGCCAAGCAGGTCGCGCGGCTCGACGCCGACGCGTCCGACCTGCTCGGGCTCACGGGCGCTGGCGCGCCGTCGCTGTCGATCGGGGTGAACTCCGACTCGCTCGCCACATGGTTCCTCGCTCCCCTGGCCCGGCTGACGGAGAGGCTCGGCGTCGTGTTCGACCTCCATCGGGACGACGAGGGGCGCACGGCCGACCTGCTGGCGAACGGCACGGTGGCGGCCGCGGTCACCACCCAGCGCGATCCCGTGCCGGGCTGCACCTCGACGCGCCTCGGCACGATCGCCTACCGGGCGGTCGCATCGGAGGGATTCGCGCGTCGCTGGTTCCCCGAGGGAGCCACTCGCGAGGCGCTCGAGTCCGCCCCGCTCGTGGACGTGGACCGCGAGGACAGGCTGCAGACCCGCTACCTCGAGGCCGTGGGAGCGGACGCCGCGCTGCCCCCGCGCCATCGGATCCCGACCACGCCGGACTTCGGGCGCGCGATCGCGATGGGCATGGCATGGGGCCTGATGCCTCAGGTCCAGCGCGAGGCGACGACGGGCATCGTCGAGCTCGGCGGGCCGGAGATCACGGTCGACCTGCACTGGCAGCAGTGGCGCGTGCACTCGACGCTGCTCGACGAGGTCGCCGCGGAGGTCGCGGCCGAGGCGGCGCTGCACCTCACGGCTCAGCCCGGCTAGCGATCCGCGAGCGCCGCGAGGAACGCCTCCTCGTCGGCGGCCGCGAACACGGTGAGGATCACCTCGGACACCGAGGTCGGCCCCGCGAGGTGCACGACCACCTCGTGCACCGCGATCGGCGCGGCGATCTCGACGGGGAACCCGTAGATGCCGGTGCTGATCGCGGGGAAGGCGACGGAGCCCAGCCCATGGGCGGCCGCGAGCGCGAGCGACTCCCGGTAGCACGAGGCGAGCAGCTCGGCCTCGCCGCGGCCCCCTCCGTGCCAGACGGGACCGACGGTGTGGATCACGTGGCGCGCGGGCAGCCGGTACGCGCCCGTGATCCTCGCCTGTCCCGTCGGGCAGCCGCCCAGGGTGCGGCATTCGGCGAGCAGCTCGGGCCCGGCCGCGCGGTGGATCGCGCCGTCGACTCCCCCGCCGCCCAGCAGCGACTCGTTCGCGGCGTTGACGATCGCGTCGACCGCGAGCGTCGTGATGTCGGCGCGCTCGACCCGGATCCCCGGCCCCCGCATCGTCGCTGGCCCGTCAGTCCGAGGGCGGCGGATCGTCCTCGCCGCCCGGAGGCATGTGCGTGTGCTCGGGCGCCCTCGCGAGGAAGACGATCGATGCGGCGAGGCCTCCCCAGATGACGGCCATCGCGAGCAGCATGAGCAGCAGGGCGTCGGCGCTCATCGCGCACCTCCGTTCGCGTCAGGCGGGCCGGGTTCCTCGCCGTCCCCGGACGACGCGGTCGCGGGGTCGTAGGGCTCGGTCACCTTGGCGCCGACCTCGGCGGGCAGCCGCAGCTGGGCGCGCGTGGGCCAGACGTTCGGGTGCTCGACGTCGCGGCGCCACCGCAAGCGCGGCATCACGAGACCCATCACGATCAGGAACGCCACGGTCCCCCAACCGAAGGTGACGAGGAACCACGTCGGGTAGCCCTCGTAGCCGTCGACTGCGAGCGTCACGGCCTTGTCGACGAGCATGTAGATGAGCAGCACGCCGACCGCGCTCACGAGCAGATGCCAGTAGCGGCCGGGGCGCAGCGGCGAGACGGCGGCGAGGTGTCGCTCGAGCTCGACCGCCCGCTTGCCGAACCACAGCGACGCCGCGATCATCCCGATCGCCCCCGCCACGATGCCGAGCTGGTTGGACCACTGGTCGACGGTGTCGAGGACGTACAGCCCGGTCGTCGTCCCGAAGGCCACGATCGACAGGCACGCGGAGACCAGGCCGAGGACGGTCGCGCTGATGCGGGGGTTCCAGCCGAACTTGTCCTGCAGCGCGGCGGACATCGTCTGCATGATGGAGATGAGCGAGGTGAGCCCGGCGAGCACGAGCGAGGCGAAGAACAGGGCACCGAAGATCCACCCGCCGGACATCTCCGCGATCACCGCGGGGAACGTGACGAAGGACAGCGACACGCCCGCGATGCCCGACAGCTCAGAGACCCCCACCCCCTGCTCGTGGGCGAGGAAGCCGAGCGCCGCGAAGACCGCGATGCCGGCCAGGAGCGAGAAGGAGCTGTTGCCGAAGGCCACGACGAGCGCAGGCCCCGTGATGTTCGAGCGGCGGCGCCGGTACGAGGCATACGTGATCATCACGCCGTACGCGAGGGACAGCGAGAAGAACACCTGGCCGTACGCGGCCACCCACACGTCGAGGTTCGCGAGCGCGGAGAAGTCCGGGGTGAAGAGTGCCTCGACCCCGTCCCATGCGCCTGGCAGGAACAGCGCGCGCACCACGAGGATCCCGAAGGTCGCGATGAGCAGCGGGATGCCGACCACGTTGAGCCGCTCGACGCCGTTGTGCAGGCCCAGGGCGAGCACCCCGATGGTGAGACCCCACACGAGCACGAGGGGCAGGACCACGCCGGGCACGAAGTCCAGGCTCACGCTCGCGCCGTCGGCGAGAGCAAGGTAGTCGCCGAAGAAGAAGCCGCTCGGGTCGTCCGCATAGTCGAGCCCGAAGCTGAACCAGAAGTAGCTCAGCGCCCACGCGATGATCACCGTGTAGTAGAGCCCGATCACGAAGTTGATCGCGATCTGGAACCAGCCGAGCCCCTCGGCATGGCGGTGGACCCGATGCATCGACAGTGGCGCGGAGCCGCGGAAGCGGTGGCCGATGGCGTTCTCGAGGAACAGGATCGGGATGCCCGCGGTCACGAGGGCGAGCAGGTACGGGATCATGAAGGCGCCGCCGCCGTTCTCGAATGCCTGTCCGGGGAAGCGCCAGATGTTCCCCAGGCCGACGGCCGAGCCGACCGCGGCGAGGATGAAGGCCGTCTGGCCGCTCCAGTGCTCGCGCGTGGCGGGCGCCGGCTCGACGGCGTCCTGCGCCGCGTCTCGGGACATGACGTCCTCCTCCGCTCTCGTGGGCATGCGACTGACCGCGCGCACCAGCGACGATGTGGCCCACGCTAGTCCGACAGAGCCGGGAGCGCGCCCCGAGTCCGCTGCCCGGTGTCAAAGATCACCGCCCCCAGAAATGGGGGCTGTCCGGCGGCGCCCGGTGTCGATAGCGTCCAAGCAGTCCCCCGGACCACGAGAAGGACGCGCACCGATGCCGTACTACCGCCACGAGGCTTTCCGGTTCTTCCTCACCATCGTCGGCGCGACCACCGTCGTCGCCATGGTGACGGGGCTGTTCGTGCCGCCGCTCACCGCGGTGTGCAGCACTCTCCTCCTGGGGGCGGGCGCCACCTTCCTGGCCGTCGTCGTCGCGATGGAGACCCGCGAGGCGCTGCGCGGCCTCCGCCGGCGCCACGCTGCCGCGTCCCGCCGACTTTCCTGAGAGGCGCGATTGCGGCCGGGTCCGCGCTCGCGCGGGCGAATTCCTCCCGCCGGACGATGACGCATCACTCCAGGAATGCCTATGATCGCCGCATGCCCGATGGCCATAGATCCCCGCTGACCACCCATCGCCGTACGGGAGGGCGCCCGTGACCGAGGCATGGCTCCTCCTCCTGCTCGCGCTGCTGCTGATCGCCGCGAACGCACTCTTCGTCGCCGCCGAGTTCGCCTTCATCACCGTGGACCGGCCCACGGTCGACAAGGCCGCCGAGTCCGGAGACAAGCGCGCTGCATCGATTCAAGCGGCGCTCAAGCACCTCTCGACGGAGCTGTCGGGCGCGCAGCTCGGCATCACCGTGACCTCCCTGCTGGTCGGCTTCATGGCCGAGCCCTCTGTCGCGACGCTGCTCGCTGCGCCGCTCGAGGCGACTGCCCTTCCCGAGTCGACCGCGACCGCCGTGGCGCTGGTCCTCGCGTTCCTGATCGCGACCGGGACCCAGATGGTGTTCGGCGAGCTCGTCCCCAAGAACTGGGCGCTCGCGGAGCCGCTCAAGATCGGCCGCGCCGTCGCGGGCGCCAACCGCGGCTTCACGTGGTTCGCCGGACCGCTCATCCGCGTGCTCAACGGCTCCGCCAACCGCGTCGTGCGGATGTTCGGGATCGAGCCCCGCGAGGAGCTCGCCTCCGCGAGGTCCGCCCAGGAGCTCGAGTCGCTCGCCGAGAGGTCGGCGCAGCGCGGAACCCTCGAGCCGAGGGTCGCCCGACGCCTCGCGCGCGCGGCGGAGATGAAGGCGACCACTGCGTCGGACGCGATGACGCCTCGCACCCGCGTGCACTTCCTCGACGCGGACGACTCCGTCGCGGAGCTGCTCACGGTGGCCTCGCACACCGGCCACGCGCGCTTCCCCGTGCTCGGCGAGGACGTCGATGACGTCGTGGGCGTCGCGCACTTCAAGCGTGCGCTCGCGGTGCCCGCGCGCCAGCGGTCCTCGACGCCGGTGCGCGAGATCTGCCTGCCCATCGCCTCCGTGCCGTCGACCATGCCCCTGAGCGCGGTGCTCACCGCTCTGCGCGAGGGCTCGCAGATCGCTGTGGTGGTCGATGAGTACGGCGGCACCGACGGGGTCGTCACGCTCGAGGACCTGGTCGAGGAGATCGTGGGCGAGATCGAGGACGAGCACGACCGGCCCGTGTCGCGCTTCCGCCGCGTCGCGGAGCGCACGTGGTCGCTCTCGGGCCTGCTGCGACCCGACGAGGCGGGCGACATCATGCACCTCGCGATGCCCGAGGCACGCGAGTCCGACACGCTCGGCGGCCTGCTGACCGAGAGGCTCGAGCGCTTCCCCCGCCTGGGAGATCAGGTCGAGCTCGAGGCGCGGGACGAGGACGCGCGCGACGAGGACGACCTCGCCACCCCTGTGAGCGTGCGGCTCACGGTCACACGCCTCGACGGCCACCGCGTCGACCGCGTCCTCGTCGAGGTCAGGCCTCTGACCGACGACGATGCCGAGCCCGAGGGAGAGGACCACGATGCCTGACTACGCCGCGATCCTCATCGCGCTCGCGCTGCTCGCGGGCAACGCATTCTTCGTGGGCGCGGAGTTCTCGCTCGTCTCCGCGCGCCGCACCCAGATCGAGCCCCACGCAGAGGCGGGCTCCTACCGGGCCCGGGTCACCGTGAGGGCGATGGACCGGGTGTCGCTCATGATGGCGGGCGCGCAGCTCGGCATCACGGCATGCTCGCTGGGCCTCGGCGCCATCGGTGAGCCCGCGGTCGCGCACCAGCTCGAGAAGCCGCTCGCGGCGATCGGCGTCACGGGGGCATGGCTTCACGGCATCGCCTTCGCCGTGGCGCTCGTGATCGTCGTCGGTCTGCACATGGTGCTCGGTGAGATGGTGCCCAAGAACATCGCGATCGCCGGGCCCGAGCGCTCCGCCCTCCTGCTGGGCCCACCCATGTACTACCTGGTGGTCCTGCTCAAGCCGCTGATCGTCGCGCTCAACTGGATCGCGAACGGCGTCCTGCGCCTCCTGCGCGTCCAGCCGACCGACGAGGTCGCGAGCGCCTTCGACGCCGACGGGGTCGCGGCCCTGGTCGCGGAGTCGCGCGAGGAGGGCCTGCTCGACGAGCACGAGCACCGGGTGATGGAGGGCTCGCTGCAGCTGTCGTTCGAGACGGTCCGCGACGTGCTCACGCCGGTCGACTCGCTCGTGACGCTGCCGGTCGACGTCACGCCGCAGCGCGCCCAGAAGGAGTGCGTGCGCACGGGCTTCTCACGGTTCCCGCTGGTCGATGCTTCCGGCGATTACGTGGGATATCTTCACCTCAAGGATTTCGTGGCGGTGCCGCGCGGCGGCGCGACCAAGCCCGTGCCGGACGACGCGGTGCGGCCGCTCACGGTGCTCAGCCCCGATGCGTCGCTCGAGGAGGCGCTCACGGCGATGCAGGCGCGCGGCACCCACATCGCGCTCGTGCGCGACGAGGCAGGCACGCTCCTCGGGGCGGCCATGCTCGAGGACGTCATCGAGCGCCTCGTGGGCGAGGTCGCGGACGCCGGCCAGGCGGTCGCCTCGCAGGGCTGAGCCGATACCGCGACTCGACTCCGGGAGCCGGCGAGAGGCGTGCGGCGAGGGACATCCGCTCAACAGCCAGCGAGCGCGAGCCTCTCCTCGCCGTCGATGAGCAGCCGGGCGGTGACCTCTCCCGGCGCGCCATGGAGGTGCTCGAACGCGGCGTTGTAGGAAGCGAGCCACGCGGTCGCGGCCCATGCCACCTCGCGCTCCTCGACCGTGAAGGCCCTTCCCCGCGCGGCCTCGTACGCGACGAGGACCCGATCCCCCGTCGCGACGTCGGCGATGCGCCCCCGCTCGGGCAGCGCGACGTGGTCGACGGCAAGCGTCCCTACCAGCACGGCCTCGGGGCGCGCGGCGATCGAGTCCCAGTCGTGAACGACGGGGCGCGGAGCGCCGTCGTCGTTCACCCACCTCACGTTGAGGCCGTTGAGGTCCGTGTGGCCGACGACGTGGGGCAGGTCCGCCGCAAGCAGCCGGTCCCGCGCACGGCGCGCGATCCGCACGAGCGCGGGCGGCAGGTCGGCCTCGATGCGGTGCGGATCCCACCGGGCGGACGCGGCGGGCGGCCATACGCGGGCGGCGTCGTGGTCGTAGTGGAGCCACGGCGGCGGGGCGAGCCCGTCGGAGTCGAGCCCCACGAGCGCGTCGATGAGGCTCGCGAGCAGTCGCGCGTAGGGCTCAGCGGCGTCTCCCTCGGGCTCGACGTCGCCGCCGTCGCGCCACTGCTCGGCCGTGACGACCTCACCCGTCGCGCCCACGGACGCGGCCTCGCTCGTCCCGGCGGTGGCGTCACCCGCCACCCATTCGAGCGGAGCGGGCCCGGCGAGCAGTGCGGGACACTCGATACCCGCCCGCGCGGCGGCGAGCTGGGCCCGGGCCGCGGCGGCCACGTGCGCGCCCCCACCGCGTCGCTTGAGCGCGATCCGCCGTCCGTCCTCGAGCAGCACCCCGGACACGTCGGACATGGACCTCGCGCCGAAGAACACCTCGCGGGGCGCGACGCCGAGGTGCGCTGTGACCCACTCGGCGAGCGCGTCGTCCAGGATCGGTCCGCCTGCCATGGGCCCACGCTAGCGTGGGGCGCATCGGTCCGGGCGAGGAGACGGAGAGCCACATGGCCTACATCGCGACGGGGCGCGTGGCAACGGAGCCGGAGCTCGCAAGCGCCGACGACGGCGTCGAGATCTGTACGTTCCGGCTCGCCGCGACCAGGCTCGACCGCTGCGGCAACCCTCAGACCGAGTGGTTCATGGTCCGGCTCCACGGTGACGATGCGGCGGTCGCTCGCGACACGATCGCGAAGGGCGCGGACGTGGTCGCGACGGGGACTCTTCGGCCGGTGCCGGGCGAATCGAGAATGCTGATCGACGGCGCATCGGTCGCACTCTCCGGCTGACGAGGATGCACGAAGGCCCGGGCGCTCTCGGAGCGCCCGGGCCTGTGCTGGATCGCGTCAGCGTCCGCGGCGACGACCACCCGCGGAGAAGGCCGCGGCGGACGAGTAGCCGCCTCCTTGGCCGGACTGCGACGACGAGCGCCCGCGGCCGGAGCCGGAACGGCCCCCACCCGAACGCCCCTGCGGCGCGTGGCCCTGCGCGTGCTCGGCGGCGCCACGGTCGCGTCCCTGGCCGCGACCGCCGTGCGACTGCCCACCGCGGGACTGACCGCCACGCGACTGTCCGCCGCGCGAACCCGCGGCCTCGTCCCGGCGCGGTCCGCGACCCGAGCGGGCCTGACCACCCTGACCACCCTGGCCGCCACGCGCGCCACCGGAGCGCGAGCCGCCGGAGCGACCGCGACCGCCGCCGCGCGAGCCCGACGTCTCCGACGCCGGGGCCGGCTTCACGTAGGGAGCGACCTCTCCGACCAGACGCACGACCTGCTTGGACTCGGAGTTCACGGCCTGCGCCTCGACCGTGATGGAGGCCTTGCGCAGCAGCTGCTGCGTGTCGCGGCGCTGCTCGGGCAGCACGACGGTGACGACGTCGCCGGAGGTGCCGGCGCGCGCGGTACGGCCCGAACGGTGCAGGTACGCCTTGTGCTCGGCCGGCGGGTCCACGTGGACCACGAGCTCGATGCCGTCGACGTGGACGCCGCGCGCGGCGACGTCCGTCGCGACGAGCACCTTCACGTCGCCCGACGCGAACTGGGCGAGGTTGCGGTCGCGGGCGTTCTGCGACAGGTTGCCGTGCAGGTCGACCGCGGGGATGCCGTCGGCGGTGAGCTGCTTGGCCATCTTCTTGGCCTGGTGCTTGGTGCGCATGAACAGCACGCGGCGGCCCATGCCGGAGGCGAGCGCGCGCACGACGGCCTTCTTCGAGTCCACGGAGTCGACGTGGAAGACGTGGTGCGTCATCGCGTCGACGTGCGAGTCGGCGCTGTCGACAGAGTGGAGAAGCGGGTCGCTCATGAACTTCTTGACGAGCTTGTCCACGCCGTTGTCGAGAGTCGCGGAGAACAGCAGGCGCTGGCCCCGCTTCGGGGTGGCGTTCATGATGCGCGTCACGCCGGGCAGGAAGCCGAGGTCGGCCATGTGGTCGGCCTCGTCGAGCACGGTGATCTCGACCGAGTCGAGAGAGACGATGCGCTGGCCCATGAGGTCCTCGAGGCGGCCGGGGCACGCGACGACGATGTCGACGCCGCGCGAAAGCGCCTGCTCCTGGCGACGCTGGTTGACGCCGCCGAAGATCGTGGTGGTCGACATGCCGTACGCGGCGGCGAGCGGCGCGATGACCGCGTCGATCTGGGTCGCGAGCTCGCGGGTCGGGCACAGGATCAGCGCGCGAGGCTGGCCGGCGCGGGCGCGGCCGCCCTTCGCACCGAGCCGCGCGACGACGGGCAGCGAGAACGCGAGCGTCTTGCCGGAGCCGGTCTTGCCGCGGCCGAGCACGTCGCGGCCCGCGAGCGTGTCGGGGAGGGTGTCCTCCTGGATGGGGAACGGGGTGGTCTTGCCCTCGCGCTCGAGCACGGTGGTGAGCTGCGTGGGCACGCCGAGATCGGCGAACTGGAGAGACATGCAGAGTCTTTCTGTCAGGTGCCGGACGCGCGCACGCGCACATCACCCCTGCGTTCAGGGGCACCGGCAGTGGTGGCGAATCGCGGAGGTATCCGCGCTCGTTCGCCGAAGAGAGGATTTCTACGAGCCGCGCAGTATCGGGGACTGGCGCTGGCGAGAAGGAGAAGCAATCTGCGACGCATGTCGGGCCGAGCGGCCCGAACACCCGACCAGGATAGCAGGCGGGTCCCGCTCCCGCGTGAGACTTTCCTCTCACAGGCTTCCCAAATGCACCGATATGCCCGATTCTGGGAACGCTCGACCCTCACGCGGGCCACGCTCGCGATGCATCTGTCCGCCATGCCGTCCGGAAGCGGCTACGGGAAGGTCCCCTCATGCACCGCTCGCTCGCGCCCAGGCTCGGCGCCGCGCTCGCCGCCGTCGGCCTGGTGACCCTGGGATGCGCCACGGCCGCGACGTCGGGTCTCGACGCGCACGCCGACGCCCTGAGCGGCACGCAGTCCGCCGCCGCGCAGGACGCGCAGGGCTCCGGGGGCCAGACCGCGGGATCTGCGTCGGACGGCGATGCCGAGGGCGAGCAGGCGCAGTCCGCCTCATACGAGGCCATCGCTTCCGACACCACGAGTGCCGAGGCTACGGGTTCAGAGGCGCCGGGCGACGAGTCCACCTCGTCGACGGATTCCGCGACCGGCGCGTCGCCCTCCGCCTCCGCGGAGCCGGGTCACACGCTCGCGACGCTCCTGGTCGACCCGCTCGGCCTCAACGTCGACCTCGACCCGGACCTCGACGAGGATGCGGCCGAGGAGGCCGCCCCCGCCGAGCCCGAGACGCCCTCGACGGTACCCGTACCGATCGTGCCGGTGCGCGAGGCAGGATCAGGGATCACAGTCGTGGCCTCGAGCACCGCGAGCGACCGCAGCGTGCAGGCCCTGACCGACGCCGGCGACGCCGCAACCAACGACACGGGCGAGGCGTGGGAGGCCGCGTCGTCGGGCGAGCAGTGGGTCGAGCTGCGCTTCGACGAGCCGCGCACCATCTCCGCCGTGGAGCTCTTCGGCTCCGACGACGACACCGGCACGGTCTCGTGGGGCCAGCTCGCGTTCTCGGACGGCACCAGCGTCCTCGTCGGCGGCGTGATCGCGGGCGACGCACCTCCGACCACGGTCGCATTCCCGTCACGCACCGTGACGTCGGTGCGCTTCGAGATCACGGGGACGCTCGACGGCACCCCCGCGTCGCTGCGCGAGATCGTCGTGCACGACACGGGATCCGTCGTCCCCCAGTACGTGGGCGCCGACGCCTCCACCCTGATGCCCACGCAGACCGCGACGGCCGCGCAGGCCTGCGAGACCCCCTTCGGCGACGTCGACCACTCCCGCCTGCACCTCGTCTGCCCCGATACCGGCGCGACGCTGACCGGCGTGTCCAGCATCGTGCTCGCGGGACCGAGAAACACGACCGCCACGGTGACCGCCTGGGCCCCCGCATCGTCCGGATCCTCGACGGGAAGCGTGACGACCATCGGGACCGTAGCGCTTGACTCGAACGGCTACGGGACGTTCACGCCGTCCGTGGCGACCCTCGCGGACCTCATGGCCGGCCCCCTGCCCCTGCGTTTCACGCTGCCGGATGGCGGTGACCTCACCGCGCAGTTCTGGAACCCCGGCGGCGTCCCGACTGCGGAGGCCTCCTCGAGCGCGGCGACCGACGGGCTCGCGCTCGTCTACGACCTGGACTTCCGCGAGGACGTGTCGATCGCGAAGGGCGGCGTCGACGCCCTCTTCTCCTCGAACAAGCCCAACTCCGGCGGCACTGGCGACGAGTACGGCGCCGCGATCTTCGCCGACCCCAGCGCGGGCTACGGCAACCTCACGCGAGTCGCTGACGAGTACCTGCGGATGCGGACGTCGCCGCTGCCGGAGGGCGAGTCAGACCCGAACAAGTGGGGCCGCGACAAGGTGGGCGGCATGCTGGCCTCGGGAGGCGCGGCGGGCAGCGGCCTCGCGGCGCAGTACGGGTACTTCGAGGCGCGTCTCCTCGCCCCCGATGCTCCCGGCACCTGGCCGGCGTTCTGGCTGCTGTCGGCGGGCCAGTTGCGTCAGGGCTTCGAGGAGACGCCGGTGGACGAGGTCGACATCGCGGAGATCTACGGCGTCGACTCGACCAAGTACTGCCTCGCCGTCCACGGCTGGCTCACTCCCGAAGGGGCGGACGACATCGCCTGCGAGGGCTACGAGCACCTGGACGATGTGGCGCTCAGCTGGCACACGTACGGCGCCAGGATCACGGAGGACGGGGCGGAGTTCTACCTGGACGGCGTGAAGGTCGACCAGATGGGACCGCTGCCCAACGACGACGAGCCGTTCCACTTCCTCGTGACGATGGCGCTCGGCGGAGGCTGGGACGTGGATCTGTCGGCCACGGACGGCATCACCGACCTGTACGTCGATTACGTGCGGGTCTACGCCTGAACCTGCACCGCCCGGAAGGCCCTGGCGCCTCGGCCCTAGTGGAGCGAGCCCACCATGTCGGCGAAGGCGCCGCGCGCCTCGACGGCGACGCCGCCCTGGCCGTTGGGCCGGGAGATGGTGTGCAGCGCCGCGCCGTCCCACCAGTACAGGTGCGGGGACAGCGCGCCGGCCGCTCCCGACGACGAGCGGGCGACGAACTGCGCGGCGGCGCTGATCGCCTGTACCGAGCCCGCGCCCTCGACCGCGTGCAGCACGATGCCGTGCCGGTGCGGCGCCCCCACGACCACGCCGCGAGGGAGGGCCCGCGGGCCGTAGACCTCGTGGAGCAGCGCCGGCATGTCGAGGATCCGCCCGGCGAAGAAGTAGGACTCCGAGGACAGCAGCGTGAGCACCGCTCCGGGTTGGACCTCGAGGTCCTCGCGGTCCTCGATGGGCGTGGCGAGCGTCCGTGCGCGGCCGGCGGCCCAGAGCGCCTCGACGTCGCGCCCCGCGAGCGCGTCGCCACCGAGCATCTGGACGCTGTCGGGGAAGTCGAGCGCGAGCACCTCGACCACCCCCTCGGCGACGGGCCTCGCCTGCTCCGCGGTGAGCGGCGTGCCGGGCTCGGACAGCGCGGCCGCCGGCAGAACGCGCGCGTGGACGATGCCGATCATGTCCTGGTCCGACAGGTCGGCCGCAGCGAGCGGCGGGTTGAGCAGCGTCTCGACGTGGCCGTGGACGATCGCTCCCCACGCGCGCGGGTCGGGCGAGGCCTTGACGCACGCGACGGCGAGGTTCCACAGGCCGAAGGCGCGCCCGTCCTCCGCGATCACTGCTCCCCGCGCGGGCCTGACGTGGAGCCCCCCTGCGGCGAACGCGTCGATCACGAGCCCCCTGAACGTGTGCGCCTCCTCCGCGGTCAGGAACGTCAGCTCCGGATCCTGCGGTTGCTGCTGCGGTTCCTGAGCGCGCTCGCGCCGACGTCGTCCGAACATGGAATCCCCCAGATGATGCCGTCGCGCACCGCGCCCCCGCACGGTACCGGCGAGCCCACTTTGCCGTATCGGAAAGGTCCGACGCAAGGGTCATCCCTGGCAATCACCCCATTCACGGGGATTCCCGCACGCACCGGACGGGTTTTCGCGGCACCCGAGAGCACTTGACGATGTGTCCAAGCAGACATCGGCGCGTCTCACCCGCCCCCTGCGGGTACCGATGGGACATTTGGACGCCCGTGATCCCCGCGCGAGCGCAGTCCCCAAAGGAGTAGGACCATGAAGCCGACGCTCACCCCCGGCTCGCCACTCGCGAAGGCCGCCGATGCGGCCCTGCAGTGGGGCCATTCGATGGAGACTCTCACGGGCACGCCGCTCGAGCAGATCCAGCGCACGTCGCGCATCGCCGCATGGCTGCTCGGCCAGGGCATCTCCCCCGTGATCATCCAGACTCCTTCCACGGAGTACGCCGCCTGCATGCGGGACGACCTTGACCGCGAATGGATCGACCGGGGCGCGTGCTGGACCGTGAACCCGCCCGTGGGCACGCCGACGTTCCCCGAGAGTGCCGTGGTCGCGGTGCTCGACGAGGCGGACGCGGAGCGCACCGAGACGCTCGACGAGGACACCAAGCCTCACGTGATCCTCACTGCGACGGGGATCCTCCGCATCGTCCTCAACCACCCGGTGCGGGGTCCGCGCTAGGCGTCATCCGCCCGCAGCGCGTGCCTGACGAAGGCGCCGATCTCCGCGAGCTCCTGGGGCGCGAGACCGACCTCGGACGCGGGCGACACCGCGAGCAGACGCCCTCCCGGCCACGACTCGGGCCCGGGCAGCGCCGCATCGTCCAGCGAGGCCCGCCAGGAGTCGATCAGGTCGTCGATCCACACCACGGCATCGTGAGACGCCACCGCCTCGCGCGCCCGCGCAGCCTTCCACCAGCCCGGTCCCGCGAAGTGGTTCTCGCCATCGCCGGGCGCGAGCGCCGGCCACCCGCGTCCCAGGTCGATCGCCGGCGCGAGCCGCTTGGGCGCCTGCCGACCCCACGTGGTGCACCACGCGCCGTCGACGCCGGGCAGCCACGCGAGCCGGCGCAGCTCCTCGACCATCGCCGTCGAGTACTCGACGCCGAGCATCCCGCCGACGGGCGCGGTCTCCCATGACTCGGCGGGCCACACGTCGCCGTGCGAGCCGGGCATGGCCTGCGGGGCGATGACGCCGTCGACGTCGAGCAGGAGCAGGACCCGAGCCATGCGGTGAAGCTACCGGGCGAGGTCGAACACGACGACGCGCTCGCTCCACTCCCCGATCGCCGCCGCGACCGGAAGGTGCTCGGGGTGATCCAGGTAGCCGTCGCGCGCGACCGCGTCCTCGAACGTGACCACGAGGCCCCAGTCGAAGCCATCCTCAAGACCCTCGGAGCTCGCGCTCGCGCCCTCGACCGCGTCGACCACACCGTCGATCGTCGACGTGAACCCCGCGACGCGGCGCCCCACGTCGTCGAGCACGCGGGACGGCATGTCCTCGCGCCATCGCACCAGCACCACATGGACCAGACTTCCCGTCTCGCTCATGCGTCGAGTCTTGCACCAGGAGTGCCTCGGCGCGCGCCCGACGGCCGCTTGCAAGGGCGAGCCTCGTCCTCCTCGGGGCCGCAAGGAGCCTACCCCGCGGGGGACCTTGGTCCCCCGCTCACCCCGGGAAGACGGCGCTCGGGGACGATTCTGCGGAGAGCCTGAGCGACACATGTCATTCTCAGGTTTGACGGTGTTGTGCACCCATGCGAACATGAATTTCCAGCGCCTGATGGAAATTCAAAGACGAAGGAGGTCCGGCGCCATGATCGACGACGATTCGGACACCACGGCGAGCAACCTCGCACCCATCGCCTCCTTCCCCTCAGCACCGGCCGCAGGGCGCGACGAGGCGACCTCCAAGGGGCCGCGGGGCCCTTACAAGAAGTCCGCACAGACCCGCGCGGCAATCCTCGCCGCGGCCACCGACGTGTTCGCCGAGAAGGGCTATCACGCGAGCTCGATGCGCGAGATCGCGCGGCGCTGCGACATCGACCAGTCGACCGTGACGCACCACTTCCCGAACAAGTCGGCCCTCCTGCTGTCCCTCATGCAGGAACGCGACGCCCAGGGCGACGAGGTCATCGCCGCCGCCCATCCCGACTCCCTCGACCAGATCCCCCGCGCCGTCATCGCACTCGCGGAGCACAACGCGCGCACGCCCGAGATCATCGCGCTCTACACGCTCCTTGCGGCCGAGTCGGCCACTCCCGATCACCCGCTTGAGGAGTTCTTCAAGGCGCGCACGGCGCGGGTCCGCGAAGGCTTCCAGGGATGGTTTGCGGACCTGGAGGAGGCGGGCCGGCTCCGTAGCGACGTCACGCCCGAGTTCGCCGCGACGGCCTTCCTCGCCCTCTGGGAAGGCGTCCAGCTCCACTGGCTGATCGACCGCGATTACGTGGACGTGGTCGCGACCCTCGAGGGCTTCCTTCGAGTGATCATGCGCGACGCCGACTGATGACCCTCCTCATGCTTGACCACCACCCTCCATCCCAGAAAAGAGTGCAGCACCGATGACCACCATCCCCCTCAACTCCGAGTGGACCTACCGCAGGCCCGCCGGCCCCTTCGCGGGCGTCAACGGCAGCCCCGAGGTGCTGGGAACGGTCCGCCTGCCGCACGATGCCCTGCGGGACGAGACCCGCGCGGCGGACGTCCCCGCCAAGGGCGCCGCGGCCTTCTACCCGTCCGCCGCCTTCACGTATGAGCGCGCGCTCGACGTCCCGGCCGAGTGGGAGGGCAAGACCGTCCAGCTCGAGGTCGAGGGCGCGATGCGCCGCGCGCAGGTGTTCCTCAACGACGAGCTCGCTGGCGTCCGCGCGGACGGCTACGCGCGCTTCTTCGTCGACCTCACGCCCTTCCTGAAGTACGGCGAGGCCAACGACCTGCGCATCGAGGTCCGCACGGGCGAGGACTCCCGCTGGTACTCCGGCGCCGGGCTGCACCGTCCGGTGACCCTGCACGTGGACGATGCGATCCGCATCGTCTCCGATGGCGTGCGCCTGGTGACGGAGCGGGTCGAGGACGACCAGGCCGTCGTCTCGGTCGCCACGACCGTGGTCAACGACACGAGGACGACGCGCACCGTCTGGGTGGTCACGGACATCACCTCCCCCTTGGGCGCGCGGGTCGAGGGCGACAACACGCCCCTCACCCTGGCCCCCGGCGAGACCTCGACCGTGCGTCAGATGATGTACCTCGGCGACCCCGACCTGTGGAGCCCCGACTCCCCCGCGCTGTACCGCGCCGCCGTCACGATCGACAACGGCGTGCCGGTCGAGACGGCCTTCGGCATCCGCACCGTGACCGTGGACCCCAAGAAAGGGCTGCGGATCAACGGCGACGAGGTGCTGATGCGCGGCGCGTGCATCCACCACGACAACGGCCCGCTCGGCGGCGCCGCGATCGGCCGCGCCGAGGAGCGCCGCATCGAGCTGCTCAAGGAGGCCGGGTTCAACGCGATCCGCGCGGCCCACAACCCGCTGTCGAGCGCGATGCTCGACGCGTGCGACCGGCTCGGCATGCTCGTCATGGACGAGGCCTTCGACATGTGGACGCGCTTCAAGACGCCCTACGACTACGCCGCGGACTTCCCCGTGTGGTGGGAGGCCGACCTCGAGGCGCTCGTCGCGAAGGACCGCAACCACCCGTCCGTGATCATGTACTCGATCGGCAACGAGATCGTCGAAGTCGGCACGCCCCACGGAGCCCGCTGGGCACGCAAGCTCGCGGACAAGGTCCGCGCGCTCGACCCCACGCGTCCCGTCACGAACGGCGTCAACGCGCTGCTCGCGATCATCGACGAGATGCCGCAGATCATCGAGGAGATGGGCGGTCTCAACGCCCTCATGGCCGACAAGAACGCGATGGCGACGGTCGGCGCGACCGACACGGCCACCGCTCGCATCGAGGAGTCGTCGGCAGCGGTCGATGTGCTCGGCCTCAACTACGCG
The DNA here is from genome assembly GCF_002090115.1 of Demequina sp. NBRC 110054. NCBI lineage: Bacteria > Bacillati > Actinomycetota > Actinomycetes > Micrococcales > Demequinaceae > Demequina > Demequina sp. NBRC 110054. The sequence continues at coordinate 55,741 of NZ_BBRK01000006.1, forward strand.
GAGAAGCGCTACGCGCCCGACCGCGAGCGCTTCCCGCACCGCGTCATCGTCGGCTCGGAGACCTTCGGCCCGATGATCGGCGAGCTGTGGCCGCAGGTCGTCGAGAGCCCGAACGTGATCGGCGACTTCACGTGGACCGGATGGGACTACCTGGGCGAGGTCGGTATCGGCTCCACCATGTACGTCGGCGACGAGAACGCCTCGGGCCAGCTCGAGCGCGAGTTCCCGTACCTCACCGCGTGGTGCGGCGACATCGACATCACGGGCCACCGCCGCCCGCTGTCGTACTACCGGGAGATCGTGTTCGGGATCAGGACCGAGCCGTACATCGCGGTGCGCCGCCCCGAGTTCCACGGGCGCGAGATCCTCAACCCGTCCATGTGGGCGTGGAGCGACTCGGTGTCCTCGTGGACATGGAACGGCTTCGAGGGCAAGCCCGTGACCGTCGAGGTCTACGCCAACGCCTCCGAGGTCGTGCTCGAGCTCGACGGCGCGGAGATCGCGCGCGGCCAGGTGGGTGACGAGAAGGCGATGCTCGCGGTCCTCGAGACCACGTACCAGCCCGGTTCGCTCGTGGCCATCGCCTACCGCGACGGCGCCGAGGTGGGCCGGACCTCCCTGGTGACCGCCGACTCGCCGTCGCTCGTCGCGTCGGTGGACCGTTCCTCGCTGACCAACTCCGACGACGACCTCGCGTTCGTGGCGATCGAGCTGCGTGATGCCGCGGGGGTGCTCGCGGCCGACGCTTCCGCAACCGTCACCGTGACCGTCGAGGGCGCTGCAGTCCTCGCGGGCATGTGCTCGGCGAACCCGTCCACGGAGGAGCGCTTCGACGCCTCGACGTGGGAGACCTTCGATGGCCGCGCGCTCGCCGTGGTGCGCCCCTCGGGTGCCGGTACCGCGACGGTGACCGTGTCCGCCGAGGGCCACGAGGACGTCGCCCTGGAGCTCACCATCGCGTAGCGCGCAGGTTCATTGAACGGCCACGCGAGTGTGCACTCGCGTGGCCGTTCGTGCATTCCCTAGGCTGGCGGCATCACCACCGGTTTCAGCTAAGGAAGCACACCGTGACGATCATCCCCCTCAACGACGAGTGGACCTACCGCCTCCCCACCGGCCCCTTCGCGGGTGCCGACGGGAGCCGACCGAGCGTGCTCGGCACGGTCCGCCTGCCTCACGACGCGCTGCGCGACGAGGACCGCTCCCCCGACGCCCCGTCGAAGGACGCGTCCGGCTACTACCCGCGCGCGGCCTTCACGTATGAGCGCGCGCTCGATGTGCCCGCCGAGTGGGAGGGACAGACCGTCCAGCTCGAGATCCAGGGCGCGATGCGCCGTGCGCAGGTGTTCGTGAACAACGAGCTTGCCGGGATCCGCGCCGACGGCTACGCGCGCTTCTTCGTCGACGTCACGCCGTACCTGCTTTTCGGCGCGTCCAACGCACTGCGCATCGAGGTGCGCACGGGCGAGGACTCGCGCTGGTACTCCGGCGCCGGACTGCATCGTCCCGTCTTCCTGCACGTGGACGATGCGGTGCGCATCGTCAACGACGGGGTCACCATCGTGACGGAGCGGATCGAGGACGACCAGGCGGTCGTGTCCGTCACCACCACGGTGGTCAACGACACCAGGACGACGCGCACCGTGCGCGTGGTCACGGACGTCGCCTCGCCCTCCGGCTCGTCTTGTGAGGGCGACTCGACGCCGCTCACGCTCGCCCCCGGCGAGACCGCGTCGGTGCGGCAGTTGCTGTACGTCGCCGATCCCTCGTTGTGGAGCCCCGACTCGCCGGCCCTGTACACGGCGTCGGTGGGCCTCGAAGGTTCCTCGCCTGTGGTGACCGCGTTCGGCATCCGGACCATCACCGTCGACCCCAAGAAGGGGCTGCGACTCAACGGCGAACCCGTGCTGATGCGTGGGGCGTGCATCCATCACGACAACGGGCCGCTCGGCGGCGCTGCGATCGGCCGTGCCGAGGAGCGCCGGATCGAACTGCTGAAGGAGGCGGGCTTCAACGCGATCCGCACGTCGCACAACCCGGCATCGGTCGCGATGCTCGACGCATGCGACCGGCTCGGCATGCTCGTCATGGACGAGGCCTTCGACATGTGGACGCGCTTCAAGACACCCTACGACTACGCCGCCGACTTCCCTGTGTGGTGGGAGGCGGACGTCGAGGCGCTCGTCGCCAAGGACCGCAACCACCCCAGCGTGATCATGTACTCGACGGGCAACGAGATCGTCGAGGTCGGCACGCCCCACGGCGCGCGGTGGGCGCGCAGGCTCGCGCAGAAGTTCCGCTCGCTCGACCCCACGCGGCCGGTGACCAACGGCGCGAACGCCCTGCTCGCGGTGATCGACGAGATGCCCGAGTTCATCGAGAAGATGGGCGGACTCAACGCCGCGATGGCGGACTACGACCTGTTCGACGAAATCGGGAAGTCGCCGTCCGCGACCGCGCGCATGGAGGAGGCGGCGTCGTCGCTCGACGTGTTCGGCCTCAACTATGCGGAGTCGCGGTATGAGCAGGATCTGGAGGCGTTCCCCCACCGCGTGATCGTGGGCTCGGAGACGTTCCCGTCGCAGATCGGGCGGCTGTGGCCGCTCGTGAAGTCGCATCCCAACGTCATCGGCGACTTCACGTGGACCGGCTGGGACTACCTGGGTGAGGTCGGCATCGGCTCGGTGCAGTACGCCGACGACCCGAAGGCGAACGGCCAGCTGATGCGCGAGTACCCGTGGCTGACCGCGTGGACCGCGGACATCGACATCACGGGCTGGCGCAGGCCGGTGTCGTACTACCGAGAGATCGTGTTCGGGCTGCGGACCGAGCCGTACATCGCGGTGCAGCGGCCCTCTCGGTATGGGGTCAAGGTCGTGGCGCACTCGCAGTGGTCGTGGAGCGACACGGTCTCGTCGTGGTCGTGGAACGGGTTCGAGGGCAAGCCCGTCGTGGTCGAGGTGTATGCCGATGCCGACACTGTTTCACTCGAATTGAATGGCTCCGAGGTCGCTCGTGGTCCCGTGGGGGACATGAAGCCGATGCTCGCCTCGCTGGAGACGACGTATCAGCCGGGTTCGCTGGTGGCCGTCGCCTTCCGGGATGGGGCCGAGGTTGGCCGGACTTCGTTAGTGACCGCCGGCGCGCCTTCGCTTGTCGCGTCGCTCGACCGTTCCGCGATCACGAACTCGGACGACGACCTGGCGTACGTGGCGATCGAACTGCGCGATGCTGCTGGGGTCCTTGCGGCCGACTCGGTGTCGTCGGTGACGGTGATCGTGGAGGGCGCGGCGGTACTGGCGGGCATGTGCTCAGCGAACCCGTCGACCGAGGAGCGGCTGGACGCGTCGACGTGGAAGACGTTCGACGGCCGCGCGCTGGCCGTGGTGCGGCCGACAGGGACGGGCGCCGCGAAGGTGACCGTGACGGCCGAGGGCTACGAGGACGTGGTGCTGGAACTCAGAATCGCGTAGGCGCCCGATCCGGGTGTGCCGGGGGGTGCTTCGGCGCGACTCAGATCGGCTTGGCCGCGATGGTGGGCCTGCTGGCACAGGAGGTCGGCAGGCTAGTAGCGTGCATCCGGGGGATCGTTCAATCGAAGCGCCGAGATGTCCTTGGCGGAGGGGGCATTGTTGTCAGTCAGCAAGAAGGGCTTGAGCACGCTCGTCGCGGCGTTGGCAGCCACCTTGCTCGCCGGATGCACTGGCGGGTCCGAGGCTCGGGTGCCCGAAGTCGCGGAAGTCGAGGCGCTCGTCGCACAGGCATATGGCTCGCGCGGAGACGCTGCGGCACTGTGCGACCTGGCGTCCTCGCAAGGCAACTGCGATGTGCTGCTCCAAGAAGCGGGCACCGCACCCACCGCCCAGCCTGAGATCGTCTGCACACAGCCGTACGAAGGCCACGACAACTACACGCCGGGCCTGCTGGTGAGAACCGTCACGGACGATGGCTCCGGAGACGACATCACCCACGACACGATCGCGATCGACACCCCCGAGGGCCCGAAGCTCATGAACGTCGTGTACTGGGTGTCATCCAAAGTCTCGGACGGAAACACAACGGACGACGCGATCGACTTCACCTGTTGACAGCGGCTGTAAGTACCACGCGGTCGATGCAGGTCCGCAGGGGGGTGGATTGGCAACTGGCCGGCTTGCTGGCCTGAGTGGCACCGTATGGGCGCGAGATCATCGGGAGCACAAGCAGAACGAGGAGGGGCCGGTCGACCACATGGTCGACCGGCCCTTTCTCTGCAGTCAGCAGCGCTACCGCAGCACGGCCCCGAACTCGTCGCTGGCCTTCGCGATGATCGCTTCGCGCACAGCGAGCACCTCATCAGCAGACAGCGTCCGGTCGGCAGCACGCATCACGACGTTCACAGCCAGCGACTTCTTGCCCTCGCCGATCTGCTCGCCCGTGTACACGTCGAACACGTGCGCGTCCTCGACCAGCTCGCCGCCAGCCGCGCGAACGGCAGCCACGAGCGCACCGGCCGGCACAGAGGACGCGACGACGAACGCGAAGTCCTCCTTCGCCAACACCTGCTGCGACACGGGAGTCGCGGGAGCAATCCGTCCCTCGGACGCCTCGATCATCGGATCGAGCACGACCTCGAACGCCACGGTCCGGGCCGGGAGGCCCAGGTTCTCGCACACCTTCGGGTGCATCTCGCCGGCGTAGCCGATCGGGGTGCCGTCGGGCAGGCGGAACGCCGCCGTGCGGCCCGGGTGCAGCGGCGCGAGCGACAGGCGCTCGAACGGCTCCGTGCCGATCTCCAGCTCGACTCCGCACACGCCAGCGACCTTCTGAACCATGGCGATCGCATCGGTCCAGTCGAAGGCCTCCGCGCCGTGGTTCCACGACGCCGGCACGCGGTTGCCGGTCATGATGCCCGCCACGCGACGACGCTGACCCGGCAGGGCCTCGTTGAGTCGCTCGACGTCATCGGGCGTGATGGTCGAGCCCGAGAACGTCGTCGGCACGTCGCCGATCAGGTCGGCGCGGTACGCTCGGCCGATCTCGTAGACGGCGACGTCCTGCGCGCCGCGGCCCAGGTTCGTCTTCACGGCGTCGATCAGCGTCGCGATCATGCCGGTACGCATGAGCGGCATCGTCGACGACAGCGGGTTCGCCAGGCGGATTGCCTGCGCGCGCCGGAAGTCGTCCGCGGGGATCAGCATGTCGTCCAGACGGGACTCAGCCATGAACGGGTACGTGAGCACCTCGGTCAGGCCGGCCTCGGCCAGGGTCCGCGCCACGGATCGACGCGTCTTCTGCGAGTGCGTGAGACCACGCCCGGGGGGCGCGACCGGCAGGATCGACGGCAGGGTGTCGTAGCCCTCGAGGCGCGCGACCTCTTCGACGAGGTTCACCGGCGACTCCAGGTCGGGACGCCACGACGGCGGGGTCACGGTGAGGGTCGTCCCGGAGGCCGACACCAGGCAGCCGACCTGCTCGAGCGAGTCGACCACGACGTCCTGTCGGTACTCCACCCCGACGAGCGTCGACGGGTACGAAGCATCCATGACGATCGGCTTCACGGGCTCGACGTGGTTGATGTCGGTGTAGATCTCCTCGATCTCACCGCCACCGAACTCCTTCATGAGCCCGAGCGCGCGCTCGATCGCGTGCGGCGGCAGCGCGGTGTCGACGCCGCGCTCATAGCGGCGCGACGCCTCGGAGCCGAGCTTGTGACGGCGCGCGGTGCGCGCGATCGTGATCGGGTCCCAGTGCGCGGCCTCGAGAAGGATGTCCGTGGTGGTCTCCGAGATCTCGGTCTCGAGTCCACCCATGACACCGCCGAGGCCGATGATGCGCTCGCCCGCGCCGCCGACCGAGTCGGTCACGAGGATGTCCTCGGGGTCGAGCTTGCGCTCCACGTCGTCGAGCGTGACCAGGGTCTCCCCCGGCTTCGCGCGGCGCACCACGATCGGCTCCTCGAGCTTCGCGAGGTCGTACGCGTGCAGCGGCTGACCGAGCTCGAGCATCACGTAGTTGGTGACGTCCACGGCGAGCGAGATCGGGCGCATGCCTGCCTGATCGAGCCTGCGCTTCATCCACGTCGGGCTCGGCGCGGCCGGGTCGAAGCCGCGCAGAATGCGCGCGGCGAAGCGGTCGCATCCCACGCGCCCCCGGATGGGCGCCTGGTCGTCGATGTCCACAGGGAAGCCCGCGCCGCGTCGTCCGGAGACCTCGATGTGCGCGGGGTCGCGCAGCGGCTGGCCGGTCGAGTGCGAGTACTCGCGAGCGACGCCGCGCACCGAGAACGAGTAGCCGCGGTCGGGCGTCACGTTGATCTCGATGGTCTGCTCGTCGAGCCCGAGCAGCGGGATCGCGTCGGCACCGGGCACGAGCGCGTCGGAAGGCACGGAGACGCCCGCGAAAACCTCGGACGAGCCCGAAGGCGACGCGAGCACGATGATGCCCGAGTGGTCGTCCCCGAGGCCGAGCTCCTTGGACGAGCAGATCATGCCGTCCGACCAGTGACCGTACGTCTTGCGGCCGCCGATCGGGAACGGCCCGGGCAGCACGCCGCCGGGCAGCACGCAGACCACGTAGTCGCCCTCGACGAAGTTGTGCGCACCGCAGACGATGCCCTTCGACGCCGGGTACTCGACCTTGTGGTCGGGCTTGTGGCCCGGCCCCTCAGGATCGTTGTGCTCGCCGACATCCACGCGGCAGTAGTTGATGGTCTTGCCGTTGGACTGCTCCTCCTTCACCAAGGAGAGAACGCGGCCGATGACGAGCGGCCCCGTGACGGAGCCGCCCTCGATGCCCTCCTCCTCGAGGCCGACCTTGACGAGCGCGGCGGCCACGTCGGACGCGGTGGAACCGGGCAGCAGGTCGACGGACTCCTCGAGCCACTTCAGCGGAATCTTGGGCATGTCAGATCTCCATCCCGAACTGCTGGGAGAAGTGCACATCCCCCTCGACCATGTCACGCATGTCCTTCACACCGTGGCGGAACATCAGGGTCCGCTCGATGCCCATGCCGAACGCGAACGCGGTGTACTCGAACGGGTCGATGCCCGCGGCGATGAGCACGTTCGGGTGCGTCATGCCGCAGCCGCCCCACTCGATCCAGCCGGTGCCCGAGCAGGTGCGGCACGAGGCGTCCTCGCCGCCGCACACGAAGCAGCGCAGGTCCATCTCCGCGCTGGGCTCGGTGAAGGGGAAGAACGACGGGCGCAGACGCGTCACGGCATCGGGGCCGAACAGCGAGCGCGCGAACGCGTCGAGCGTGCCCTTGAGATGCGCCATCGTGAGGCCCTTGTCGACCGCGAGGCCCTCGATCTGGTGGAAGACCGGGGTGTGGGTCGCGTCGAGCTCATCGGTGCGGAACGTCTTGCCGGGGCACACCACGTAGATGCCGCGGCCGTCACGCACGAGCGCGTCACGGCGGTCGAGCGCGGCGCGCACCTGCACCGGCGAGGTGTGGGTGCGCAGCAGCAGGCCCGACTCGGGCGGGTCGATGAAGAAGGTGTCCTGCATCTCGCGCGCCGGGTGGTCAGGGTCGAAGTTGAGGGCGTCGAAGTTGAACCACTCCGCCTCCATCTCGGGCCCCTCGGCCACCTCCCAGCCCATCGCGACGAAGGTGTCGCACATGGTCTCCTGCATCGTCTCCAACGGGTGGCGAGCGCCCTGCAGGCCGCGCTGCACCGGGAGGGTCACGTCGACCGTCTCCTCGACCAGGACGCGCGCGTCGCGCTCGGCCTCGAGCTCCTCGGTGCGGGCCGCGAGCGCGCGACCCATGGCGGCGCGGGCGGCACCCATGGCCTTGCCGGCGGCGGCCTTGTCGGTGGGCGCGACGTCCTTGATGGCGCGGTTGGCGAGGGTGAGCGGCGCCTTGTCACCCGTGTGGGCGAGTCGCGCATCCTTGAGCTCGTCGAGGGTAGTGGCGGCCGCGAAGGCGGCGAGCGCCTCGTCGACGGCCGCCTGGACGCCGTCGGCGTCGAGCGGAGAAAGGTCGGTCATGGCTGCTTTCCTTGAGGGAATGTCCGTGCGGGAGTCTACCGGCGCGCGCGGGGGCGTTCAGTGCGGCCGCGTGCGGATTCAGGCCAGGCGGTCCTCGCCTGGCCTACATAAACAGCGAAGGTGCGGGGCGGCTCTGCGCGCCCGACTCCCGAGGCACGGCGGCGCCCGCGACAGGGGCGCTCGGCTGCGTGCTCATGGATGCCACCTTAGCAATGGACGATGCGTCAGTCACCGGGCACCGGGACGATGCGTCGCTCCCCGGGCCACGGACGATGCGGCACCCGGGCAGGTGGGGACGACCCGGATCAGTGCTCGGAGGCCGGAGGCACGGCCTCGTATGCGGTCCCCTTCTCGTCCTGGCGTCCCTCAACCATCGCGCCGTCCGCGGCGCGCACGAGCCGGTCCAGGCGCCGCTCTCCCCCGTGGGTCGTCGCCCATCCCGCACTCACGCCGACCGCGATCTCTCCCACGACGACCTCGGAGTCCACGCATGCCTTGAGCTCGAGGTCGGCGAGCGAGCGGAAGCGCTCGACAGTCTCCGAGGCGTCCTCATCGTCACCGAGCCAGTGCACGAGCGCGAACTCGTCGCCGCCGGTGCGGGCCACGACGTCGCGGGGTCCCGCGGCGCCCGTGAGCGCGTCGCCGACGATCTGCAGCGCGGCGTCGCCCGCGTCGTGGCCGATGACGTCGTTCACCTGCTTGAAGCCGTCCAGGTCGAACACGACGACGAGCACGTGAGCGCCGCGTCGTCCCGCCGCTGCGAGGATGTCCTTGCCGCGGACGTGGAAGTGATGGCGGTTGGCGAGCCCGGTGACGGCGTCGGTGCGCGCGAGCGCGGAGATCTCCCCCGCGGGCCTGCGCAGCACCCAGGCGACCGCGCCGAAGACCGCGACGAGGATCAGCACGAGCGCGGTGTAGAAGGTCATGGTGTGCGCGACCGCGGCCGCCGACGGCACGACCTCGTCGGCGCTCGCGCACAGCACGAGCGTCCAGCCGAGGCCCGAGTCGGTGCTCACGGTGCGCGTGTAGTAGACCCAGTTGCCGTCGACCGCGACGGAGCCCTCGTCCACCGCCGTCGACATGAGGTCCTCGGGCACCTGGACGTCCTCACCTGCGATGAGCTCGCCCTCGGGCGAGTAGACAGCGACCTGTCCGACCTCGACAGCCTTCGTGTCCGCGAGCGCCTCGTCGAGCATGTCGATGTCGATCGCCGCCTGCACCGTGGCGATGAGCTCGCCGTCATCGTCGTAGACCGAGAGCCGGCTCGGGACCGCGAGTCCTCGCTCCGAACCGATGGGCTGAGGCTCGCCGCGGACGATCTCGCCCTGCTCGACGGGCTCAAGGTCGAGGATCGCCTTGCTCGGCGGGTTCGCGATGGCGCCCTGGGCGGTGAAGAACGAGTTGAAGTGGATGCCCTCGACGGTGCCGTCCGCATGACGCCCCACGAAGGCGAAGCCGCCCTCGACGCGGTACATCCCCGCGAACGTCCCGTCGGCCACCTCGACCTGCATCGAGCCGACCTCGTCGAACGACAGCATCGCGGTCGCGAGCATCGTCGCGACGTCCGCCGGCTCAAGCAGCGTCGGGTCAGCATAGATCCCCGAGCGCAGCGCGGTCAGCACCAGGTCCGCAGGCAATGAGGACTCGACGAGCTGCGCGGCGGCGGCGTCCCCGATCACCTGAACGGCCTCCGAAGTCACCGTCTGCGCCTCCTCGGAGACGTCGGCGCGCACGAACAGCGACGAGCCCGCGATCACGGTGAGCACCACGAGGGCGACCACCACGACCCACGCGAAGGGATCGCGCAGCCTCTCCCGGATCCTTCCTTCAGCCATCGCAGCGTCCCCCTTGCCGCGGCCGGTCAGCCTAGAGCGCCCGTGAACACGAGGACGACGACCGCACCCGCCGCGGTGTTGGCGAGCGGAAGGGCCGCGCGCATCCACACCGGCATGTCGGGATTCTTCACGACCATGATGGACATGAAGAACAGCAGCAGCGCGAGCACCATGCCGATGGTCCCCGGGACGGTGCCGAACAGCGCGGTGACCAGCAGGAGCAGCGGCGCGAACATGGTCACGCGCGCGACCATCGGCACGTGGTCGCCGAGCCCGACGACGGGCTCGCCGTCGACCACGACCTTCTGGAAGCCGGGAAGCAGCCCCCGCAGGCGGATCTCCGCGGTGCGTCCACCGCTCACCGGAACGGCGAACACGCCCTTCTTGGGGCGCACCGGCTCGCCGTCGAGCAGCACCTTCGCGGTGACGCCGTGGCGGCCCTCCACCTCGACCTTGCCGCGCGCGCCTCGCACGTCGATCCGCACCGTGTTATCCATGGATCCTCCTCAGACTGCGCCCGAGGCTACCAGTGAGGGCCCGCCGCGCCCCAGGCCCCTGCCTCATCGCGTCGCGGCGTACGAGTGCGACTTCGCGCGGCGCTTGCCCTCGACGAGGGCCTGATCGGCCTCCCGCACGAGCTCCTCGATGGCCTCCCGCCCGGTGAGCGACCGCGTGCCGCCGGCGGTCACCCCGAGGCCCGGCACGTCAGGGAAGAGCGTGACGAGCGCATCCTCGGCCGTGTCCCGCAGCCTCTCCATCGCGGCCACGCCCAAGGTGTCATCGGGCATCGCAAGCAGGGCGACGAACTCGTCGCCTCCCCATCGCGCGACCAGGTCCGGCCCTCGCGCATGGTTCCTGAGCGCCTTGCCGACTGCCTCGAGCCCGGCGTCGCCGGCCTTGTGTCCGCGCGCGTCGTTGAGCGCCTTGAAGTTGTCGAGGTCGAGCACGACCACGCACACGTGGCCGCCTTCCCGGTGCGCGTTCGCGATGACCTGAGGGGCGAGGTGCGTGAACCGACGGCGCGTGAGCAACCTTGTCAGACCGTCCTCATAGGCGGCGCTCCGCATCTGCCGCAGCGGCTTCCAGATGATCGCATACACGATCGCCGCGAGCAGCAGCACAAGGAACATGCCCGCCGTGACCCACCTGAACACCGTCGCGAGATGCACGATCCCGGGGGCGAGTGAGGAATCCGTCGCCCGGAAGTGCAGGATCCACGGAACCCCGAGGTCGTTGAGCCCACGCTCGGCGGTGTGGAGGTCGCCGTCGGTGCCGATCTGCACTGCGATGTCGTATGGAGTCGCGCGCTCGGACGGGTCGAGGCCGAAGCCGGCGCTGCTCAGCCCACCGTCCTCGTCGAAGCCCGCGGCGATCCGTTCGCCGAGCTCGGTCGGGCCGGTCATCACGCGTCGGTCGCCGTCGAGCAGGAAGATCTCCCCGTCGCTGCCGAGCGGCAGCGCGTTGAGGTCCTCCTGAAGCGACTCGAGCGGGAAGTCTGTGCCGACGATCGCCTCGATCTCGCCGTCATCGTCGAGCACACGCTGTGCGGCCCAGGCACCTCCGACGCCGGTGATCGGACGGAGCGCGGGCTGCGTCCACACGAGCTCGTACGAGGGCGCGGCGGCCTCCCAGAAGCCGAGCTCCGTGCCTCCGACGGCCCAGTCGTACGACTCGTCCGCGATGGGCTCGAGGTCCATGTTGTAGCCCGTCAGGACGTAGGAGCCGTCGGTCGCGTCGGCGGTCGCGGTCACATACGCGTAGCCGCTCCCCTCCCACGCGGGCACGACGGCGACGAAGGAGTCGTCCGGATAGGCCACGGCGATCACCCGCAGGCGCGAGTCGGCGGCGACGATCACCAGCAGGCGGTCGGCGATCTCCTCCCTCGTGGGCGAGTCCCTGTCGATCCACCTCGCCACGGCGTCGGTGGTCTGCTCGGAGGCCTCCACGTACTCGGCCACCTGGGCGGTCGAGCTCTCCGCGACATACGCGAACGCCTCGGCGAGGGCCGTCTCGACGCCCTCGCGCGCGACCCCGCCAGTCCAGATCGCGACGGCGAGGTGGGCGAGCAGCACCAGGTCGGCGAGCAGCAGACCGATCACGAACGTGTGCCGGCGAGTCCGGCGTCGTGGCTGGCTGCGTGCGATCACGGCCACAACCTAGAGCAGCGAGAGCGGCGAGCACACCCCTGTGTGGCAACTCTCACCCTCGCTCATCAGGCGTTTCTTGTCCGCGTGTGCTGGGGCGTGCCGCAGCAAGGGGCCGAGCGTGCTGCCGGCGCGCGAGGTCACGGGTGCGCGGCGTAGGACCTCGACTTCGCGTGCTGCTTGCCCTCGACGAGCGCCTCATCCGCGAGCGTGATGAGCTCCTCGACGTCGTCCCACGCGCCCGCCGCGGGCGCGCCTCCCGCAGTGACCCCAAGGCCGTGCTGCTTGGGGAACGCGGTGTCGAGCGCGTCGGCCACCCCCGCGCGGAGCCTTTCCATCGCGGCCTCGCCCGTCGCGGCGTCCGGGACCATGAGCAGCGCGACGAACTCGTCGCCTCCCCACCGCGAGACCAGGTCCTTGCGACGCACCTCGGCCTCCATCGCACGCCCCACCTCCGTGAGCGCGGCGTCTCCCGCATCGTGCCCTTGGGCGTCGTTGAGCTCCTTGAAGTTGTCGAGGTCAAGCACGACCACGTAGGCGATGCCTCCCGCACGGTTGGCCTCGAGGATCGTCGCCGACGCGAGCTCGATGAAGCGGCCGCGGCGCAGCAGCCCCGTGAGCGAGTCCGTGTACGCGGCGCTGCGCATCTCCGAGAACGGCCGCCACAGCACGAAGAACAGCGCGGAGGCGCCGATCACCATCCCGAAGAGGATCGCGGCCGCCCAGGCGAGCGCGCCCTGCAACGTGATGACCTCGGGCGAGATCTCGTCGTCGATCGCCCTCACGTGCAGGATCCAGCCCACCCCGAGCGACTCGAGACCCACCTCGGCCGTGCGCACGTCGCCGTCGAAGCCGAGCTGAATCGTCGCGTCCTCCGGCGTCGCGACGGCGGACGTGGTGAGGCTCAGCGCCTTGTCATCGACCAGGCCACCAGTCTCGAACGCGTCCTCGAGGTCCGCCCGCAGCATCTCGGGAGCAACGAGCACACGCCGCTGGCTGTCGAGCACGTACACGCCGGCGCTGTCGCCGAGCGAGACGGCGTTGACCGCCTCGGCGAGCGAGTCGAGCGTGAAGTCCGAGGCGACGACCGCGACCACGTTGCCCGCATCGTCCCGCACCGCCTGCGCCGCCCACGACCCGATGTCGCCGTTGAGCGCCTTGCGCGCGGGGTCGGTCCACACGAGCGCATCGGCGGACGCGGCGGTGGACCAGAACCCGAGCTCCTCAGCGTCGAGCTCCCCCTCCTGCTCGGAGGCGCTCACCCGAACCAGGCCGCTCGAGTACTCGGTCGTGCTCTCAGCGCCACCCAGGCCCGAGCTCGTCACAACGGTGAAGGCCTCCTCCGATGGGAAGATCCCTCTGGTCACGGCGACCCACGAGCCGTCCGGGTACGCGACCGCGACGGTCCGCAGGGTCGAGTCCACGGCCTCCGCGACGAGCAGCCGGTCGGCGACCTGCGCGGGTGACGGATCGTTCTGGGCGACCCAGCCTGCGAGGCCCGCGGTGGTGTCCTCGGCGGACCCCAGGTACTCCTCGACGCGCCCCATGGCCGTGTCCGCGGCCGAATCGAGCGCTCCCTCGACGACCCGGTCCACGCCGTTGCCAGCCAGCGACCCGATCCAGATCGTCACGCCAAGCAGCACGACGAGCATGGTCGCGCTCACGACCGCCCCGGCCCGCACGAGGTCGCGGGACCGTCGCGCGCGCAGCGGGGAAAGGTGGCTCATACCTGGATCGTAGGCACAGGGACAATGCGGGGGCGAGGGCCATGCAGGTCGCCGCCCGGGCCGCCGCACCTTTTGCGTCGAATGTCCGGCGAGACGGTCACCGGGTGCCCGCGTACGAGCGCGACTTCTCCTGCTGCTTGCCCTCGATCAGGTGGGCGTCGGCGGTGTCCACGAGCTCGCGGATGTCGGCGTCACCCGAGCGCGACACGACGACGCCGGCGGTCGCGCCGAGGCCCAGGTCCTCGGGGAAGGACCCGCGGAACGCGGTCTCGCACTCGCTCCTGAGCCGCTCCGCGACCGACAGGCCGACAGCGTCGTCCTTGAGCCTCACGAGCGCGACGAACTCATCACCACCCCAGCGGCAGACCAGGTCCCCCGAGCGCACCGCGGCGCTGAGAGCCCGCGCGGCCTCGGTGAGCGACCTGTCCCCGGCCGCGTGGCCCGCCTCGTCGTTGACGCGCTTGAAGTTGTCGAGGTCGAGCACGACGACCGCGACGGCGGCCCCCGTGCGATGCGCGTCCGCGATCACCTCGGGGGCCAGCTCCAGGAAGCGGCTGCGGCGCAGGAGGCCCGTGAGGCCGTCCGTGAACGCGGTCCGTCGGATCTGCTTCATGGGACGCCAGTACAGGAAGAAGAGCACCGCGCCGCCCACCAGCACCGTGAACTGTGCGAACGATGCGATCTGAATCGTCGTCCTGAGACTGAGGATCTGCGGAGCCAGCTCCTCGTCGACCGCGCGAAGCTGGAGCACCCACGGCACCCCCACCGACTCGAGGCCGATCTCCGCCACGTGATACTGGCCGTCGTACGCGAACTGGGCATGCGAGTCGTCCGGCGTCGCCTCGGCCGCGGTCGCCAGGCCAAGGCTCTCGGCGGTCGCGCGCGCCGTCGACGTCGAGCCGTCCGCCGCGCCTGTCGCGAGATCGGTCGGGGCCGCGACGACACGTCGCTCCGCGTCAAGCACCACCGCACTTCCGTGCTCACCGAGAGAGACCTCTGCGAGCGCGGAGGACATGCCCTCCACGGGGAAGGACGAGGCGACGACGGCGACGAGCTCACCGTCGCCGTCCCGCGCGGGCTCGGCGAGCCAGACGCCGTGATCCTCAGATCGAGGGTCGACCTCGTCCGAGACGTACCACAAGGCATCGTCGGAACGCGAGGCCTCCTCCCAGAACGTCACCTCGAGCGGCACCCGATTGTCGTCGAGGACGATCGTCTCGACCAGTCGCAGGTCGCTGTCATAGAACTCGGCCGTCTGCGTCAGCCCTTCCCCGACCGTGGACGTGCTCGCGACCGCAAAGGCGTACTCGTCGCCGTCGCCTCCCACGTCGATCGCCGTCCATGACCCGTCCGGGTACGCGACGACGACCGTGGTGAAGTGGGGATTGAGTGCGGCACTCGCCAGGAGGACCTCGGTGACCTCGTCGGGAGCCGGTGAGGCGCGCGAGATCCACGCCGCGGTGCCGGAGGTCGCGGACACGACCGCCTCGGTGTAGTCCGCGACCCACTCCTGGGCGCTCTCGACCGAACTGGTCATGACCTCGTCGACCGCGTCGGCGACGCCGTTGACCGCCACCCCGCGCATCCACAGGGCGATCAGGAGCTGCGCGACGAACATGAAGACCATGACGGCGACTCCGAGCGCGAACATGCTGCGCGGGCGCACTCGCCCCTGCGACATCAGCTCGGTCATGTGCAGAGGCTAGGGAACCATGCGCGCGCGAGGCGAGCGCGTGTGGGAACAATCACCAATGCTCACCAGGCATTTCACGGCTTTGCCCAGATTTGCCCCGGTACCCTCGGGGGCATCCCGCGACGTTCGGTTGGCTGGACGGACACGCCTCGGGCCGCGACCCGCTCAGGCGACGCGGTCAGGAGCGCGCGAACAGGCTCGCGTACATGCACACCGCGGCCGCGGTGGCGAGGTTGAGGCTCTCGGCCTGGCCTGGGATGGGGATCCTGACGACGTGCTCGACGACGGCGAGCTCGTCGTCCGTGAGACCCCAGGCCTCGTTGCCGAAGACCCACGCGTGCGGCTCTCGCAGGGCCGGCTCCGTGGCCCGCCCGAGCTCGTCGGCGCCGCTCACGTCCGCCGCGACGAGCGCGAGGCCGCGCTCCTTCAGGGCCGCCGCGGACTCCCTCAGTTCCGGCGCGCGCAGCACGGGAAGGTGGAACACGCTGCCGACCGAGGCGCGGATCACCTTGGGCGAGGCGGGGTCGACGCACTCGCCGGCCAGCACCACGGCGTCGGCGCCCACGGCGTCCGCGACCCGGATCGCCGCGCCGAGGTTGCCGGGGTCGCGGATCGCGCTCAGCACGGCGACGAGCGTCGCATCGGAAGGAATGCTGTCGATCTCGCCCGTGGCGCGGGCGGTGAGCACGGCGATCACGCCCTGCGCGTCACCGCTCATGGCGTGTGCGACCTCGTCGGTGACGGGGTGGACGAAGAGCCCGGCCTCGAGCGCCTCGTCGACGATCTCGGGGTGCGCGACTCGCGCATCGTCCGTGACATACACGTCGCGCACGTCGGCCGCGGCGAAGCGCACGGCCTCGCGCACGGCCTGCGGACCCTCGACCAGGTAGGTGCCCGACCGCTTGCGCGCAGAACGCCCCGCCAGGGCCCTCACGCCTCTCACGCGATCGGCCCTCGGGTTCGAGAGCGTGTCGCGGAGGCGGGGCCCGGCGGGGCGTCCTGTCATGCGGGTGCTGCTTGGGTGGCGACGCTTACGCGGCGGGCGCGTTGACGTCGGCCGGGAGGGCCTTCTTGGCGACCTCGACGAGCTGCGCGAAGGCGGCCTCGTCGTTGACCGCGAGCTCGGCGAGCATGCGGCGGTCGACCTCGATCTCCGCGGCCTTGAGGCCCTGGATGAGGCGGTTGTAGGTCATGCCGTTCGCGCGGGCCGCAGCGTTGATGCGCTGGATCCACAGCTTGCGGAACTCACCCTTGCGAGCGCGGCGGTCCCGGTAGCTGTACACCATGGAGTGGGTGACCTGCTCCTTGGCCTTCCGGTAGAGGCGCGAGCGCTGGCCGCGGTAACCCGCTGCCCGCTCGAGGGTGGACCGGCGCTTCTTCTGGGCGTTGACTGCCCGCTTGACGCGTGCCATTTCGTACTCCTTAGTTTTGCGGGCGGGCTTACTTGCCCAGCAGCTTCTTGATCTTCTTGGCGTCGCCGTCGGCGAGCGTCTGGTCCACGGCCACGCGGCGCTTGCGCGAGGAGTGCTTCTCCTCGAACTTGTGCACGTTCATCGCCGAGGCGTGCTTCACCTTGCCGGTGCCAGTGAGCTTGAAGCGCTTCTTGGCGCCCGAGTGGGTCTTGTTCTTCGGCACGATGGCCTCCTTCTTCAGGTCAGGCCGCGCCCGCGAGGGCACGACACGTTCGTCCGGGACCCGTGGGGGCCCCGGGAAGTCTGTGATGAGGCTTACGCCTCCTCCACCTCGGCCTCCACCGGCTCTGCCGATGCGGGCTTCGACGCGGCCTTGGCCGCCTCGCGCTCGGTGCGCTCCGCGACATCCGCCGCCTTGCGCGCCTCGCGCTCCTTGCGCTGCTCGTCCCGAGCCTCGGCCTTCTTCTTCAGAGGACCGAGCACGAGGGACATGTTGCGTCCCTCCTGGCTGGGACGGTTCTCGACGACCGCGTACTCCGCGACCTCGTCCGCGAGCTTCATGAGGAGTCGACGGCCCATCTCGGGACGGGACTGCTCACGGCCGCGGAACATGATCGTGACCTTGACCTTGTCGCCACCCTTGAGGAAGCGGACGACGTGGCCCTTCTTGGTCTCGTAGTCGTGCTCGTCGATCTTGAGGCGGAACCGCATCTCCTTGATCTCGGTGTTCGCCTGGTTGCGACGTGCCTCGCGTGCCTTGACCGCAGCCTCGTACTTGAACTTGCCGTAGTCCATGAGCTTGACGACGGGAGGACGCGAGTTGGGCGCCACCTCGACCAGGTCGAGCTCGGCGTCCTGCGCCAGACGGAGGGCATCCTCGATGCGGACGATGCCGACCTGCTCGCCCTTCGGGCCGACCAGGCGGACCTCGGGGACACGGATGCGCTCGTTGATGCGCGGCTCGTTGATAGCGGCTCCTTCTCGTTGCTTGCGTCGACGACCTTCCGACCGGCGCCTTCCCCGGAAATGGGAAAAGCCCCTGCCCGAACACGAGCAGAGGCCACCAGCGATCCCGCCCCCACGTACGATGAACGCACGCCACGGGCGAGGACCTGTACCCTGGCCCATCTGCTGGCCCTAGGGTGGGAGGCGGACTCCACTTGCGCGTCACAGCATGTGCCGTGACCGGTCGATCAAGAAGGATAGCACGATGAGCCCAGAAACACCCGTCGAGGACTCCACGACCCCCGCGCGCCGCACCTGGGCCGACGCGGGCGAGGAGACCCGGGACCTCTCCGACGTCACGTCGGTCGAGCTGATCACCACTGTAGGCGTGCACCTGCTGAGCGCCGCCGCACTGCGCTGCGGCCTCGCGGAGGACGGCGACGAGCACCAGGACCTCGACGAGGCACGCACGCTCATCACCGCCCTCGCGGGGCTCGTGACCGCGGCCGCGCCGGAGATCGGCGACACCCACGCGCGCGCCCTTCGCGACGGCCTCCGGAGCGTACAGTTGGCGTTCAGGGAGGCCTCGGTCTTCCCGGATGCTCCGGGCGAGGGGCCGGGCGAGAAGTACACGGGGGCAGTCAGCTGACGATGGCGCGAGACACGGCGGGTTCCTCCGCGCACGGCGGCGGCTCGGATCCGGACGGATCCGAGCTCGAGTCGACCGCGCGTCGCTCGCCTCGCGCCTCCCGCACCCCAGGTCTCTCCCGACGTGCGCGGGCGCGTCGCTCGCGCACCGCGGGCGACGAGGCCGACACCACCACGTCCGAGATCTCCAGCCCTCCGCCGACCGCCGCCGGGCTGTCGCTCGCCGAGCGCTCCGGATCCGCCTTCGGGTACGAGGACGACTGGGACGACGACGACCTCCCTGAGGGGGAGCGCAGCGACGACCGCCGAGGCGCCCGCCTGCGCTGGATCATGGTCACGGCCTTCCTCGCCCTCACGGTGCTGTCGCTCACGGGCGTCGCGATCTACCTCACCGATGTGGTCGAGCAGTGGGAGCAGCGCTCCGACGAGCTCACCGAGGCGAACTACGAGCTCGGCGACAAGATCGCCTCGCAGAAAGAGACGATCGCGTCGAAGACCGACCAGATCGACATCCTCACCGAGCAGCTCAACACTGCGCAGGACCGCATCAGCGAGCTCGCGAGCCAGAGCGCCAACAGCGACGACGACCTCGCCTATGCCGAGCAGCGCCTCGAGATCCTCAGCGGCTACGCGAGCACCGGCGCCGCGGTCGCGAACGCTCTGGTCCGATGCCTCGACAGCGAGGAGCAGCTCGTCGAGTACCTCGCGAACCCCGACGACTACGACGAGGACGAGGTCGCGGCGTACGCGGAATCCGTGGACGAGCTGTGCACTGCGGCACGCGAGTCCAACTCCCAGTTCCAGGCGCTGCTGACCGAGTGACCCCATGAAGACTCCCCGCTCTCTCGCCCTCGCAGCGTCCGCGCTCCTGATCGCGGGCTGCGGCGTCCTCCCCGAAGGACCTGACCCGATGCCGTCCGACTGGGTGCCGACGGCGTCGGCCTCCCCCGCCGCGCGCGCGGGAGCGATCTCTCCCGACGGCTTCTCCGCGGCACAGCGCATGACCGTGCGGCTGCGCAACATCGGGTGCGGCTTCATCGCGACGGGAACTGGTTTCATCTACGACAGCACCACGCTGATCACGAACCGCCACGTGATCGAGAACTCTCGCCAGATCCAGGTGTCGACGTACAACGGGACGAGCCTGACGACGACCGCGGTGTCGTCGACGACAGTCGCCGACATCGCGATCGTCCGCATCGAGGAGTCGGTGCTCACGAGCTTCGCGAAGCTCGCGCAGGAGGACCCCGAGGACGGCGACGTCATCACGGTCATCGGCTACCCCAACGGCGGCGAGCTCACGACCGTGTCAGGCGTGGTGCTCGGCGCCACGTCCGATCCTCTCGACTCGTCGATCGGACAGGTCCTGCTGACGAGCGCCGAGGTCGAGCCCGGCTCGTCGGGATCCCCTGTGCTCAACGAGAGCGGCGCGGTCGTGGGCGTCGTCTACGCGAAGACCGACGACGACCGCAGCCTGATCGTGCCCGTGTCGACGCTGCGCACCCTGCTGAACGAGACATCCCTGCTGGTCCCCGAGGCTCTCTCGTGCGACACCGCCACGGGATCCTCCTCCTGACGCACCCGCCCGCGGCCCTCGCTCTCCACCGAGAGCGCTCCGATGCCCGATACTGGTCACGCCCGCCGCACACCTGGGAGGACCATTGACGACCGACGCCCTCGCCACCGCTCCGCTCCCACCGCCCGCGCCCTCGCGCGGCAAGGGACGGGTGTGGCGCACGCTCGGCCTCATCGTCCTCGTCCTTGCGCTGCTGGCCGCGTCGTCGCTCGCCGCCTACCTGTGGCTCGTGAGCTCGCAGTGGATGGACCAGAACGACACCCTGCGGTCCGAGGCGACCGCGATGGGTGAGCAGCTGGCGGAGGCCCAGGATCAGGCCGCAGCGCTGCAGGCGCAGGTCGAGACTCTCGAGGGCCAGCTCGAGACCACGGCGACCCGACTGTCCGACGTGGTCAACGAGGAGGCGCACGCAGGTGATGACCTGCAGTACCTGGGCGACCTGATCGACGCGTATGCCAACTGCGTCGACTCGTACGACGAGGTGCTCACCGACGCCCTCAACGCGGGATACACGTACAGGAACTCGAACGCGAGCAGCGTGCAGGCCGACGTTGCCGAGTACTGCGACTCGCTCGCCGAGGCGTACGCGGAGTACACGGCGGAGGCCGAGTGAGGAGACCCGCGCTCCTGGTCGCCCTCGCGGCGCTGCTCGCGGGGTGCGCAACCCTGCCGTCGTCCCCTCCCCCGCTGCCGGACAGCTTCGTGCCCGAGACGAACCCGACCGTCGACACGGCCTACGTGTCCGACGACGGCTTCACCCTGGCCGAGCACGCGTCCTACCGGGTCCGGGTGCGCACGTGCGACGGCTACGCGACCGGCACAGCCTTCGCGATCGACGAGCACACGCTGGTCACCAACCGGCATGTGGTCTCCGAGGCCGTCGAGGTGGACGTCACGACCTATGACGGCCGCGAGCTCGACGTCGTGACGACCCGCATCGACCGCGACGCGGACCTCGCGCTCCTGACAGTCGACGACTCGCTCGACGAGTGGCTCGAGCTCGCGGACGAGGAGGCGGTCAAGGGCGACATCGTGTCGGTGTCCGGCTATCCCGAGGGCGACAGCCTCTCCACCGTGAGCGGCCCGATCCGCGGAGTCGTGGACGAGGTCTTCGGGACCGACGCGGACGAGGTGCTGCTCGTCCGAGTGCCCGCGGCGCCCGGAAGCTCCGGCTCCGCGGTCGTGGACGACTCCTCCGAGGTGGTCGGAGTCCTCTACGCGATCGACGCCGACGAGGATGGCTGGTCGTACGCGGTCAGCCTCGACTCGCTCGTCACGATGCTCGAGGACTCGAGCGTGCTCGATCCCGTCGTCGGGCTGTGCGCGGACTGAAGTCGACCATCGGCGCGACGCGCGGCCGCGCGTCGTCTTGGGCCGTGCTCTCCGCCCGCGTCTACTCCGCGGGCGTCTACTCCGCCGGCGCGAGCCTGAGCTCGACGCTGTCGATGCGGTGCGCCACCACATCCGACGCCGCGAGCTGACGCTGCACCCGTCTCAGCAGGTCGTCGACCTCAGGCTGCGTCAGGCCTGGGATGAGTCGTAGCACCACCGCGACCTCGCTGCGTCGTCCCGGCGCCGCGTCGACCCTCCTGAGCCGGTCGTCGAGCGTGACGGCGTCGCGTACGGCGTCGACCACGTCCCCCTCTACCTCGCCCTCGACGATCGCGGGCCGCCAGGTCTCGCCCTGGCCCAGCGCCCAGACCGCCGGTCGAGGGATCACCGTGGTCTCCATGCCCGGGTTCAGCACGAGCACGGCCCACTCCTCCGTGATGGCCGCGAGCGCCGCGCGAGGCCCCTCCGCAGGGATGGGGCGCGCGTTCTCGTTCCATGCCTTCATGGCGTCGACGTCGGTGAAGATCGGCAGGCCCGCGCGACCGTCGGGCATCTGCACCGCGACCACGCCGGTCGACGCGACGTGATCCTGCTCGAGCCCGTGGCGACCCATCACGCGCTGCTCACCGTCCGCGAGCACGGGCACGAGCACGCGCGCGTACGCGAGCGCCTCGACCACCTCGGCGAGCGGCGCCTTTCCCCGCGAGTGCCGGATCAGCGCCTGCGCGAGGCGCGCGTCGGCGCTCCCGTCGTCGTCCGCGAAGATCGACTCGGGGATCTCCTTGAGCGGGTCCTCGTCGGTCATGCCTCAAGGGTACGGGCAGGGCCCGACAAGCCGACATACCGCTGTGGCGATTCCGACGCTCAGGACGATGCGGCCGTCCAGGCAGCGGCCGCCGCTGAGGCAGTGGCGGAGACCGGGATCGTGGGCCCGAGGAGCGCGCGCAGGTCGTCCAGTGCGGCACGCCCACCGTCGACGATCAGCCACCCGGACTCCAGCGCATCGTCCGCGCTCTCCCCGGGGGCCGTGACGAAGGGATCCTCGGTGAATCGCACAGTCTCGCAACCGAAGACGTCGATCACGACTCCCGTGAGGTCCCCGTCGTCCACCAGGACCACGAGCTCCCGAGGACCGAGGTCGGCGAGGCAGTCCATGCTGGCCGACGCGACGGCGAGCCTGTCCAGGACGTCATCGACGATGGGCAGGTCCTCCTCCGCGAGCTCGACGGGCGTGGTCGCGAGGTGCCACGAGTTGAAAGTCCCGTTGCCGTCCTCCTGAGGGCGGTCGATGGGGACGTACTCACACAGCCATACGGCGTCGTAGCCGCCGAGCTCGGGCACCGCATCGCCCTCGAGGTCCGCTCCAAGCCCGTACCGGTCAGACGAGTCCACGAGCGAGTCCGGGCACGCGACGCCGCCGTAGGCCGCGAGCTCGGAACCCGCGGGAGCCGATCCCTCCGCGCCCGAGTGCTCGGCGTCGCCAGAGCACCCCGTCAAGACCACCGCGAGCGCTGCGCCGCACAGGCTCGCCGCTGGAGTCCCGATGTTCCCCATGCCATCCCCCTTGCTGAGATCCAGCGTAGTACTCAGGGGAGAACCCGAGCGGCCCCGGGCGCCTCCCCCAGGGAAGACGCGCGGAAGGCCCAGCTCGTGGGGTCTGGCGCGGCGATATGCCTGCTACGGACGCCCGGCGATGTCGAGGGCCTCGGGCAGCGTGAAGTTGCCGTTGTAGAGCGCCTTGCCGACGATCGCGCCCTCGACGCCCTTCGGGGTGAGGGTGCGGATCGCCTCGATGTCGGCGAGCGAGCTCACGCCGCCCGACGCCACCACGGGCGCCTTGGTCGCCTCGCACACCTGGCCGAGCAGCTCAAGGTTCGGGCCCGTGAGCATGCCGTCCTTCTTGACGTCCGTGACCACGTAGCGGGAGCAGCCGGCCGCGTCGAGGCGCGCGAGCACCTCCCACAGGTCGCCGCCGTCCTTGGTCCAGCCGCGCGCGGCCAGGGTCGTGCCGCGCACGTCGAGGCCGACGGCGACGCGGTCGCCGAAGCGGTCGATCGCCGACGCGGTCCACTCGGGGTTCTCGAGCGCCGCCGTGCCGAGGTTCACGCGAGCGCAGCCGGTCGCCATCGCGCGCTCGAGAGACTCGTCGTCGCGGATGCCGCCGGACATCTCGACCTTGACGTCCACGGCCTTGACGACCGACGCAAGCAGCTCCGCGTTCGAGCCGCGACCGAACGCCGCATCGAGGTCCACGAGATGGATCCACTCGGCGCCACCCTTGACCCAGTCCATCGCGGCGGACAGCGGGTCGCCGTAGCTGGTCTCCGAGCCCGCCTCGCCCTGCGTGAGGCGGACGGCCTGACCGTCGGCCACGTCGACGGCGGGAAGGAGCTCGAGGCGGGGAAGGTCGGTCATCGTGGTCGCTCTCTCGTGGGGTGAAGGGCCGACGACCAGCGTACCGGCGCGCGGACGGCACCGGGTGCGCGAGTCAAGAGATGAAGCTCGCGGCGCAGTACACGGAGTCGCCGGCATCACTCAGGCGCCAGAAGCAGCCGACCTTGGCCGCGGCGGGCTCACCGTCCGTGAGAATCTCCCCGAGGTGGACGTCCGAGTCGAGGAACGCCTCCATCAGGGCCGGGATGTCCGCGGCGTAGCCGACGATGTTGTCGTGCCCCGAGTGCCAGATATCGGACGCCTCGGCCATGTCCTCGGCATGCGCGACGAGCGAGCCCCACTCGCCGCACGAGGTGAGCGGTGGCGAGCCCGCGGCCTCGCGGATCTCGTCGAGCGCCCTGCAGAAGCGCGCCTCGCTGCTGCGGTGCTTGAGAGTCACGGGCGTCGACGTCGACGTGCTCGATCCTCCGCTCGCCGTCGACGCGTGCGGCGAGGGCTCCGATGGCTCCTTCTCCGCGGAGCCTTGGGACGTCGTGCCTTGCCCTGTACCGCTCGTGCCCGTCGACTGCGACCCTGACGGCTGTGACCCTGACGGCTGCGCGGCCTGCTGCGCGGCCAGTCGCGCTGCCTCCTCAGCCTCCGCCTGCGCCGTCTCCCACTTGTCGTGCGACGCGGACACGAGGGCTGCCGCGGTCCGCAATTCGCCGCGCGCCGCGCCGAGCAGCTCAGCCTGCTGCGCCAACCACGGCGCGTCGTCGGCGGCGGACGCCTCCGCGTCGAGCGCCTCCTGGAGCGCGTCCAACGCGGCCGCGAGCCGCTCGCGGGTCCGCTCGTCCGACACCTCACCCGCGGTGTCGGCATAGACGCCCTGCGCCTTCACCTGCGCGCGCTGCGCGGCGTCCGCGGCGTCCGCATACGCGAGGGAGGCCGCCTCCAGGACGGCCTCGCCCTCCGCATCGTCCAGCGACGCCTGCCCGGCCTCGAGATCCGCCGCGAGCGACTCGAGCTCCTCCGCCGCGGCGACCAGCTCCGCGGTCAGAGCCTCGTTCTCCTCCACGGTGTTCTCGTCCAGCGTGTTCCCGCGCGCCGCGTCTCCCGCCTCGGGGTCGCACGAGTCCACCGCGGCGAGCGATGCGGAGACTGTCTCCGCGAGCGCCTGGCCGGCCTCGGAGTCGACCGTCAGCTCGGCCCCCGCCAAAGCCTTCTCGGCGTGCTCAGCGGCTTTGCGCAGCGCGCTCTCGGCGTCCACACACGTCGCTGCGGCCTCCTCGACCTCGGCGATCGAGGCCGCGAGCGCCTCACGGTCCCGCTGCTGCGCCGTGGCGATCCACCCACCGGCGCCGAGCGCGACGACGCCGACCACGGCAAGCGTGGTCATCACGCGCGCACGCGGCATCATTGCCATGTCGCCCCTTCAGAAGCCTCGATCTACGGTAATCGACGGTGGCGCGAGGCGGAAGGCTCCTAGAGCGACTGCACCCAGTTGCGCAGCAGCGCGAGGCCCGCCTCACCCGACTTCTCGGGGTGGAACTGCGTGGCCATGAGCGGGCCGTTCTCGACCGCCGCGACGAAGCGATCCGACTGCTCCACGGTTCCGGCCTCCGACCACGTGACGAGCGGTGCGCGGAAGCGGCCGGTGTCTTCGGTGGTGCCGAGCGGGAACTTGCGCGCGCCGTAGCTGTGCACGAAGTAGAAGCGCTCGTCGGCGATCCCGTCGAACAGCACGGAGCCCTCGGGCGGCTCGACCTTGGCCCAGCCCATGTTCGGCACGACAGGTACCTGGAGCCGCTCGACGGTGCCGGGCCACTGATCGAGGCCGTCGGTCTCGACGCCGTGCTCAACGCCCTTGGAGAACATCACCTGGAGACCCACGCAGATACCCAGAACCGGGCGTCCTCCGGAGAGGCGGCGGCCGACGATCTGGTCGCCGCGCGCCTCCTTGAGGCCCTCCATGACGGCCGCGAACGCGCCCACACCGGGGACGATGAGGCCGTCGGCATTCATCGCGACGTCGCGGTCGGCGGTCAGGTGCACCTCGGCGCCCACGTGCTCGAGGGCCCTGGTCGCAGAGCGGACGTTGCCGAAGCCGTAATCGAAGACGCAGACGGTGGGGGTGCTCACCCGCGCCAGTCTAGTGGCGGCCGCGGCAGTCGAACGCGGGCCTGCGGCACGGAGGTGGCGCCCGGAACCGGCTCTACTGCGAGAGCCGGCCCTTCGCCTCCTTGGCGACCGCGCGGAGCGACCGGAAGGCCTTCCACTTGGACATGCGCGCATCGGCGACCTTGTCCTCGTGCAGTGCGGCGACCTCGTCGAAGTCCTGGGATCCCGACATCACGGACAGGACCACGCCGGGGGCGTTGTCGAGCGCGAGGCCGGGGGGCAGTGCCTCCCCGCGCGCGCCGGCGCGCCACTCGATCGCCGTGATCTGCCCGTCCTTGCGGTCGAGCACCACGACCGGCATCGTCTTGACGAAGTTGGACACGACCTGGCCCACCTTGGCGGCCATCTCATCCGACGCATCGTCCAGGACTCCGAAGGCACCGCCCGAGGTGAGGATCACGCGGCCCTTGCAGCCGCCCATCGCCATCACGGCGGCGAGGACGCGCTGGTCCCCGACCGGCGTGAAGACGGCGAGGACCTCGGCGTCCGCCACTACAGCGCGCCCTTGGTCGACGGGATGATGCCAGCGATGCGCGGGTCCTCCGTGACGGCGGCGCGCAGCGCGCGGGCGAGCGCCTTGAACTGCGCCTCGACGATGTGGTGCGGGTCGCGGCCCGACAGCACGCGCATGTGCACGCAGATCCCCGCGTGGTGCGCGATCGACTCGAGCGCGTGCGCGGTCAGCGAGCCTGCGAAGTTGCCGCCGATGAGGTGCGTGGCCTGGCCGACGGGCTCTCCCGTGTGCACGAAGTAGGGACGGCCCGACACGTCGACGACGCACTGCGCGAGAGCCTCGTCGAGCGGGACCAGGGCGTCGCCGAAGCGCGAGATGCCTGCCTTGGTGCCGAGCGCCTCCTTGAGCGCCTCGCCGATGCAGATCGCGATGTCCTCGACCGTGTGATGCGAGTCGATGTGCACGTCGCCGGTCGCCTTGACGGTGAGGTTCATGAGCGAGTGCTTGCCGAGCGCCGTGAGCATGTGGTCGTAGAACGGCACGCCGGTGTCGATGTCCGTGACACCGGTCCCGTCCAGATCCAGCTCGACGAGCACCTGCGACTCGCTCGTGGCGCGCTCGATGCGTCCGGTACGGCTCATGCGGTGACCTCCAACAGGGCGCTGCGGAACAGCGCCATCTCCTGCGGCGTGCCGATCGACACGCGCAACCAACCCTCGGGACCCGTGACACGGATCAGCACCCCACGCTCGAGCAGTCCCTCGAACACCTTCTCGCGGTCCTCGAACGGACCGAACAGCGCGAAGTTCGCGTCCGTGTCCGCGACCGTGTAGCCCTGCGCCGTGAGCCACGCGACCGTGTCGTCGCGCTCGGCGCGGATCTCCGCGACCTGGGCCTGGAGCTCTCGCGCGTGCGCGAGCGCGGCGCGGGCCGTCGCCTGCGTGACCGCGCTCAGGTGATACGGCAGACGCACGATCTGGAGCGCGTCGACGATCTCGGCCGATGCCGCGAGATAGCCGAGGCGACCGCCGGCCATCGCGAAGGCCTTGGACATGGTCCGGCTCACGACGAGGTTCGGCTGGGTCGGCAGCAGGCTCAGCGCGCTCGGCACGCCGACGTGGCGGAACTCCGCGTAGGCCTCGTCGACGACGACGAGGCAGCCGGCCTCGACCTTGTCGGCAGCCTCGAGCAGCGCGACCGTGTGGTCGAGCGGCAGGGCCGTGCCCGTCGGGTTGTTCGGGCTCGCGACGATCACCATCGACGGCTGCACCTCGGCGATCGCGGCGACCGCCGCGTCGACGTCGAGCGTGAAGTCGTCCGAGCGCGGGAACGTCACGTACTCGGTGAGGGTGTCGCGCGCATACTCGGGGTACATCGAGTAGGTGGGCGCGAAGCTCAGCACCTTGCGCCCCGGGCCGCCGAAGGCCTGGTGGAGGTGGAGCATCACCTCGTTGGAGCCATTGGCAGCCCACAGGTTCTCGGTCCGCAGGAAGTCCGCGTCGGACTCGGAGGCCAGGTAGGCGGCGAGGTCCCCGCGCAGGCCCTCGGCGTCGCGGTCCGGGTACCGGTTCAGGCTCGAGGCCGCCTTGCGCACCGCCGTCGCGATCGAGTCGACCACCGAGTCCGGGGGCAGGTACGGGTTCTCGTTGACGTTGAGCCGTGCCTCCACGTCCAGCTGCGGGGCGCCGTACGGCTTGAGGCCCTCGAGGTCGGGGCGCAGGGGCAAAGTCATGGCCACGAGTCTAGTGGCGGGACCCGACCGGGCTTGGCACCGCCTGCCACGGCTTCGGTCGCATCGTCCGCGTACCTGGCGCCGCGTCAGCCGATGCTCACGTCGCCCGTGAAGGTGAGCACGAGCAGCACCGCGTTGAGCGCGACGATCGCGGCGACGACGGTCCAGGCCACCGCCTTCGTGCCGACGCCCGCGGCATGCATGCCCATGAGAGAGCGGTCCGAGATGAGCCGCACGAGGGGGATGAGAGCGAACGGGATGCCGATGCTCAGCACCACCTGCGAGATCACGAGCGCCCACGTGGGGCTCACGCCACTGCCGAGGATGATCAGCGCGGGGATCAGCGTGATCGAGCGGCGGACGATGAGCGGGATCCGACGGTGGATGAGGCCGCCCATGATCGCGGAGCCCGCGTAGCAGCCGACGGAGGTCGAGGCGAGGCCCGAGGCGAGCAGCCCGACACCGAAGATCGCGGCGATGACGGGGCCGAGCGCGCCGTCGATCGCGGCGTAGGCGCCCTCGATCGAGTCGGTGCCGTCGACGCCGCGCAGGGCGCCGGCGGCGAGCATGAGCATGCCGATGTTCACGCCGCCCGCGATGATGAGGCTCAGGCCCACGTCCCACTTGGTCGCGTGGAGCAGCTCCTTGAGCCTTCCGTGCCCGTGACCCGAGCCGTGCCGGTCACGCGACAGCGAGCTGTGCAGGTAGATCGCATGCGGCATGACGGTCGCGCCGAGCATCGAGGCGGCGAGCAGCACGGTCGGTGCGCCGTCGAAGCGCGGGACCAGGCCCTCCGCGGCCTCTCCCCACTGCGTGTCGGTGAAGAGCAGACCGACGAGGAAGCCGACCGCGATGATCGCGAGCAGGCCCATGATGACGAACTCGAAGGGGCGCTGGCCGCGGTTCGACTGCACGCGCAGCAGGCCGAGCGAGACGATGCCGACGATCAGGCCACCCAGCACGAGCGGGATGTCGAAGAGCAGGTAGAGCGCGATCGCACCGCCGATGACCTCGGCGAGGTCCGTCGCGGCCGCGACGATCTCGGCCTGCGCCCAGTAGGTGATGCGCGTGCCGCGGCCGAGCCGCTCCCCCAGCAGCTCGGGCAGGCTGCGGCCCGTGACGAGGCCGAGCTTGGCGGACGAGTACTGGATGAAGACCGCCATCGCGTTCGACACGACGAGGACCCACATGAGCAGGTAGCCGTACTCCGCACCCGCGGTGAGGTTCGCCGCGACGTTGCCGGGATCGACGTACGCGATCGCGGCGACGAAGGCCGGGCCGAGCAGCGTGGCGACGCGCCGGATCGGATTCCGCGGACGCGCGTCCTGGCCCTCCTCGCTGGGGGTCAGCGTGCTGGTCATGGGGACCGCCTTCACCTCAGGGACGGACCTCTCGGCCCACCTTGCTCGCAAAGTTCGCCGTGGCGAACTTTCCTTGGACGCCAAGCCTATACGCGCCTCGGCTCGTGTCGCGACGACATGCCGTGGCCCGCCTTCGTGCCTGTCGGACCACCCCCTTAGGCTCGTGCGCATGACCGAGACGCTCACGATGAGGAACGCCGCGGAAGCCGCGCTGCGTGCGCTCGTCGGCCGCGAGGACGCGTCGCTGCGCGCGGATCAGTGGACCGCGATCGAGGCGCTCGTCGCGCGCCGCTCGCGCGCGCTCGTGGTCCAGCGCACGGGCTGGGGCAAGTCCGCGGTGTACTTCGTCGCGACGCGCCTGCTGCGGGACGCGGGCGCCGGGCCCACGATCATCGTCTCCCCGCTGCTCGCCCTCATGCGCGACCAGATCGCAGCGGCCGGGCGTGCGGGGATCAGCGCGGTGACGATCAACTCCGCCAACGTCACCGAGTGGGACGCGGTGCACGAGTCGATCGCCGCCGGCGACGTCGACGTCTTGCTGTGCTCGCCCGAGCGGCTCAACAACCCCCAGTTCCGCGACACGGTGCTGCCGCGTCTCGCGGCGGACGCGGGGCTCGTCGTGATCGACGAGGCGCACTGCATCTCCGACTGGGGGCATGATTTCCGTCCCGACTACCGACGCATCCGGACTCTGCTGGCGAGCCTGCCGTCGGGCATCCCCGTGCTCGCAACCACGGCGACCGCCAACGCGCGCGTGACCGACGACGTCGCGGAGCAGCTCGGCGTGACCGGAGACTCCGCGTCCGCGGAGGTGCTCGTGCTGCGCGGACCGCTCGACCGGGAGTCGCTCCATCTCGCGGTGCTCGACCTGCCCGACCCCGCGGCGCGCGTCGCCTGGCTCGCGCAGTCGCTCGGCTCACTCGAGGGCTCGGGCATCGTGTACTGCCTCACCGTCTCCGCCGCCGAGGAGGTCGCGTCGCAGCTGCGTGCCGCGGGGCTCGCCGTCGGCGCGTACACGGGCCGCACCGACCCGGCCGAGCGCGAGCAGCTCGAGCAGGACCTCAAGGACAACCGGGTGAAGGCGCTCGTGGCGACGTCCGCGCTCGGGATGGGTTTCGACAAGCCCGACCTCGCCTTCGTCGTGCACCTTGGCGCGCCCTCGTCCCCGATCGCCTACTACCAGCAGGTGGGCCGCGCGGGTCGTGGCGTCGACCGCGCCGTCGTCGCCCTGCTTCCCGGGCGCGAGGACCGCGCGATCTGGGACTGGTTCGGCTCTCAGGCCTTCCCTCCCGAGGACACCGTGCGCGCGACCCTCGCGGCGCTGAACGCGGAGAGTCCCACGAGCGTCCCCGCGCTCGAGACCGCGGTGGAGCTCAGCCGCTCCCGGCTCGAGGCGATGCTCAAGGTGCTCGACGTCGACGGCGCGGTGCGCCGGGTCCAGGGAGGCTGGATCGCGACGGGCGCCCCCTGGAGCTACGACGCCGAGCGCTACGCCAAGGTCGCCGCGACCCGCGAAGCCGAGCAGCGGACCATGCTCGCGTATCAGCGCGCCGAACGCTGCCGGATGGCCTTCCTGCGCGAGGTGCTCGACGATCCCGAGCTTGCACCCGGCTGGGCGTGCGGGCGATGCGACGTCTGCGGTGGAGTGGCGCTTCCCGAGGCACCGACCGAGGAGTCCGTGTCCCGCGCGCAGGAGGCGCTCAACGTGGTCGGCGTCGAGGTCGTCGCTCGCCGACAGTGGCCCAGCGGCATGCAGACGCTCGGCGTCAATCTGCGTGGACGCATCGCCCCTGAGGAGCAGGCGTCGCCCGGTCGTGCCATCGCGAGGCTCGACGGCCTCGGCTGGTCGGGGATGCTGCGCGACCTTTTCGCCGCGCGTTCCGAGGACGGGACGCCCGTTGACGCCGAGCTGCCGGTGCCGCTTCGCCATGCGGCCGTGCAGGTGCTCGACGAGTGGCCCGACCGAGGCCGGATCAACGGCGTCGTCGGCATCGATTCGACCACCCGCCCGGCGATGATGAGCCACCTGCCAGCGGGGCTCGCCCGCTACCTCGGCGTTCCCGTGCTCGGCACCGTGAGGCCCGCGCCCGGACGCGAGGAGCCCACGCGGCACGACGTGAACTCCGCGCAGCGGCTCGCGGCCGTCGCCGCGAGGCTGCGGTGGGAGCCGGCCGCGGAGACATCGGTCGGGGGCGCGCGCGTGCTCCTGGTCGACGATCAGACCGAGTCCGGATGGACGCTCACGGTCGCGGCCCGCGAGCTGCGGCTCGCGGGCGCGCAGGAGGTGCTGCCGTTCGTGCTCGGAGTGCGCTGACCTCCTCGTGCCGGCGGACCGCAAGGCTCTTGATGGAGCGGCCCACGAGACACGCAGAGGGGCACCGTCCGAAGACGATGCCCCTCCACTGACTCGGTCCGCGCTAGCTGACCTTGGTGAACTTGTTGCAGCCGTTGACCTCGATGAAGTCGTACGCCGAGTCCAATTGCAGGTAGATGGTGCCGGAGCGGGTGAAGCTCTGGAAGTCGGGGTCGTAGAGGTTCGCGGTCAACGTCGCGCCGTCCGGGTCCTTCCAGAAGGTCATCTCGCAGCCGCTGTTGCCCGTCGACTTGTACGTTCCGGCCTTGACGTCGACACCCACGCCGAACATGCCGTCGCCCGGCATGGTGCTGCGCTTGAGTCCGGTCCCGTCGTAGCGGATCCATCCACCGCAACCCTCGCCCTCCACAGGAACCGCCACAGCGAGCCTGAAGGGATCCGTCGAGCTCGACTGCGTCACGTACGTGATCTTGCCGGCGGTGATGACGGTCTTGTCAGACGCGCTGATTGAGATCATCCGCCTTCCGCTGCCAGTGTTGGTTCCACCCGTCCAACGGTTGCCCGTCTTGCGGGTCCATTCGCAGTACTCCGTCTCCGACGCCGTGTAGTAGATGCCGGGCTGCACATCGACGCCGACCTCCCATGTGCCGTTGCCCTGCATGACGAGCGGGCGCTTCCTGATCTCCGCCGTCAGCGCGGAGGTTCGCGTCGTCGTGACATAGCCATCCTTGACGTAGGTCACCCTGACCGAGATCCTGCGGCCCGCGTCGACGTTCTTGAGCCCGTATCGCGCGCTGGTCGCACCCTTGATCGCGTTCCCGTTGCGCAGCCACTGGTAGGTGATCTTCGTGCTGCCCGGAGTGACCGTACCCAGCCGCACGGACAGTCGGTTACCGGCCCTGGTGGTGCCCGTGAGCACGGGCTTGGTTGCCTCAATATGACCCTTGCGCACCTTGTCGGTCGCGCCGGAGGTCCTGGACTTCGCGAGGTAGCCGGGCTTGTGCCCTGTCACTGTCACCGTGATCTTGTGACCGAGGTCGTTCACGGTAAGCCTGCGAGTCTTGCCGGTGGCTCCCTTGATGGCCACGCCGTCACGGTTCCACTGATACGTGTACGACTTCACGCCCGGCGACCACTCGCCCACCGAGGCCTTGAGCACCTGACCCACCCGCACGGTGCCGCTGATCTTCGGCGCCTTCGACGCGGTGAACACACGTTTGACCTTCGACGTCGCGTTCGCGATCGACTTCTGCGTGACGTAGCCGGGCGCACTCTGCACGACCTTCACCGACATGCGGTGCCCGGCGTCGGCTGACCTGAGCGTGTAGGTCGAGGACGTCGCCCCCGAGATCGCGACCCCGTCGCGGCGCCACTGCACCGTGTACGGCCCCGAGGCGGGGACCTTCGCCTTGAGGGTCTTGCCGACCACGAGCGAGCCCGACAGCGACGTCGAGAACTCCTCGAACGTCGCCTTCTGCACCGTCACGGCCGCGGTCTCCAGCGTCGTGTCCGCATAGCCGTCCTGATGACCGGCCACCGAGAGCACCAACGACTTCAGCGCATCCTCCGCGACCACGTCATACGTCTGCGTCGTGCCGACGACCACGCCCGCGACGCTCCACTCGTAGTCGTACGTCGCCGCCGCATTGTCCGTCACCGCGGTCAGCGTCTCCCCGACCTGCACCACGCCAGAGACCTCCGGCGAGAACGCCACCGGATCCAGCTCGACCGCCTGGGCGGCCGTCGTCAACGTCAACGCCGCGACGATCGCCGCCGCGACAGCCATGAGACCACGCCCGGATCGACGTGGCGCGCGTGCGAATGAATGCATCAATCCCCCTCAGTAGACAGGCACCCCGGAGGGCACTAGGGAAGATAGTGGTGGGATCGCGAAGTTTTGCGAAGGGACGCCCGGCGCAAATGGATTACGAAGTGATAACGATCCCTCTCGAGACGGCACGGGCCGCCTCGCTGCGGACGTGCCACGCACCTGACCTCGTCGTGCGCGGAGAAGCACAGAGGGGCACCGTCCGAAGACGATGCCCCTCTGATGGCCCGGTCAGCGCTAGCTGACCTTGGTCCACTTGTTGCAGCCCAGCACCTCGACGAACTCGGCACCCGCATCCAGGAACAGGTAGACCTTGCCGTCGTACTCGTCGCTCTCGACGATGTCGGCGATGTCACCCGACGGGGCGTCCAGGATCGCGACGTAGCACCCGTCGTTACCGGTGGACTGGTACGTTCCGGTGCGCACGTCCACGCCTACCTTGAACACCCCGCTGCCGGGCAGGCCGCTGCGCTTGAGCCCGGTGCCGTCGAAGCGGATCCAGCCACCGCAGCCGTAGGTGTAGACGTACTCGTCGCCAGAGTCGATCTGCATCATCCGACGCCCGGTGCCCCAGTCACCGCCGGCGACCGCGTCCTCGTACGAGCCGGACATGTCGTCCCACCGCTCCCACGTGCAGGACTCCGTCGGAGAGGCCGAGTAGTACAGGCCGGGCTTCACGTCGACCCCGACCTTCCAGGCACCGTTGCCTCGCATGACCTGGTTGCGCTTCGCGATCTTCGCGGTCTCGACGGAGGTCCGCGTCTTGGTGACGTAGCCGTCCCTCGCGTAGGTCACCTCGACCGAGAGGGTCTTTCCCGCGTCGACGTTCTTGAGAGCGAAGGTCGCCTCGGTGGCACCGCTCACCGCCTTGCCGTTGCGGTACCACTGGTAGGAGAGCGACACGTTCCCCGGCGTGATCCGCCACGCGTAGTCCTCGACGGTGAGCCGCTTGCCTGCCTTGCGGGTGCCGGCGATCGTGGGCCTCGGAGCGCTGATGATTCCCTTGCGCACCTTGTCCGTGCCAGCCGACGTGCGCGACTTCGGCGCATAGCCGGGCTTGTATCCGGTGACGGTCACCGTGATCTCCGCACCCAGGTCGTTGACCGTGAGCTTGCGCGTCCTCTTCGTGGCGCCTGTGATCGCCTCACCGTCCCGCTTCCACTGGTACGTGTAGGAACGCACCGTCGGCGACCAGTCAACGACGTCCGCGGTGAGGACCTTGCCGACCCTCGCGGTGCCACGGATCTGCGGTGCCTTCGACGCGGTGAACACGCGCTTGACCTTGCCCGCTGCGTTCGCGATCGACTTCTGCGTGACGTAGCCGGGCGCGCTCTGCACGACCTTCACCGACATGCGGTGGCCGATGTCAGCGCTCTTCATCGTGTAGGTCGCGGACGTCGCCCCCGAGATCGCGACCCCGTCGCGGCGCCACTGCACGGTGTAGGGCCCCGAGGCGGGGACCTTCGCCTTGAGGGTCTTGCCGACCACGAGCGAGCCCGACAGCGACGTCGAGAACTCCTCGAACGTGGCCTTCTGCACCGTCACGGCCGCGGTCTCCAGCGTCGTGTCCGCATAGCCGTCCTGATGCCCGGTCACCGAGAGCACCAACGACTTCAGCGCATCATCCGCGACTACGTCATACGTCTGCGCCGTGCCGACGACGGCGTCGTCGACCATCCACGCGTAGTCGTACGTCGCCTCGGCGTTGTCCATCACGGCCGTCAGGGTCTCCCCCACCTGCACCACGCCAGAGACCTCCGGCGAGAACGCCACCGGATCCAGCTCGACCGCCTGGGCGGCCGTCGTCAACGTCAACGCCGCGACGATCGCCGCCGCGACAGCCATGAGACCACGCCCGAATCGACGTGGCGCGTCTGCGAATGAATGCATCAATCCCCCTCAGTAGACAGGCACCCCGGAGGGCGCTAAGGAAGATCCTGGCGGGATCGCGAAGTTTTGCGAAGGGACGCCCGGCGCGAATGGATTACGAAGTGATAACGAACACTATCCACGCGGCGCGCACCGTGCACGGTTCGCGAGAGCCGGGCGCTTCAGCCCCGCTCGAGACGCGCAGCGATCGCCTCTCCGTGCGCCGGAAGGTCCTCGGCGTTCGCGAGCGCGATCACCTTGCGGCCTACCTCGGCCAGCGCGCCGGCGTCGTACTCGATGACCGACACCGCCTTGAGGAAGCTCACGACGTTCAGGCCCGACGCGAAGCGCGCGGTGCCACCCGTGGGCAGCACGTGGTTCGAGCCGGCGAGGTAGTCACCGAGCGGCACCGGGCTGTGCGGACCGACGAAGATCGCGCCCGCGTTGCGGATGCGCCCGGCGACCTCGGCTGCGTCGCGCGTGTGGATCTCGAGGTGCTCCGCGCCGTACGCGTCGGCGACCTGGATGGACTGCTCGAGGCTGCCCGTGAGGATCACGGCCGACTGGATGCCCGTGAGGGCCTCCTTGGTGCGCGCGACGTGCTTGGTCGCCTGGGCCCTCGCGAGCAGCGCCGTCTCGACGCGCTCGGCGAGGTCCGCGTCGTCGGTGATGAGGACCGAGCCCGCCATCGGGTCGTGCTCGGCCTGGCTGAGCAGGTCCGCGGCGACGTAGTCCGCGTCAGCGGAGTCGTCCGCGACGATCGCGATCTCAGTCGGGCCGGCCTCCGAGTCGATGCCGACGACGCCGTTGACCGCGCGCTTCGCGGCGGCCACGTAGACGTTTCCCGGGCCCGTGATGACGTCGACCGGCTCGCACAGCACCGATCCGTCCGCGGCCTCGGCGCCGTAGGCCAGCATGCCGACCGCCTGGGCGCCTCCGACCGCGTAGACCTCGTCAACGCCGAGCAGCGCGCATGCCGCGAGGATCGTCGGGTGCACCGAGCCTCCGAACTCACGCTGCGGCGGGCTCGTGACGGCGATCGCCTTCACGCCCGCGGACTGCGCCGCGACCACGTTCATGACGACCGAGCTCGGGTAGACGGCGAGCCCGCCGGGCACGTACAGGCCGACGCGTCCGACCGGGATCCACCGCTGCGACACGGTCGCACCGGGCGCGAGCTCGACCTTCACGGGCGGCGGGACCGTCGCGACGTGGAAGGCGCGCACGCGCGTGATCGCCTCCTCGAGCCCCTCGCGGACGGCGGGGTCGAGAGTCGTCAGCGCGTCCTCGATCTCCGCGGCCGGGACGCGCAGCGACGAAGGCACCGCACCGTCGAAGCGCTCGCCGTACTCGCGCAGCGCATGCTCGCCTCGCTCGCGCACGTCGGCGAGGATCGGCAGGACGGTCTGGAGCGCGGCGGCGACGTCCACCTCCGCGCGGGGAACCACCTCGAGCAGCTCGCGGGTGGTGAGGTCGCGGTCACGCAGGTCGATACGGCTGAGCATGAGGTCAGCCTAGTGGCGCGGCGTGCCGCGTCCGGGCCCCGAGGCTCTCTGTCTTGCCGGGCATCGCCCGCTGCCGGCGGACGCCCCTAGTCCTGTCCGGAGACCGGGTTGACGTGCTCCGACAGCGACAGCAGGTTGCCCTCGGTGTCATGGAACCAGGCGACGCGGTCGCCGTTCGGGGCCGTCCACACGTCGGAGCCCTCGGCCGAGCCGAGATGCTCGAAGCGCACGTCCTCCGCGACGAGCCGAGCGACCTCGGCCTCGATGTCCCGCACCTCCCAGCCCAGGACCGTGAAGGGCTGCGGCGAGAAGTCGCGGGGCTCGACGATCCTGACCATCGTGCCGCCCATCTCGCACACCGCGGCGAAGCCATCGTCCTCCACGAGTCTCGCCCCGAGCACCTCGGTGTAGAACTCGACCGCGCGAGGCTGATCCTCGGCCGGCACGAAGGCGATCACGGGCCATCCGCTCATGGCTCCTCCTCTCGGGCGGACCCCGAGGACGAGCCGACGACACGCGCGAGGCACGCTGAAGCGGGCGTGCCGCCCCGGAGCCGCCACCACGTCGTCGGGGTCATACCTCGACGCTAGCGCGCCGCGCCGCCGACGTCAGGCGAGACAGGCCGGACCGAGCGCCGCCTTGAGGTCGCCGTAGAGCGCGCTCGAGCGGGTGACGCGGAACTTGTCGTCGACAGACACCGTCACGGGGTCGCCCGAGCCGGTCAGCACGAGCTTCACCTCGATGCCGCCGGGGTGCGAGGTGAGGATCGACCGCACCTCCTCGACCACGGGCGGGGTCGCGCGCGACGCGGGCAGCGTGATGACGACCGGCGAGTTGTCCTGCACGTTGAGGTTCGGAACCCGCAGCTCGACCGCGGAGAACTGCATGCCGCCGTCGCCACGCTCGCGAGCGCGCGCCTTGATCACGATCACGGCGTCGTCGGCGAGGTCGCGCGCGTACGTCTCGTACGTCTTGCCGAAGAAGGAGATCTCGGTCTCGCCCGTGAGGTCCTCGAGCGTGACGATCGCGTACGCGTTGCCGGACTTCGCGATGCGTCGGTCGACGCGCGTGAGCAGGCCCGCGAAGGTGACCTGGTCGCCGTCCGACACGCCGTGCGAGGGCGTCGCCGTGAGGATCTGGTGCGAGGACTCGGACCGCAGCACGTTCTCGAGCCCGGACAGCGGGTGATCGGAGACGTACAGGCCGAGCATGTCGCGCTCGAGGTTGAGGAGGGTCTTCTTGTCCCACTCCTCGATGTCGGGCACCGACACCTTGACGCCGCCGCCGAGCTCCTCGTCCATCCCGAACAGGTCGAACTGGCCGGTCGCCTCCTGGCGCTTCACGCCCACGACCGAGTCGATGGCCTGCTCGTGGATCGTGTTGAGCGAGCGGCGCGTGTGGTCCAGCGAGTCAAACGCGCCGGACTTGATGAGCGAGTCGATCGTGCGCTTGTTGCACACCGACGCGGGGACCTTGTCGAGGAAGTCGGAGAACGAGGTGAACTTCCCCTTCTCCTCGCGGGCCTTGACGATCTCCGCGACGACGTTGGCGCCGACGTTGCGCACTGCGGCCATGCCGAAGCGGATGTCGGACCCGACCGCGGAGAAGAACGCGCGGGACTCGTTGACGTCCGGCGTGAGCACGCTGATGCCCATGCGGCGGCATTCGGCCAGGTAGAGCGCCGACTTGTCCTTGTCGGTGCCGACCGACGTGAGCAGCGCCGCCATGTACTCGGTCGGGTAGTGCGCCTTGAGGTATGCGGTCCAGAAGGAGAGGACGCCGTAGGCCGCGGTGTGCGCCTTGTTGAACGCGTAGTCGGCGAACGGGAGCATCGTCTCCCACAGCGCGTTGATGGCCTCGATCGAGTACCCGCGCTCGAGAGCACCGTTTTTGAAGGGCTCGAACTCCTTGTCGAGGATCTCCTTCTTCTTCTTGCCCATCGCGCGACGCAGCAGGTCGGCCGCGCCGAGCGTGTAGCCCGCGACGATCTGCGCGATGCGCTGCACCTGCTCCTGGTACACGATGAGGCCGTAGGTGATCCCGAGGACCTCCTTGAGCGGCTCGTCGAGCTCGGGGTGGATCGGCTGGATCTCCTGGCGGCCGTTCTTGCGCTCGGCGTAGTTGGTGTGGGAGTTCATTCCCATCGGGCCAGGGCGGTACAGCGCGAGCACAGCCGAGATGTCCTCGAACGAGTCGGGACGCATCTGGCGCAGCAGCGAGCGCATCGCAAGACCATCGAGCTGGAAGACGCCCAGGGTGTCGCCGCTCTGGAGGAGCTTGAAGGTCCCCTCATCGGCGAGCTCCAGGTCCTCGAGGACGAGCGGATCCTTGCCGTTGTCGACGATGTTGTCGAGCGCATCGTCCAGGATCGTGAGGTTGCGGAGGCCCAGGAAGTCCATCTTGACCAGGCCGAGCGTCTCGCACGTCGGGTAGTCGAACTGGGTGATGATCGCGCCGTCCTGCTCGCGGCGCATGATGGGGATGATGTCGATCAACGGGTCGGACGACATGATGACGCCCGCGGCGTGCACGCCCCACTGACGCTTGAGCCCTTCGAGGCCGCGCGCGAGATCCATGACCTCGGCGGCCTCGGGGTCGGTCTCGAGCAGCGCCCTGAAGTCGGCGGCCTCGTGATACTGCTTGTGCGACTCGTCGTTGACGGCGCCGAGCGGCATGTCCTTGCCCATGATCGCGTCGGGGTAGGCCTTGGTGAGCTGCTCACCGACCGCGAACGGCTTGCCCAGGACGCGCGCGCCGTCCTTGAGCGCCTGCTTGGCCTTGATCGTGCCGTAGGTGACGATCATCGACACCCGGTCCTCGCCGTACTTGTCCGACACGTAGCGGATGACCTCGGCGCGACGACGCTCGTCGAAGTCCACATCGAAGTCGGGCTTGGACTCGCGCTCCGGGTTGAGGAAGCGCTCGAAGTACAGCTGGTGGACCAGCGGGTCGATGTCGGTGATCTTCATCGCGTACGCGGCCATCGAGCCCGCACCGGAGCCACGGCCGGGGCCGACGCGGATGCCGTGGTCCTTGGCCCACTGGATGAAGTCGGCGACGACGAGGAAGTAGCCGGGGTATCCCTTGCCCGCGATGACCTCGATCTCGAAGTTGGCGCGCTCCTGCACCTCCGACGGGATCGTCTCGCCGTAGCGCAGGTGGAGGCCCTTCTGGACCTCCTTGACGAACCACGAGTGCTCGTCCTCGCCTGGCGGGCAGTCGTAGACCGGCATGTAGTCGGCCTTGGTGTCGAACGCGACCTCGCAGCGTTCCGCGATCGCCATGGTGTTGGTGAGCGCGTCGGGGTGCGCGTCTCCCCAGAGGTCCCACATCTCCTCGGATGACTTGACGTAGTAGCCGTCGCCCGAGAACGCGAAGCGCTTGCCGCCCTGGTCGTAGGTGGGCTCGTTGAGGTTGGAGCCCGACTGGATGCACAGCAGCGCCTCGTGCGCGTGGGCGTCCTCCTTGCGCACGTAATGCAGGTCGTTGGTCGCGACGAGCGGAGCGCCGATGGCCTTGGCGACGCGGATGAGGTCCTCGTAGACGCGCTTCTCGATGGACAGGTTGTGGTCCATGAGCTCGACGAAGTAGTTGTCCTTGCCGAAGATGTCCTGGAACTCCGCGGCGGCCTTGATGGCCTCCTCGTACTGCCCCAGGCGCAGGCGGGTCTGGACCTCTCCGGACGGGCAGCCCGTGGTCGCGATGATGCCCTTGGCATAGCGCTGGAGAAGGTCGCGGTCGATGCGCGCCTTGTGGAAGTGCCCCTCGAGGCTCGCATACGAGCCCATCCGGAACAGGTTGTGCATGCCCTCGGTGGTCTCTGCCCACATGGTCGCGTGCGTGTAGGCGCCACCGGCCGAGACGTCGTCGGACTCCTGGCCGCGCTCGCCCCAGCGCACGCGGGTCTTGTCGGCGCGGGCCGTGCCCGGCGTGAGGTAGGCCTCGAGACCGATGATGGGCTTCACTCCCGCGGCGGTGGCCTTGCTCCAGAACTCGTACGCGCCGAACAGGTAGCCGTGGTCGGTGATCGCGATCGCGTTCTGACCCAGGCTCTTGACCTCCGTCATGAGATCGCCGATGCGGGCCGCGCCGTCCAGCATGGAGTACTCGGTGTGGACGTGCAGATGAGTGAATTCCTTGCCCGGCATGGGGTTGATTCTAGGACCCGCCGCTGACAACGCTGGGCGAGACTCGCGGCCCACCGACCTCGCGGACGGATCACCCCTGACACCTTGGGACAATGGTGGGCATGACCGCCGACACGCCGCCCGAGAACGCGCCGGTCCGTCGCCTCGACCGCGACGGGAACCAGGCGCAGGGACGCTCCGGTCGCCGCGGTCACGGTCGTCGCCGCGGTCAGGGGGCGGGTCGGGGCACGCCGCGTCAGCCGCGCGTGAGCCATGCCGCTCTCGCGGCCGCCGCGGAGAAGCGCGCCGCAGTCGAGCTGCCCTCGATCTCCTATCCCGAGGAGCTGCCGGTCAGCGCCAGGCGTGAGGACATCGCGGCTGCCATCCGGGACCACCAGGTCGTGATCGTCGCGGGCGAGACCGGCTCGGGCAAGACGACCCAGCTTCCCAAGATCTGCCTCGAGCTCGGTCGCGGCCGTGCCGGCCAGATCGGCCACACCCAGCCGCGCCGCATCGCTGCCCGCTCGGTCGCGGAGCGCATCGCCGAGGAGATCGGCACTCCTCTCGGCGGCATTGTCGGCTACCAGGTGCGATTCACCGACGAGTCCTCGCCCGAGACCCTCGTGCGCGTGATGACCGACGGCGTCCTGCTCGCGCAGATCCAGCGCGACCCCGAGCTACGCGCCTACGACACCCTCATCATCGACGAGGCCCACGAGCGCAGCCTCAACATCGACTTCCTCCTCGGCTACCTCACCAACCTGCTCCCCCGCCGCCCTGACTTGAAGGTCATCATCACGTCGGCGACGATCGACTCGCAGCGATTCGCGAGGCACTTCGCTCCGGGGGGCCCGCTCCCCTACGTGGCACCCGAGGATACGGACGATGCGACCGCCGCCCTGGCATCGTCCGGAACCACCGCATCGTCCCTTCCCAGGGACATGGACGATGCGCCCGTCGCCCCGATCGTCGAGGTCACGGGCCGCACCTACCCGGTCGAGATCCTGTACCGCCCGCTCGAGGGCGAGACCCGTGGCGCCGAGAGGGACCTGGTCACCGGCATCGTCGAGGCGTGCGACGAGCTCATGACGTGGGGCGACGGCGACATCCTCGTGTTCCTCTCGGGCGAGCGGGAGATCCGCGACGCCGCCGACGCGCTCGAGGGCCACTACGGCGACCGCGTGCGCAATCCCCGGCACCCCCGCCGGATCGAGGTCCTCCCGCTCTACAGCCGGCTCAGCGCCGCCGAGCAGCACCGCGTGTTCGAGCGCCACTCCGCGCGCCGCATCGTCCTGTCGACGAACGTCGCAGAGACGTCGCTGACCGTCCCCGGCATCCACTACGTCGTGGACCCCGGCACCGCGCGCATCTCGCGCTACTCGAAGGCCACCAAGGTGCAGCGCCTGCCGATCGAGCCGATCTCGCAGGCGAGCGCGAACCAGCGCTCCGGTCGCGCGGGACGCCTCGCCGACGGCATCGCGATCCGCCTGTACTCCCAGGAGGACTTCGAGGGCCGGCCTCGGTTCACCGAGCCCGAGATCCTGCGCACGTCGCTCGCGTCGGTGCTGCTCCAGATGATCTCCGTCGGCGTGGTCGCCTCGCCCGAGGACATGGCGTCCTTCCCGTTCGTCGAGCCGCCGGACACCCGCGCCATCCGCGACGGCATGAACCTGCTCGCCGAGCTCGGCGCGATCTCGCAGCGCGACGGTCAGACCCGGCTGACCGAGACGGGCCGTGCACTCGCGCGCCTGCCCATGGACCCGCGCCAGGCCCGCATGATCGTCGAGGCCGCCAAGCACGGCGTCGCGCACGAGGTCGCCGTGATCGCCGCGGCCATGTCCATCCAGGATCCGCGCGAGCGCCCCGCGGAGATCCGGGAGGCCGCGGACCTCCTGCATCGCCGCTTCGCCGACCCGTCGTCGGATCTGCTGTCCTACCTCAACCTGTGGGAGTACCTCCGCGAGCGCCGCCGCGAGCTGTCCGGCTCCGCGTTCCGCCGCCTCGTCAAGGCCGAGCACCTGCACTATCTGCGGATCCGCGAGTGGCAGGACGTGGTCCAGCAGATCCGCGAGGCCGCGAAGCCGCTCGGCATCCAGATGCAGTCGGGGAGGCCGAAGAGGGTCACCCCCGAGGGCGATGAGAGGGCCACCGGTGCGCTGCGGCACGTGTGGAACGAGGAGGCCATCCACCGCTCGGTCCTGTCCGGGCTGCTGTCCCAGATCGGCATGCAGGAGACCCTCGACGTCAAGGCCTCCGACTTCGCTCACCTCACCGGCGACAAGCGCCAGGCCGCGATCCGCAAGGCCCGCAAGCGCGCCTCGAACGAGTACCTCGGCTCGCGCGGCGTGCGCTTCGCGATCAACCCCGGATCCGCGCTGTCCAAGAAGCCTCCGGAGTTCGTCATGGCCGGCGAGATCGTCGAGACGAGCCGCATGTGGGCGCGCGACGTCTCCTCGATCAAGCCCGAGTGGGCCGAGGAGCTCGCGGGCGACCTCGCCAAGAAGACGTACTCGGACCCGCACTGGTCGACGAAGCAGGGGGCCGCGATGGCCCACGAGAAGGTGCTGCTCTACGGTGTCCCGATCGTGTCCGACCGCACGATCCTGTGGGGACGAGTACGACCCGCAGAGGCGCGCGAGATGTTCGTCCGCCACGCGCTCGTGCAGGGCGAGTGGACCACGCACCACAGATTCTGGAAGGACAACCAGCGGCTGCTCGCCGAGCTCGAGGAGGTCGAGGCCCGCTCGCGCACGCGCGGCCTCATCGCCGACGAGGAGACGCTGTTCGACTTCTACGACGAACGGATTCCCGACTCCGTCGTCTCCGCGCGCCATTTCGATCGCTGGTGGAAGGGCGCTTCGCGGACCACGCCCGATCTGCTCACGCTGCGCCGCGACGACCTGCTGCCGCCCGAGGCGGACGTCGACCCCGAGGCCTTCCCCGATGCGTGGCCTCAGGGCGAGCTCACGCTGCCGCTGCAGTACGCGTTCGAGCCCGGGGCGCTGCACGACGGGCTGACCGTCCGCATCCCGCTCGCGCTGCTCCCCCGCGTGGTGCCCGACGGCTTCGACTGGCTCGTGCCGGGCCTGCTCGAGGAGC
The DNA here is from genome assembly GCF_002090115.1 of Demequina sp. NBRC 110054. Lineage (NCBI taxonomy): Bacteria > Bacillati > Actinomycetota > Actinomycetes > Micrococcales > Demequinaceae > Demequina > Demequina sp. NBRC 110054. Next base: position 99,870 of record NZ_BBRK01000006.1, read on the forward strand.
TCACCACCGAGACGATCCGAGCGCTCCCCAAGCCCGTGCGGCGCGGCCTCGTTCCAGCACCCGACACCGCGCGCGCGGTCGTCGCGTGGCTTGTCCGCGAGACGCCCGCCTGGGCGGACATGGCTCGCGCCGGGGACATAGCCGAGTCGTACCGCTCCACGTTCACGCGCGCGATCGCGGCCGTCAAGGACGCCGCCATCCCCGAGGACGCATGGACCGAGGTCGACGCGCGGCTGCCCTCGCACCTGCGCGTGACCTTCGAGGCGGTCGACGGCCGCAAGGCGGTGTCCTCCTCCACGAGCCTGATCGCGCTGCAGCGCGAGCTCGCGCCCCGCACGGAGGCCGCCGTGAAGCGCGCCGTCGCGACGGCGCGCCCGTCGTCCCGGCAGCGCGGCGGCGCGAAGGGAGCGACGCCCTCCCCCGCGAACGTCGCGCCGGTCGTCCCGACGACGCTGCCCGAGCAGGAAGGGCTCACCTCGTGGCCCTCGCTCCCCGGCGGGACACTCCCCGAGCACGTCGAGGGCGTCGTCGGCGGCGTGGCAGTGCGCGGCTACCCGGGGATTGTCGCCGAGAAGGGTCGCAAGGCCTCGCTGCGGGTCATGCCCGACGCCGTCTCGCGCGACGCGGCCCACCCGGCCGGGGTCAGGCGCCTGCTCGTGGCCGACCTCGCCCTCGCGACGGGACGCGTCACGTCGCGCTGGAGCTCGAAGGAGTCGCTGCTTCTCGCCTCGGCTTCGTACCGGAACACCGAGGCGCTCGTCGACGACCTTCAGCTCGCGGCGGTCACCGCCCTCACCACGCCAGGCTCCGACACCGGGCTCGACGCGGGAGCGATCCGATCCGCGGCAGCCTACGACCACGCGCGCACCGTGCTGCGCGAACGGCTCGAGGACGAGGTTCAGACGATCGTCACACGCGTCCTGCCCGCGCTCGAGGCCGCCCGCGAGCTCGACTCGGCCGTGCGGGCCTCGACGTCGCTGGCGCTGCTGAACGTGCTGTCGGAGCTGCGCGCGCGGTCCGCCGACCTCGTGGGCGACGGCTTCATCTCCGCGACGCCTCCCGCGCGGCTCAGGCACCTCGCCCGCTACCTCAAGGCCGCCAAGGTGCGGCTCGAGAAGGCGGCCACCGCATCGTCCAGGGACACCGAGCTCGCGTGGAAGGTGCGAGAGGTCGCCGACGAGTACGAGGCCGTGCGCGGCGCAGTGCTCGCCGGACGGCCCGATCCGACGCGCGCGGCGGCGCTCGAGGACGTCCGCTGGATGATCGAGGAGTACCGCGTCTCGCTGTTCGCCCAGACGCTCGGCACAGACGGACCCGTGTCGGACAAGCGCATCCGCAAGGCGCTCGCCGAGATCCGCTAGCGTCGGAGTCATCAGCCCGGCACCGCACGTCGCGCCATCGGGCCCCGCCAGGAGGAGAACCGTGAGCGACCGCAGGAAAGCGCCCGTCTGGCTCGTGTGGACCGAGCGAGGGCTCGCCCTCGCCGCGCTCCTCGTGGTGGCATGGGTGGCGCTCACCGCATGGGGAGGCGTCTCCCACGGGCATCCGCTGTATCCCGCGCTGCTCCTCGTCACGGTGCTCGGCGCCGCGCTCGTCGGAGTCGCGACGTGGCGTGGCTGGGGCGGGGCCCGCACATGGCAGATCGTCCTCCGCGTGTGCGCCGCAGTCGCGGGGGTGGCATGGATCGCCGCGATGGCGTGGCTCAAGCCGTTCTCCGCGACGGAGCCCGCGCTCGCCGCGATGGAGTCCGACGAGGCGGTAGCGGTCACCGAGACGAGCACGCAGATCGTCCTGCAGCCGACCGGCGAGGCGAGCACCGTGGCCCTCGCGTTCCAGCCCGGCGCGCGCGTCGATCCGCGCGCCTACGCCGCCGTGCTGCGGCCGCTCGCGGAGGCCGGCCACACCGTGGTCATCGTCAAGCAGCCGCTCGGGATCGGCTTCCTCGCCCTCGACGGCTACGCGGCCGCGACGGCGATCGATCCCTCGTTGGAGTGGGCCGTGGGCGGGCACTCGCTCGGAGGCACGGTGGCTGCGCTCGAGGCCGAGAGCGCCGCCGAAGCGCCCGCAGGGCTGCTGTTCTTCGCGTCCTACCCTGCCGACGACATGAGCGGCTTCGCGGGTACGGTGCTGTCGATCTCGGGCTCGGAGGACGGCCTTGCGACCCCCGACAAGATCGAGGCCTCGGCCGAGGACCTGCCTGCCGACACGACCTTCACCGTGATCGAGGGAGGCAGCCACGCCCAGTTCGGCGCCTACGGCCTCCAGCCGGGCGACGGCACGGCGACCATCTCCGATGACGAGGCTCGCGAGCAGATCTCGGACGCGACCGTGGCCTTCCTGGACTCGCTCGCATCCTGACGCGTGAGTCCCGCCGCATGCACTCCGCACGGATCTGCGTCCGACACCCCGACGACACGCCGACTGTGCCGGGCGACACGCTGGCGTGCCGCCCGCGAATCCGTGCGGAGCGTTGGGTTGTTCAGTCCGCGCGGACGATGCGGTACGCGTCCTGGTGCCACACGTGCTCGTCCAGGTAGGCGTCGCCGAACGCCGTATAGCCGAGCCGGTGGTAGAACGGCATCGCCTGGCGCTGCGCGCTGACCTCGACCCGCACCTCGCCGTCGGCGCCGAAGCGCGCGACCGCCTCGCGCTCGAGGTAGTCCATGAGCGCACGCCCAGCCCCCGTGCCGCGGCCCGCGGCCGCGACCACCACACGCCCGATGTGCGGCACGGTGGCGTCCATCCCGCCGATGCCGCCGTCGACCCCGTGCCCCGCGTCGGAGCCAGGCGCGACCAGCCGCGCGGTGCCCAGCACGGTGCCATCGTCGGCGAGGCACAGCGCGTGAAGGGTACGCGGATCGTCGTCGACGGCGTCGCGCTCACCCTCGAGGTCGAAGCCCTGCTCGGTGACGAACACCTGGATCCTCAGCGCGATCGCCTGGTCCAGCTGCGCCGCCGTGGTCACGGAGACGACGCGCATGTCAGGCCCGCAGCTTCTCGAGCGCGGACGCGAGGTCCTCGGGATACTGCGAGACGACCCGCACCTCGCCGCCGCGCGTCGGGTGCTCGAATGCGAGCTCATGCGCATGCAGCCACTGCCGTCCGAGGTTCAGCCGCTTCGCGAGCATCGGGTCGGCGCCGTACGTGAGATCCCCGACGAGCGGGTGGCGCATCGCCTGCATGTGCACGCGGATCTGATGCGTGCGGCCGGTCTCGAGGTGGATCTCCAGCAGCGACGCAGCGGGGAACATCTCGAGGACCTCGTAGTGGGTGACCGAAGGCTTGCCGCCCTCGACGACCGCGAACTTCCAGTCCGAGCTGGGGTGGCGCCCGATGGGCGCGTCGATGGTCCCCTCGGTGGGGTCCATATGGCCCTGCGCGATCGCGTGGTAGATCTTCTCGACCGTGCGCTCCTTGAACGCGGCCTTGAGCGCGCTGTAGGCGGGCACGGACTTCGCGACCACCATGAGTCCCGAGGTGCCCACGTCGAGGCGGTGGACGATGCCCTTGCGCTCGGGAGGACCGGCATCGGCGAGCGTCACCGCCGCCGAGGCGAGTCCACCGACGACCGTGGGTCCTGTCCAGCCTGGTGACGGGTGAGCGGCGACGCCGACGGGCTTGTCCACGACGACGAGGTCCTGGTCCTCGTACACGATCATGAGTCCACCGGGGATCTCAGGCTCAGGAGCGGGCTCGCGATCGTCCGGGATCTCGACCGCGAGGACCCCATCCGACAGACGATCCGACTTGCCGAGGATCCGCCCGTCGAGCATCGCGGAGCCCGACTCGAGGATCTCAGCGGCCTTCGTGCGCGACAGCCCCAGCATCCGGGACAGCGCGGCATCGGCCCTCTCGCCCACGACGGCGTCGGGGACGGGGAGGTAGCGGGTCTCAGACACCGTCGGCCGTGCTCTCCGTGGCCTCGGCCTCGGTCGCCGCCTCGTGCTCGAGGAGACGATGCCCGAACAGCCCGGCGATGACCGCCCAGATCGCGGCTCCCACGATCGCGATGTCCGCGACGTTGCCGATGAAGAGGTCGCCGTACTTGATCATGTCGACCACGTGGCCCTCCCCAAACGACGGCTCGCGGAAGAGCCGGTCGATAAGGTTGCCGATCGCGCCGCCCAGGCCCATGCCGAGCAGCACGGCGGACCACGTCGCAGACGCCCGTCGGCCGTACCAGAGGATGCCGACGGTCAGCACGACGGCGACGACCGTCAGGATCAGGGTGCTCGAGTTGCCGAAGGAGAAGGCCGCTCCCGAGTTGAACACCAGCTGCAGCGACAGCAGGTCACCGAGGAGCTGATGCTCCGTGCCCGGCGTGAGGGCCGACAGCGCCCACTGCTTGGTGGCCTGGTCGACCGCCACCGTGAGGATCGCGGCCAGCCAGAAGGCTGGCCGCCAGCTCAACGACGCTCCTCGCGCTGCTTGCAGGTGACGCAGTGGGTCGCCCGGGGGAACGCCTGCAGGCGCGCCTTGCCGATGCCGTTGCCGCACACCTGGCACGCGCCGAAGGTGCCCGCCTTGATGCGACGCAACGCGTCGACGCTCTGCTCGAGCATGTCACGCGTGTTGTTGACGATCGACATCTCCTGCTCGCGCTCGAGCGCGGTCGAACCGGCGTCGGCCTGGTCGTCTCCCGCGCCCTCCGAGGTGTGCAGCAGATCGTCGAGCTCGAGCTCCGTGTCGCGGAACTCCTCGAGCAGCCGAGCGACGTCGGAGTTGAGCAGCGTCACGATGTCCCTGAGCTCGCCGACCTTCCAAGCCTCGTCACCCTCACGCACCGGCAACGTCTTCACTGACGCCGCCTTGATGTCGTCCGGGTCGATCTCGATGATCGTCACGTCCGTGCTGGTCATGACACACCTCTTCTCGGTAGTGACGCGAGCGTAGACCTCATTCGCGTCGCAGGCAAAGCGTGACGCGCCTTGTCAGCCGTCGGCGTACATACTTCCACAATCGGACGTCTGCCGGGCCCGACGCACCGCGCAGAAGCGAAGAGGGCCGGGCGTCGCCGCCCGGCCCTCCTGTCGCTTGCTGAGATCAGCCGTTCTCGTTCCGCGGCGTCACGTCGCCGAAGATCGACCGGATGTCGTAGATGTCGGGCTTGGGAGCCGCGGCCTCCTCCGCCTCCGTGTCGGCCGCCGCAGGCTCGGCCGGCTCAGTCGAGGCGGCCTGCGGGATGGACGACGTGGTGGGAGCCCACATCGGGGTCGTCTGCGTGGGCGCCTCGTAGCGCGGCGGCTCGGAGTACGCGGGCTCAGGTGCGGCAGGGCTCTCCTGCTGCGGCGCGGCGAAGGACTGCGGCGTGTAGGGCGCCACCTCCGGCTCGGCGGCAGGGGCGCCGAACAGCGACGCGCGCGCCGGGGCGGCAGGGGCCTCGGGCGAGGGCGCGGATGCCTCCGGCGTCGCGAACATGCGCGGCTGGTAGGGCTCAGGCTGCTCGGCCTCGGCGGGAGCTGCGGGCTCGTCGTCGGGCTGCTCCGCGCTGAACGTCGGCATCGCTGCGGACCAGGCCGGCGCCGCAGACTCCTCCGCGACGGGCTCCTCCTCCGGCTCAGCAGCAGCAGGAGCGAACTCGGCGACGGGAGCCTCCTCGGCGGAGGCCTCCTGGACCGACTGGCCGTACGGTGCGAAGCCTCCGAAGGGAGACGGTGCGGCCTCGGGCTCCTCCGCGGCGGGGGCGTACTCCTCGACGGGAGCCTCCTCGGCAGCGGGCTCCTCCGTCACCTCGTCGGCGAAGGTCTCGGGCTCGGCCTCGGCCTCTGCATCCATCGCCGGCTCGGCCTCGGTCTCGTCGTCCGCGGGGATCGTGTCCTCGCCGACTCCGACCGCGGCCTCCTCAAGCGCTGCGGCAGCGACGGCCGCCTCGAGCCCGGCCACGTTCGCGGCGGGCGCGGCGGCCGGACCGGATGCGGCGACGCCCGTGGGGGCGGTGCCGTGGTCGAGGTCGCCGAGAAGGTTCTCGAGGTACGTCTTGAGACGGGCGCGGTAGTCACGCTCGAAGCGGCGCAGGTCGTCGATCTTGCTCTCGACCGCCGAGCGCTCCTGCGCCAGCTGGTCCATGCGCGCCGCCGAGTCCGTGTCGGCCTGGCGGAGCAGCTCGTCGGCCTTCGCACGCGCCTCCTCGACGATGCGGTCGCGCTCCTCCTCGCCGGCACGGACGTACTCGTCCTGCAGCTTCTGGGCCATCGCGACCATCTCGGGTCCGCCGGCCTGCGACGGGTCGGTCGCGGCGGCGAGCAGCGACTCAGGCTCGGCGGGCGCCGCCTCAGGCGCGGGTGCCGCGCCGGACTGCGCCGCGGCCAGGCGCTGCTGAAGATCGTCCCGCTCGGCGGCGAGCACGGAGATCGTGTGCGCCACCTCGTCGAGGAAGTCGTCGACCTCGTCCTGGTCGAAGCCCTCGCGGTACTTCGTCTTGGAGAATGCCTTGTTCAGCACGTCCTCTGCTGTCAGCAAAGCCATGGGTCACCCCTTCGCTACGTTCGGACAAAACGAACGCGTCGTTTCCGTCACTCTACTCATTCATCTATCGGCTTGCACTTGAGCCGGTTCTCGAGACTTCCCAGGTCGGTCGGGGTTATGTGCTCAGGAACGAGAGCGCCAACATGAGGAAGTAGCACACGAAGAACAGGATGATCACGGCCAGGTCCAGACGGATCTGCCCGATCGTGATCGGCGGGATGAGCGACCGCAGGAGCTTGATGGGCGGGTCGGTCACGCTGTACACCGATTCGACGATGACCGCGGCGACTCCGGTGGGTCGCCAGTCCCGGGCGAGCACCGACACCCAGCTCAGCACCACGCGTCCCAGAAGGAACATCAAGAACAGGAAGACGACGAACTGGAGCAGACCGAAGATGATTGTCACGCGACGAGCCTAACCGACGAACCGCAGGGTTCCCGCAGCGATGACGCGGGCCTCAGGACTGGTTGTAGAACGTCTGCTGGTCCTGCTGCTGCTCGTTGTCCATGCCGATCTCGACATGCGCCGGAGAGAGCAGGAAGACCGACGTCGTCACGCGCTCGATCGAGCCGTGCAGGCCGAACGAGAGGCCCGCGGAGAAGTCCACGAGGCGCTTCGCGTCCGCGTCGGACATCTCGGTGAGGTTCATGATGACCGGGACTCCAGAGCGGAACGCCTCGCCGATCAGGCGCGCGTCGTTGTACGAGCGCGGGTTGATCGTCTGGATGCGTCGCAGGCTCTTCGACTGCGGCGCCGACGGCTCGCGGTGCGCCGCGCGCACCGAACCCGTGGCGGGCGCGCTCTTGCGCGCCTCCGACACCTCGTGAAGGTTCGTCACAGGGGCGAGCTCCTCCTCGGAGTAGTCGTAGTCCTCGTGCTCGCTCACATCGAAGCCGAGGTACTGAACAACCTTGCGCACCGCGCTCATCGGCGTGCTCCTCTCCCCTGATGGATGTCCTGAGCCATCTGGGACCACGTTAGGTCGCGGCGTCCTCGGGTGCCGGGACCGACACGCCGACAGGGCCCTCGCACACGATGACTCCAGCGTGGCGGCCCGTGCGCGCGTCCCTGCGGTGCGAGAACCACCGCGTGTCCTCGAACGTGCAGTGCCGGTGGCGCAGCACGGGGCCCACCCCCAGCTCGGTGAGCCGCGTCTCGATCGCCCGCGGGATGTCGAGCGAGGGGGTGCCCCACGACGTCGAGGCCACGGCGACCGGATGCCGCCTTCCCACGCGGGCGCGCAGGTTCTCGGGGACCTCGTAGCACGCGCCACAGATGGCGGGCCCGATCGCGGCACGGATCCCGGCCGCACCGGCACCGCTCGGGCGCAGGTCGAGCATGGCCGCTATCGCGGAATCGACGACGCCGCGATAGAGCCCCTCCCGGCCCGAGTGCACCGCGGCGACGGCGCCTGTCTGCGGGTCGTTCAGGAGCAGCGGCACGCAGTCCGCGGCGATCGCGGCGAGCGCGATCCCCGGCGTCGTCGTGAGCAGCACATCCGCCTTGGGCGGTCTCGGGGTGGGCTCGTCGATCCTCGCGACCGTGATGCCATGATCCGCCTCCAGGAACGTCACGAGCGCGCCGGCGGCCTCCGACACCACGACTCGGTTGTGCGCGACCGCGTCCGGGTCGTCGTCGACGTGAAGCGCGACGTTGAGAGTGTCGTAGGGAGCCGCCGAGTGCCCTCCTCGCCTGTCGGTGAAGAAGGCTCTGACGGGCAGCCCGGCATCGAGCACGCGGCGGCTACCGCAGGAAGTCGGGAACGTCGAGCTCGTCCGCCGCGGCGGCCACCTTCGGCTTGACCTCGATCGCGTCCGTCATCGGCTCGGGCTCGGCGTCTGCGTCGATCGCGGTCGGGATCGCTGACTGCTCGATCGGCGCGGACACGGGCTCTGCGGGCACCGCGGCGGCCGCGGGCTTGGTCTCCACGCCGCCGACCGCCGTGTCGTGCTGGCGGTACGTCGGCGCACCGCCGTCGAAGCCCGCCGCGATGACCGTGATCCGCAGCTCGTCGCCAAGCGAGTCGTCGATGACGGTGCCGAAGATGATGTTGGCCTCCGCGTGGGCCGCCTCGCGCACCAGGCGCGCCGCAGCCTCGACCTCCTTGATCCCGAGGTTCGAGCCGCCCGAGATCGACAGCAGCACGCCGTGCGCGCCCTCGATCGAGGCCTCGAGGAGGGGCGATGAGATCGCGCCCTCGGCCGCCTCGAGCGCGCGGCTCTCGCCGCGGGCGGACGCGACACCCATGAGAGCCGTGCCCGCGCCCTGCATCACGGACTTCACGTCGTTGAAGTCCACGTTGATGAGGCCGGGGGTCGTGATCAGGTCGGTGATGCCCTGCACGCCGCCCTGGAGGACCTGGTCGGCCGCCGCGAAGGCGCCGAGCACGCTCAGCTGCGCATCCGAGATGTCGAGCAGGCGGTCGTTCGGGATGACGATGAGGGTGTCGACCTCCTCGCGCAGGCGCTGGATGCCGGCGTCCGCCTGGTCCGCGCGGCGGCGGCCCTCGAAGCCGAAGGGGCGGGTCACGACGCCGACGGTGAGCGCGCCGAGGCCGCGCGCGATCTTGGCGACGACGGGGGCTCCGCCGGTGCCGGTGCCGCCGCCCTCTCCCGCGGTCACGAACACCATGTCGGCGCCCTTGAGCGCCTCGGTGATCTCATCCTCGTGGTCGTCGGCGGCCTGGCGGCCGACCTCGGGGTCGGCGCCGGCGCCGAGGCCGCGCGTGAGCTCGCGACCGATGTCGAGCTTCACGTCCGCGTCGGACATGAGCAGCGCCTGCGCATCAGTGTTGATCGCGATGAACTCGGCGCCCTTGAGGCCGACGTCGATCATGCGGTTGACGGCATTGACGCCGCCGCCGCCGACGCCGACGACCTTGATGTTGGTGATGTAATTCTGCGGTGCGGCCATGGGTGCCTCCCCTAAACGTTAACCTTCAACTTGAGGGTTATAGTTATGTCAAGTTGATCCACGACGAAGGTACGTCGCGCCGTCGGCTCGGCTCCGCAGGACACGCGCAAGTGTCGCGACAATCCGAAGTGAGAGAGTCGACCGTCACTCGTCGCGAGTGATCGGCAGGCTCGGCGCGGAGACGTCGATCACCTCCGCCGAGGAGGCCTTGTCCGAGTCGAGCAGCACCGACAGCACCTGAGCCTTCGTGGCAGAGTCCTCAACGCTCCCCCACTCCACGCGCGGCCCGTCGCGCAGGGTGAAGCTCACCGAGTCCTCGGTCTCCGCCTCGATGCTCTCGACCTGAGATCGCAGGTCGACGGGGAGCTCGTCGATCACGCCGAGCACCGCCTGGAGCACCCGGTCGCTCCCCTCCCCGAGCGGCACGGTCACGATCGGCAGCCTCTTGGGGGCGTTCTTGACCGTCGACACGGTCTGCGCCTCGTCATCCACGATGACGTAGCCGCCGCCGTCCCGCGGAACCGCGGCGACCGGGACGCGAGATTCGATCTCGACCCGGAGCGTGGTCGGCCACAGCCTCACGACGCTCGCCGAGGCGACTCCCCGGATCTCCTCGAGGCTCTCCACGAGCGCGCCCGTGTCCACGAGGAGCAGCGAGTCGCCGTCCTGCGCCGCGATGGCGGCCTCGACGGCGTCGCCGTCCACGTACCTGCCCGCGCCCGAGACCTCCACCGCCGACGCGTCGAAGCGCAGCAGCGGCGACATCATCACCGCCCACACGACCGCGACCACGCCGAGCGCGATCGCCGCGCGGATGCCCCACCGCCGCCACAGCACGCGCCGTTCGACGGCACGGCGCTCCGCGAGGCGTTCCTGCATGCGCAGGGTCACGCGGTCGAAGGTTTGGGAGGCCCTGGCGACCCAGATGCTCGGGTCGGCGGCCTGCTGCTCGCCGGCCGCTCGCGCGGCCCCATCGGCGACCTCGTGCTCACCGGTCGCCTTCGCGGCCGGCGTCGCGCTCTCGCGGGACCTCGTGACTTCGGTGCGATCGATGGTCCCGGTCGCCGCGCCCTGACGGCGCGTCGCCTGCGGCGCCACCGACATGGGTGCGCTCCCGGTGCGCGGGCGCTCCGCTTCCGTACTGCGCGGTGCCTCCGTACCGCGCGGCACGGCCGGGCGCCTCGCGGCGGGTCGCGAGGGCGCGGCCGGGCGCTCAGGCATCCGGGCCCCGGCCCTCGCCCTTCCGCAGGGCGTCGAGGATCCATCCAGCGGCCTGGGTCACGGGACCGGAACCGACCGTGAGCACGAGATCGCCCGGCTTCGCGAGACGCGCCGCCTCCGCAGCCGCGTCGACGAGGGACGGTACGAGCGTGAGCGTCGACCCCTCTGGCATCGTGGCGCCGTCGGCGATGAGCTGCGACGAGACTCCGGGGATCGGGTCCTCCCTGTCACCGTGCACCTCGGTGAGCACGACGTCGGCGTCGGCGACCGACAGCGCCTGGCCGAACGCCGCGGCGTGCAGCTGGGTGCGGGTGAACAGGGCCGGCTGGAACAGCACGACGAGGTGTCCGGCCCCCGAGGCGCGCGCGCCCTCGAGCATCGCCGCGACCTCGGTCGGGTGGTGCGCGTAGTCGTCGATCACGCGCACCCCGCCTGCCTCGCCGCGCAGCTCGAACCTGCGGCCCGTGCCTCCGAACGTCGCGACCGCATCGGCGGCCTCGACAGGGTCCACTCCCAGGTGGACGGCGGCGGCCCATGCTGCCGCCGCGTTGAGTCTCTGGTGAGCGCCGGGCAGCGCGGGCGCGATCGCATACGTGTCGGCTCCGCGCACCAGCCCGTCGGCGGTGACCCGCACGTCGGCGTCGGGAGACTCGCCGTAGCCCACGACGTCGCGGCCCTCGGAGCGCAGCCGCTCGGCGATGCCCCGCACCACAGGGTCGTCGACGCACGCGACCAGCAGGCTCGCCTCGCGCGCGAAGTCCTCGAATGCCTGGTGCAGCGCCTCGACCGTGCCGTGGTGGTCCAGGTGGTCCGGCTCGATGTTGAGGATGATCGCGACCTCGGGGTGGTAGCGAAGGAACGAGCCGTCGGACTCGTCCGCCTCGACGACCCCGACGCCGCTCGAGCCCGCGTAGCCGCCCGCGACGGCGCCCTCGATGCCCAGCACGCGCGCACCCACGGCGTAGCTCGCGTCGATCCCACAGGCGTGGAGCACGTGAGCGGTGAGCGCGGACGTCGTGGTCTTGCCATGCGAGCCCGCGACGCCCACGAGGCGCTGCCCCGCGAGCGCGTTGGCGAGGGCCTCGGAGCGGTGCACCACCGGGATCCCGAGCTCACGCGCTCGCGCGAGCTCGACGTTGGTCTCGCGCACCGCGGTCGAGATCACGACGGCGGCCGCCCCCTCGACGAGCGCGGCGTCGTGCCCGATCCGCACGTCCATGCCGGCGCCCTTGAGCGCGAGGAAGTAGGCGCTCTCCTTCGCGTCGGTGCCCGACACCTCGACGCCCGTCGCCGCGGTGAGGCGGGCGACGGCGGACATGCCTGAGCCGCCCACGCCGATGAAGTGGATCCTGTCCGTCACTGCTGCGCGTCCTCCTTCAGCTGCGCCTCGACGAGGTCGGCGAGCCTCGCCGAGCCGTCGGCGATTCCCACCCGTCTTGCCGCGGCGCGCATGCGCGCCGGCGCGTCCCTGTCGAGCAGCATTTGCTCCGCCGCCATCTCGATCGAGGCGGGCGTGAGGTCAGCATCGCGGATCATGGTCGCCGCGCCCGCGTCGACCGCGGGACCGGCGTTGAGGCCCTGCTCGCCGTTGCCGTGCGGCAGCGGCACATAGAGCGCGGGGATCGCGAGGGCCGTGAGCTCGCACACCATGCCCGCGCCCGAGCGCGCGACGACGGCGTCGGCGGCCGACAGCATCGCCGCCATGTCGTGCGCATACTCCTCGACCTTGTACATCTCGCGGTGCGAGGCGGACATGCCACCCCTCACGCGGAGCGCATCGTCCGCCTTGCCGATCCCCGTGAGGTGGATGACGTGGACGCCGTGCGCGGTGAGGCGCTCGGCGGCACCGACCGTCGCAGCGTTGAGGCTCGCAGCACCCGAGGAGCCGCCGGTGACCAGGAGGACCGAGGCGTCCGCGGGCCAGCCGAGCGCCTTGCGCGCCGCGGCCTGCGCCTCCTTGCGGGCGTCGTCGTCCAGCAGGATCGGGGCGAGCTCACCGATCTGCGCGCGCAGCGGCAGTCCGGTCACCACCGCGCCCTTGAGCGGGGTCGAGGGGAACGTCGTCGCGACCGCGGCGGCCCAGCGCGCGCCGAGCTTGTTCGCGAGGCCAGGCATCATGTTCGCCTCGTGGACGATCACGGGGAGCCTCCTGCGCCGCGCCGCGAGATACGCGGGCGTGGACGCGTAGCCGCCGAAGCCGACGACGGCCTTCGCGCCGATCGCGTCGATCGCGTCGGTCGCGGCATCGATCGCGCGCTTGAGGTTCAGCGGCAGGCGCACGAGGTCCATCGAGGGACGACGCGGCATGGGCACCTTGGGGACCGTGAAGAGCTCGAGGCCGGCGCGCGGGACGAGGTCGGCCTCGAGCCCCATCGACGTGCCGAGCGCCGCGGGCTCGTGCCCGCGTGACGCGAGCTCGGCCGCGGTCGCGAGCAGCGGGTTGACGTGGCCGGCGGTGCCTCCGCCGGCCAGCAGGATGGGATCACCCACGACGCCCCCTCGAGACGACCGCGATGGAGCGGCGGATCATCGACGGCCGGGCCGCGAAGGCCTCCTGCGCGCCGGGTTCTCGGCGCGCGAACGCCATGAGCACGCCGAGCGCGGCGAGGGAGGCGATCATCGACGATCCGCCCGAGGACAGCAGCGGCAGCGGCACGCCGAAGACCGGCAGCAGCTCGAGCACGACCGCGATGTTGAGGAAGGCTTGCCCCACGATCCAGGCGCCGATCGCGCCCGAGGCGATCTGCACGAAAGGATCGCGGTGGCGGCGCACGAGGCGTGAGACCGCGATGAGGATCATGGCGAACGCGATGAGCACCGTCACGGTGCCGATGAGGCCCCATTCCTCGCCGATGATCGCGTAGATGAAGTCGTTCTCGGACTCCGGCAGGTAGCCCCACTTCTCGCGGCTGTTGCCGGGCCCCAGGCCCCAGATGCCGCCCGAGGCGAGTGCCCAGGTGCCGCGGGTCTGCTGCAGGCCCACGCCGACGGTGTCGGTCTCCCCCGACAGCCACGACGAGATGCGGGCCGACCTGGTCGATCCCTGGGTGAGCAGCCAGATGACGAACGGCACCGCGGCAAGCGCTGCCATCACGAAGAACCGCGCGGGCACTCCGGCGATCCAGTACGCGGCGGCGACGACCATGCCGATCACCATCGCCGTGCCCATGTCCCCTCCGGCGAGGACGAGGCCGATCACCGCGAGCGCGGCGACGCCGCCAGGGAGCAGCATCCCCTTGAGCGTGTGGAGCTCCTTGCGGCGCTGCGCAAGTACGAGGCCGAGGAACAGCGCGAGCCCGAGCTTCGCGAACTCGGACGGCTGCAGGGAGAAGCCCGCGATCCTGATCCAGTTCCTGTTGCCGTTGACCGCGGTGCCGGCGAGCTGGACGAAGATGAGCAGCCCGAGCGACCCGTAGAAGACGAGCGGCGTGAACGCCTTCCACTGCACGATCGACAGCCGCGACCCGAAGATCAGCACCACGAGGCCGATGAGCATCGCCGCGACCTGCACGATGAACGCGCCCCACGGGTTCCCGCCGGAGGTGAACGTCGACGTGATCGACGAGCTCGACAGCACGACCGCGAGGCCGATGAGCAGCAGGATGCCGGTGGCAGCGGCGAGCAGGTAGTACGTGACGACGGGCGAGCCCGTCGGCGCGGGGGCGGCCTTGCGGCGGTCTGCCGTCGCGGTCACTCGCACCTCCCCCGGCGCGTGCGCGCCTATGTCAGCGCCTCCGCCGCCCGGGCGAAGGCCTCTCCTCGATCCGCGTAGCTCGCGAACTGGTCGAACGACGCGCACGCGGGAGACAGCAGGACCGTGTCGCCCGCGGTGGCGAACGAGCGAGCGGCGATGACCGCCCTCGCCATCACAGTGTCCCCCGGTTCGATCCGCGATACGGGTATATCGGGCGCGTGTCCCGCGAGGGCCGACAGGAGCGGCTCGGGGTCCTCGCCGATGAGGACCACGGCCTTGAGCCTGTCGCCGACCTCCCGCACGAGCTCGGAGAACTCCTGGCCCTTGGGCTGACCGCCCGCGATCCACACGACCGAGCCGGGGCTCATCCCGCCGAAAGCGGCGATCGCCGCGTGCGCGTTGGTCGCCTTCGAGTCGTCGACGTACTGCACGCCGTCGAGGTCGCGCACGAACGCCGTGCGGTGCTGGTCGAGGGCGAAGCCACGCAGCCCGGCGCTCACCGCCTCGGGCGGGACGCCCACCGCCCTGGCGAGCGCGGCCGCGGACAGCGCGTTCGTGACGAGGTACGGGGGCACGGCGCCCGCCACGAGGTGCTCGAGGTCCTGGAGCTCGCCGATCTCCGCGGCCTGGCGGCGACGGTCCTCGACGAACGCGCGGTCGACGAGCAGGCCCTCGACGACGCCGAGCTGGCTGGGCGCGGGAGCGCCGAGCGAGACGCCGATCGCGCGGCAGCCGTCGACGACCTCGGCGTCCTCGACCATCCTCTCCACCCGCGCGTCAGCGCTCGGGTACACGCACGCGACCTGGACGTGGCGGAACACGCGCGCCTTGTCAGCGCGGTACGCCTCGAGCGAGCCGTGCCAGTCGGTGTGGTCGTCGTCGGCGTTGAGGCACACGGCGGCGTGCGGCGAGAGCGTCTCGGTGAAGTGCAGCTGGAGACTCGCGATCTCGACCGCGACGAGGTCGTGCTGCTCGCGCGCCGAGGCGATGACGGGGATCCCCATGTTGCCGCACACGGCGACATCGAGACCGCCGGCCTCGGCGATCGCGCCCACCATCTGGGTCGTGGTCGTCTTGCCGTTGGTGCCGGTCACGAGCACCCACGGGATGCCGGGACGGCGCACGCGCCACGCGAACTCCATCTCGGACCAGATCGGCAGCCCGGCCTGCTCGCATGCGCGGATGGCCGGCGAGTGCGGGGCGAAGGCCGCCGACGCCATCACGACGTCGAAGCTCGACAGGTCGACCTCGGAGAGGTCGCGGTGGTCGCCGTGACCGTTCGCGTCGACGGTCACCGCCTCCGCGCCGTCCTCGCGGCACGCCTGCGCCGCCGACGTCCCCGCGACGCCGACACCGAGGATCAGCACCCTCAGCCCGGCGATGCTCACAGGTTCGCCACCCACTCCGCGTAGAACGCGCCGACCCCGGTCATCGCGCACAGGCCCGCGATGATCCAGAAGCGCACGACGATCGTGACCTCGTTCCATCCCATGAGCTCGAAATGATGGTGCAGGGGCGCCATCTTGAAGATGCGTTTGCCGCCGCTGATCTTGAACCAGCCGATCTGCAGCACCGACGAGGCGACGATGAGGACGAACAGGCCGCCGATGAGCAGGCCGAGGAACTCGGTGCGGGAGACGATCGTCATGCCCGCGATCGCGCCGCCGAGCGCGAGCGAGCCGGTGTCCCCCATGAAGATCCGCGCGGGCGAGGTGTTCCACCACAGGAAGCCGAAGCACGCGCCCGCGATCGCGGAGCTGAGCACCGCGAGGTCGAGCGGGTCGCGCGTCTCGTAGCACAGCGATCCCGCGCCCTCGAGCTGGCAGTTCTGCTGCAGCTGCCAGATCGCGATGATGATGTACGAGCCGAAGAAGATGAGCGAGGCGCCGGTCGCGAGGCCGTCGAGCCCGTCCGTGAGGTTCACCGCGTTCGACCACGCGGTGATGAGGAAGTTCGACCAGATGATGAACCCGATCGTGCCGACGGCGGGCGCGATGACCGCGAGATCGAGCGACGTGTCGCGCAGGAACGAGATCGCCGTGGACGCGGGCGTGAGGCCGTCCGCGTTCGGGAACTGGAGCGCGAGCACCGCGAAGCCGATGCCGACGATGCCCTGGCCGAGGATCTTCCACCCCGCCCTCAGACCGAGCGAGCGCTCCTGCCGGATCTTGATCGCATCGTCCAGGAAGCCCACGAAGCCGAGGCCCACGAACAGGAAGACCACGAGGATCGACGAGGCGTTAGGCGCCCTGCCGATGAACGCGTTGCCGACGAGCCAGCCGAACAGCGTGGCGAGGATGATGACGACGCCGCCCATGGTCGGGGTGCCGCGCTTGACGTGGTGCGACGCGGGCCCGTCCTGGCGGATGAACTGCCCGTAGTGCTGCCTCGTGAGGTACCGGATGAACAGCGGGGTCCCGAGCAGGGACACCAGCAGCGCGATCCCGCCTGCGGCGACTACCGCCTTCATGCACTCTCCTCCACGAGCTGGTCCGCCAGCCTCCACAGCCCTGAGCCGTTCGATGCCTTGACGAGCACCGTGTCTCCTGGTCGCAGCGCTCCCTCGAGCATCGCGCGGGCCTCGTCAATCGTAGCGGCGAAGGCCGCCTCGTCGCCCCATGAGCCCTCGCGCACTGCCGAGACGTAGACCGGTCGCGCGCCCTCGCCGACGACGAGGATGAGGTCGAGCCGCAGGCGCACCGCGTCCAGCCCGATCTCCTCGTGGGCCTCGCGCGAGCGGTCGCCCATCTCGCGCATCTCGCCGACGACGGCGATCGCGCGGCCCTCGCCCGCGACCTCCTTGAGCGCGCGCAGGGCGGCCTTCATCGACTCGGGGCTCGCGTTGTACGCGTCGTCCAGGATGCGCACGCCGTCCGTGCGCTCGGTGAGCGCCATGCGGTGCGCGCTGACGGGGCCGGAGACGGCCAGGCGCGCGGCGACGTCGTCGAGAGCGACTCCGCACTCGAGCGCGACCGAGGCCGCGGCGAGCGCGTTGGTCGCGTGGTGCGCGCCGATGAGCCGCAGCGTCACGGGGGCCGTGGACTCCGGGGTGGTGAGCACGAACGACGCGCTGCCGCGCACGAGCGCGAAGCCGTGCGCGCCGAGCGCGAGCGCGGGGCCGTCGCCCTCGACGCCGAACAGCCGCACGCGACGGCCGTCCTCGCCGAGGGACGGTCGGTCGGCCATCGCGAGCACGCGCGGGTCGTCCGCGTTGAGGATCGCGACGCCGCCGGGCACGAGGCCGTCGAGCAGGGTCGCCTTCTCCGCGGCGAGCCCCTCGGGGGAGCCTTCGTAGCCGCCCAGGTGCGCGGTGCCGACGGTGAGGACGACGGCGATGTCCAGTGGCGCGATGCCCGTGAGGTACGCGAGGTCGCCGGGAGCGCTCGCCCCCATCTCGAGGATGAGGTGGCGGGTCGAGGACTCCGCGCCGAGCACCGTGAGCGGCATGCCGAGCGCGTCATTGTAGCTCTTGATCGGCGCGTGCGCGTCGGGCAGGAGCTGCGTGAGCAGATCCTTCGTCGTGGTCTTGCCGTTGGAGCCCGTGATGCCGACGACCGTGAGCTCGCCCTCGGCGCGCAGCAGCGCGAGGTAGGCCTTCGCGAGGCGTCCGACGGCGGCCGGGACGTCGTCGACGAGCACGTGGGGCGATTCGACCGGGCGCGACGCGAGCGTGAGCACGGCCCCGGCCTCGGTCGCGGCGCCGACGAACTCGTGGCCGTCGAAGAACTCGCCCACGACGGCGATGTACAGCGCGCCCGGCTTCAGCACGCGCGTGTCGTTCCACGCCGAGGTGACGGTGACGCCAGGGTCGGCGTGCAGCTCTCCCCCGACCTCCTGAGCGATCCAGCCGGCGGTCAGCGGCCTCATGCGCCCGCCTCCCGCTCGGAGACGATGCGCGCGTGGGCGGCCAGGTAGGCGTCGCGGTCGTTGTAGCGATGGAAGACGCCGGCGATCTCCTGGGTCGGCTCGTGGCCCTTGCCGGTGACGATGACGGTGTCTCCCGGGCGGCCCAGGCGCAGCCCGTACTCGACCGCGTCGACGCGCGGCTCGACCTCGTGGACGTCTGCCAGGTCGGGACGCACCCTCTGGATGCCCTCGCGGATCGCGGCACGGATCGCGGCGGGCTCCTCGGACCGGGGGTTCTCGTCCGTCAGGACGATGACGTCGGCCAGGTTCGCGGCGATCTCGCCCATGACGGGGCGCTTGCCCTGGTCGCGGTCGCCGTCCGAGCCGAAGATCAGGATGAGGCGGCCGGGCGTGATGGGGCGCACCCCCTGGAGCGCGAGCGTGAGCGCGTCGGGGGTATGGGCGTAGTCGACGATCGCGAGAGGGTCCACGTCGCTGCGCTCGATCACGCGCTCCATGCGTCCGGGGACCTCGTGACCTCCCGCGACCCCGGCGATCGCCTCGTCGAGCGGCACGCCCGCGGCGTGCGCGGCCACGATCGCGACCATCGAGTTGGAGACGTTGACGAGCCCGGGAAGAGGGCTCTCGGCGTGGTGCTCGGCTCCCGACGGATCGGTGAAGGCGAACCGCGAGCCGACACCGTCGAGGCCGATGTCGGCCCACGTGACGGTCCACTCAGCCTCGTGCGGGTCCTCGGGGCGGGTCGACACACGCTCGCACGGGATCTCGACCCTGCCCGCGAGCTTGCGCCCCCACTCGTCATCGACGTTGATCACTCCCCTGCGCGCGCGGCCGGGCTCGAACAGCCGCGCCTTCGCGTCCAGGTAGCCGTCCATCGTCTTGTGGAAGTCGAGGTGGTCCCACTGCAGGTTCGTGAAGACCGCGACGGAGAACTCGACGCCCGCGATGCGGTCGAGCGCCGCTGCATGCGAGCTCACCTCGGTGACCGCGGCCGTGACGCCCTCGTCGAGCATGCGAGCGAGCAGCCCATGCAGGACCGGCGACTCGACCGTGGTCCGGGGGCTCTCGATGGCCTCGTCGCCGAGGCGCAGCTCGACCGTGCCCATGATGCCGGTGAGCTCGTGGACGCGCCCCAGCGCCGACTCGATAAAGTAGCTCGTCGTGGTCTTGCCGTTGGTGCCCGTCACCCCGACGAATGCCAGCTGCTTCGAAGGGTCTCCATAGACCTCTGCGGCGGCCTCACCCATCGCCGCCCGCGCATCGTCCACGACCACGACCGGCACGTCGACGCCGTCCGCGGCGAGGATCTCGGCACCCTCCGTGTCCGTGAGGATCGCGGCCGCGCCCGCGGCCTGCACCTGCGCGCCGAAGCGCGCGCCGTGGACCTTGAAGCCGGGGAAGGCGCCGAACAGGTCGCCCTCGCGCACCTCCCGCGAGTCGACGGTCGCGCCGCTCAGCGCGAGCCCTGCGACGTCCGCCGGCAGCGGCGCGAGTCCGAGGCGCGCGGCCACGGCGGCGAGGGTGGTGCCCCGCGCGTGCGCGGGACGGAGGTCCATCTGAGTCAAGCTCACTCCCAGGTCGTGGGGTACGGATCGGCCTCCCCCGTCGAGGGCGCGACGCCGAGCGACTGGAGCGTCAACGTCGCGACATCGCGGAAGACCGGTGCAGCCACCGTGCCGCCCCAGATCGAGGTCCTGGGATGGAACATGATGACGGACACGACGATACGCGGATCGTCGGCCGGCGCGATTCCGACGAACGACGCGACGACGCCGGACTGGGTGCCGTCGCTCGCGAACACCTGCGCCGTGCCGGTCTTGCCAGCCACGCGGTATCCCTCGATCGTCGCGGCGCCACCCGTGCCCTCGGCCGTGACGTCCTCGAGCATCGTCATCAGCTGCGAGGCCGTGTCCGCGGAGATCACCTGGGTGTCCTCCTCGGTCTCGCGCGCGGTGAACTCCCCGTCTGCGGACTCGTAGCCCTGGACGACCGTCGGCTGCACCATCACGCCGCCGTTCGCGATCGTCTGGTACACCTGCGCGGTCTGCAGCGCCGTGACCGAGACGCCCTGCCCGTAGTAGACGGCGTACTTGGTGCGCCCGTCCCAGTTCTCCCAGCTGCGCAGGATGCCGCCCGACTCCCCGGGCAGCCCGACGTCCGTGGGCTCGCCGAAGCCGAAGGCCTCGAGGTACTCGTAGAACGTCTCCGAGCCGAGCTCCTCGCCCACCTGGATGGTTCCCGTGTTGGAGGAGTTCACCAGAATGCCCGCGAGCGTGTACTGCTGCTTGCCGTAGTCGTGGGAGTCGCTGAAGGTCTGACCGTTCGACGTCGTGTACTGGTACGGCGCGACGTACTCGGACGTCGGGGTCGCGACGCCCTCCTCGAGTGCGGCGGCCATCGTGATCACCTTCGCCGTGGAGCCGGGCTCGAACACCGTCGAGACCGCGCGCGAGCCGCGGTCCTCCGAGTCGGAGGCGCCTGGGTCGTTGGGATCGACGGTGTCCGAGTCGGCCAGCGCGTAGATCTCGCCCGACTTGACGTCCTCGACGATCACGATGCCTCCCGACGAGCCCGTGTCGGCGACCGCCTCGTCGAGGATCTCCTGCACCTGATACTGGATGTCGGCGTCGATCGTCAGCACCACGGTGTCGCCCGGCTCCGCCGCGACCTCGTCGAGGATGCCCGTGGGGATCACGGTGCCGCTCGCGGAGTTGGCGCCGCGCTCGTACGTGACGGAGCCGTCCTCGCCGACCAGCGTGTCCTCGAGCGCGAGCTCGATGCCGGCGTTGCCGAACAGTCCTGCCTGGTCCGAGCGGCCGCCCATGTAGCCCACGATGTTGCCCGCGACGGTGCCGTTCGGGTAGTAGCGCTGCGAGACGCTCTCCTTGCCGATGCCGGAGATGCCCTCGTCGTCGATGAGCTCCCACGTCTCGGGAGAGACGTACTTCGCGATGTACGTGAACGTGCTGTCGCCGACGAGCTTCGCGGCGAGCTCGCTCTCGCTCATGTCGAGGATCGGCGCGAGGATCTTGGCCGCGTCGAGCGGGCCCTCGGCGACCAGCTGGCCACCCTCGTAGCGCGTCCAGCCCGCGAGCTCGGTCTGGTCGACGTACACGTGGTACTTCTGCACCGAGGTCGCGAGCACCGTGCCGTTGCGGTCGACGATGTCGGCGCGCTCGGTGGACACGCTCGTCGTGGTCAGCCGGGTCGCGAGCGCCTCGTCAGAGAGCTCCTCGGCATTGACGGCCTGCACCATCACGAGCCTGCCGATGAACACGAGCAGGATGGCGAGCGCGGCGAAGGACAGCACGCGCTGCCGCCGCACAGGATGCCCCACGCGCTGCAGGTGCGTGCGCCCCGCGCGATCGGCCATCAGCCGGTCCTCTGCTTGAGGACGACCCCTTGCTCCAGCGACACGAAACCGAGCGTATCCGCGGACTGCATCCCGAGCTCGGAGGCACGCTGTGCCAGCCGCGGAGCTGCCGAGCTCTCCTCGAGCTCCGTGACGAGGTCGTCACGCTCCTGGGCGAGCTGCGCGATCTCGATCTTCAGGTCGCGGCGCTCGTACGCGCCCTCCGTCATCGCGATGTTGATGAGCAGCACGCTCGCGAGCGCCGCCACGATGACGCTCACGCACAGCATCGCGAACGGCACGATCGAGCGCGCCTGCTCGGGCGCCGCGACGGCCCGCAGATGCGGCGCGCGCGCCGGCTCCTCCGCCTGAGGCCGAGGGCGCTGACGGCGCGGCGCGGCAGCCGTGGCGGCGGACGACCGCGAGACCGGGACGGGACGTCCTGAGACGCCGGGCCTCAGCTTGGGTGCGGCGCTCACGCGTCCCTCCTTCGACGCGAAGGCGGCGTGGGCCGGAGCCGCTGTGCGGCGCGCAGCCGGACGGGCTTGGAGCGCGGGTTGACCTCGGCCTCCTCGGCGGAGGCCTTCTCAGCCCCGCGCGTGAGCAGCTTCAGGTAAGGCTGCGCCTCGTCGGGGACGACGGGCAGCCCGGGCGGGGCGTCGATCTCGGCCCCTGCGGCGAACGCGTGCTTCACGAGCCGGTCCTCGAGCGAGTGGTAGCTCATCACGACGACGCGGCCGCCGACCCCCACCGCCTCGATCGCGGCGGGGATGGCGCGATCGAGCACCTCGAGCTCGCGGTTCACCGCGATGCGCAGGGCCTGGAACGTGCGCTTGGCGGGGTGACCGCCGGGCGCGTGCCGCGCGGCGGCCGGCATCGCCTCGAGCACGAGGTCGGCGAGCTCCGTCGAGCGTGTGAGCGGCGCGGTCTCGCGGCGGCGCACGATCGCACGCGCGATGCGCGGCGCGAAGCGCTCCTCCCCGTACACCTTGAGGATGCGGGCGATCTCGCGCTCGTCCTCCTCGCGAAGCAGGTCCGCGGCCGTGCGCGGCTCCGACCGGTCCATGCGCATGTCGAGCGGAGCGTCCTGCGCGTACGAGAAGCCTCGCTCGGGCTCGTCGATCTGGAGGGAGCTCACGCCGAGATCGAGCAGGATCGCATCCGCGGCCCCGACGCCCGCGGTCGCGAGCGCGCCCGCCATGTCGTCGTACGTGGCGTGATGCGCGACGAAGCGGTCCCCGAAGCGCACGAGGCGCTCGGACGCGAGCGCGATGGCCTGCTCGTCGCGGTCGATGCCGACGACCCGCGCGAGCGGGCAGCGCTCGAGCAGCGCCTCGGTGTGGCCGCCCATGCCGAGCGTGCCGTCGATCGCGACCGCACCCTCGTGGTCGAGTGCAGGGGCCATGAGCTCGACGCAGCGGTCACGCATGACCGGCACGTGCCGAGAGGCCGCATCCTGACCCATCTCCTGCCCCCTTCCTCCGTCGGTACTGCTTCAGGTCTGTCGTGCCCCGTGGTCTCCCTCCGGCCCTCTGGCGGGGGGAAGTCCGCCAGAGCTGCTCGGAAGAAGGCCACGGGGCACGCGCGTCACATGTCGTCGAACACCTCTGCCGCCGTCTCCGCGTAGGCGTCCTCGCCAGCCTCGAGGTACTTCTCCCACGCCTCCACGTCCCAGATCTCCACGCGGGATCCCATGCCGACCACTGCGACCTCGCGGTCGATCCCCGCGTACTTGCGCAGCGGCTGCGACAGCAGCACGCGCCCCTGCTTGTCAGGGATGTCGTCCTGCGCATACGCGAGAAAGCTGCGCATGTAGTCGCGCGCCGCCTTGTTCTCGAGCGGCGCCTTGCGCAGGCGGCTGTGAACCTCCTGGAACTCGTCGATCGGGAACACGAAGATGCAGCGGTCCAGGCCGCGTGTGGCGACCAGTCCCGATGCGAGGCGACCGCGGAACTTCGCCGGCAGGATCAGCCGGCCCTTGTCGTCGAGGCGGGGCATGAACGTGCCAAGGAAGACCCCTGTGGGTCCCAGGCCATGCGCCGCGATCTCCGACACGTGGCCTCACCTCCCCTCGCCACGGTTCACCCGATGCCCCCACTTTACTCCACTTCCCCCCACATTTTCAGAGGACAGGCGAAATTCTCCTGTCAGATTCCTCATATCTACTGGTAGATCACGGTGGAGGGATGTGGAGGAGTCTAGGCCTCCCCTGGGTGTCCGATACGCTCGAACCAGTCCGAACAGGAGGAACCCCGCATGGCACACCCGATCCCCACCCCGGAGGAGCTCGCCGAGGTCGCCGAGGTGATGGAGCGCATCCGTGAGTCGATCGGCACGGTGCTGTCCGGGCTCGGACCCGCGGTCGAGGCGACGCTGTCGACCGTCCTCGCCGAGGGACACGTGCTCATGGAGGACGTCCCTGGCGTCGGCAAGACGACGCTCGCCCGCGCGCTCGCCGCCTCGGTCGGGGCGAGCGTCGGCAGGGTGCAGTTCACCCCGGACCTGCTCCCCTCGGACGTCACCGGCGTCTCGATCTTCAGGTCCGACGAGCAGCGCTTCGAGTTCCGTCCCGGCCCGATCTTCGCGAACCTCGTCATCGCGGATGAGATCAACCGCGCCTCTCCCAAGACGCAGTCCGCGCTCCTCGAATCGATGCAGGAGCGCAGGGTGACCGTCGACGGCACGACGCACCCTCTGCCGTCGCCCTTCCTCGTCGTCGCGACCCAGAACCCCGTCGAGATGGAGGGCACCTACCCTCTGCCCGAGGCGCAGCGTGACCGCTTCATGACCCGCGTCGCGGTGGGCTATCCGTCTCCCGACGACGAGCTCGCGATGCTCGACAGCCACGACGGCGTCGACCCGCTGCAGTCCGTCTCCGCGGTGACCGACACCGAGACGCTCGCGCGCCTCATCTCCATCGCGCGCAGGATCTATGCAGCCCCGGCGATCAAGCAGTACATCGTCGACCTGGTCCGCGACACCAGGCAGGACCCGGCGCTGCGCCTCGGCGCCTCGCCGCGCGCGTCCCTCCAGCTGCTTGCCGCGGCGAAGGGCCGCGCCGCGCTGCACGGACGCAACCACGTGCTGCCGGACGACCTCAAGGCGCTCGCCGTGGCGGTGCTCGCGCACCGCGTGATGCCCTCCGTGGAGTCCCGCGCCGCGGGGCGGAGCGCCGAGTCGATCGTCGCCTCCCTCACGAGCAGCGTGCCTGTTCCCACCGAGGCGCGCGTCGGGTCGTCCCGCTCCGCATGACCTCGCGCGGCACGTCGCAGGCTCGCACCGCTCCCGCGAGCGCGAGGCCGGGGCGCACGGAGACAGTCGTCACCGCGCGCGGCATCGGGATGGCGGGCGCGAGCATCGCGGTCCTCGCCCTGGGCATCGGGCTCGCCTCGACCCTGCTGGTGTTCATCGGCATGACCGTGCTCGCCGCGACCCTGATCTCAGCCGCGTGGCTCGTCGGCGCGGTGCAGATGCTCAGGCGCCGGTTCCGCACCGCCCGCCGGGTCGTCGCGCCCTTCCCGCTCGTCGTCGGGGAGCCGGGCTCGGTCACGGTCGACGTCGACGCGGTGCGCGCGACGCGACGCGTCCCCCGGCTCGACATCCGCGAGCAGGCCTCCCCCGAGCTCACCGGGCCGCGGCCGACGTCCGCCGAGGTCCTGCGAGCACCCGGCCGAGTCCGCCTCGCGTACGCGCTCCACCCCGACGCGCGAGGACGCTGGCCCCTGGGCCCGGCCGTCGTGCGCGTCTCCGATCCCTTCGGCCTCGCCTGGGCCGACACCCCGGTCGGCGCCGAGGAGGTCGTGCCGGTGCGGCCCCAGGTGGTCGATCTCGCCGCCGCAGGCGCGGCCCGCCTCGAAGGCCTCGAGCAGCTCTCGCGGGGCGCGCGGCGCGCATCGTCGGACGATGCGGCGGTGCGCGAGTACCGGGTGGGCGACGACCCACGTCGCGTCCACTGGCCCAGCACTGCCCGCCGCGGCAGCCTCGTCGTCCGCGCGGATGAGCACGCCGGCCGCCCGCCCGCGACACTGATCGTCGATCTGCCAGGCGACGAGGAGTCGCTCGAGACAGCCGTGTCCGCCGCCGCGTCGGTCGCGCTGAGCGTGATCGCCGACGGCCACGGCCTCACGTTCGAGGTGCCAGGCAGCGTCGACTCACCGAGCTGGAACGCAGACGCGCCCGACGAGGCCCGTGCGGGCATTCTCGATGCGTGCGTCGACCTGCGGTCCCCCTCCACGGGGGACGGCGATGCGCTCGCTCAGGCCACGCACGCCGTACTGCGACGCGACGGCGCCGCCTCGCTCGTGATCGCCATGGTCGAGCCGCGCGGAGAGAGGGACACGGGACTCGTCGCGCTCTCGGGACTCGGTGCGGGAGGCCGCGCGATCGCGCTCGTGCGTGCCGGAGAGCGCGCGTCCGAGACCCAGCGACTGCTCGCGCGCGGCGGATGGCGCTGCGCGATCTGGAACGATCTCGACGACCTCGCGGACGCCTGGGGATCCATCGCGGGCGGGACGGGGAAGTCATGAACGAGCCGACCCGCCGGGTCTCCCCCGCCGCGACGCTCCTGGTCGGGACCGCGAGCGTCGCGGGCCTGCTCGCGTACTCCGACCCGGTGGAGCTCGGGGCGTGGCTGCTTCCCGCGCTCGGCCTGCTCACCGGGCTCGTCGTCCTGCTCATGGCCGTGCGCCTGCTCACCCGGTCGCGCATCCTGCCCACCGCCCTCGGCCTGGCCGTCGGCATCACCGTCGCCGTCCCGATGCACACGGAAGAGTCGTTCCCCACTCCCGACGGGGTGCGCGCCCTCCTCGACGCGATCGGGGACGGCGCCGCGTTCGCGGCCACCTCGGTCGCCCCTGTGAGCGACGCCGCGCCACTCGGCGCCCTGGTCACCACGGGTCTCGCGCTGCTCTTCCTCATCGCCGAGCACCTCACGGTGTCCTGGCGCGCGGCAGGATTCGCGGGGGCCCTGCTCCTGCTGCCGTGGCTGCCTCCCATCGTGATGCCGTGGGCGGTGCCCTGGGTGCCCGCCGCGGTCGCGCTCGCCGCCTGGCTCGGCACGCTCGCGCTCACCTCGATGCACGAGGAGGTGACGCTTCCGCCGCGACTCGGAGCGTGGGCGGGCGCGACAGCGGCCGCGGTCGGGATGGCCGTGCTCGTCGCCCCGCTGTCCCCTGGAGTCCCCGGATGGGGCATGCTCCCGCAGACCAATCTCGCGAGCAGCTCCTCGACGAGGCTCGATCTGGGACTCGACCTGCGCGACTCCCTCAACACCAACTCCGAGTCGATCGTGCTCACGTACTCGACCGCCGGCGGGCCACTCGACGTGCTGCGCCTGCGCACGCTCGAGGACTTCACCGGCGCGGATTGGGAGCGGCCCGACGACTCTGGCGTCGCCGAAGACACATCGGGCTGGATCCTGTGGCCCGAGCAGAGCCTGCTCACCCAGCAGCCCACGCAGACCGTCAGCATCTCCGTCGACACGCTGACCGAGGGGGCTCTGCCTCTCACGGTCGACCCGCGCACAGTGTCGGTGTCCGACGCCTGGAGCTACTACGCCGGCAGCGACGAGGTGCGCTCGGACTCGACCGACACCTCCGGCCTCGAGTACACGCTCGTCACGGATCCCTCGTACGTCACCGCGGATCGGCTCCGCACCCTCTCTGGCCCGGACGTCGCCGGCGAGACGCTTGCGATCGCCGACGCGATCGACGCGGACCGCATCGGCGATCTGGCGGCGCAGATCGTCGCCGACGCGGGAGCGACGACCCGCTACGACGAGGCGGTCGCGATCCAGAACTGGCTTCGCGACCCCGCAGAGTTCACCTACGACACGACGGTCGCCCTTACCGGCGACGACGCCGTCTCCGAGTTCCTCGACACGCGAGAGGGCTACTGCGTCCAGTTCGCCACGACGATGGTCGTGATGGCCCGCACGCTCGATATCCCGGCCCGCGTCGGCGTCGGCTTCCTGGGTGGCGAGCAGATCGAGTCCGGCACCTACGAGGTCATCGCCGGCAACGCGCACGCCTGGCCCGAGCTCTACTTCCCCGGTACCGGCTGGGTGCGCTTCGAGCCCACGCCCGCGGTCCAGGCGACCGCACCGTCGTATGCCTCGGGCGACGCGGACGACGCGAGTCCCACTCCCTCTCCGAGCGCGTCGCCCTCGGAGACAGCGGCCGCCGCAGCCACGCCCTCAGCGTCCTCCACGACGTCAGCGTCCCCCACGGCGCAGGCCGACCAGGAGGGATCCGAGACCAGCGGCGGATCCGGGTGGGCGGCCTGGGCCTTCCTCGCGATCGCGCTGATCGCCGCGGGCGCGATCGGATGGTTCGTGCTCCGCCGCCGCCAGGTGAGCGCCGCGGCCGCGCACGGCGCAGAGGCCGCATGGGCGCGCCTGCGTCAACGGCTTCCGGATGATGCACGATGGCCGGCCTCCGCGACGCCCTTCGAGGCTGCGGCGCACATACGCGACACGGTCTCCCTCTCCGAGGAGGCGGACGCCGCGCTCACTGCGCTCACCGAGGCCGTCGTGAGCAGCCGCTATGCGCCCGACTCCGGGCCGTCCGAGGGCCAGGGTGACTCGCAGGACTCCGTGGCGGACGAGTCGCTGTCGCTCGAGCGGCTCAGGGGTCTCGCCGACACCGTCGCTGACTCCGCGCGCAGCCACGAGTCGTAGCCAGGACCGCGTAGCGCGCGGCACGGCGAGGACCGGGTCACGGGCGCGGCACAGCGAGCGCCAGGTCGCGGGGGCGGCAAGGTGGACGCCGTGTCGCGGGCACGAACTCAAAGGCGCGCCAGGTCGCGCCGAGCCTCCGAGCGAGGGGTCTACGCGCGGTGCGCGAGAGTCAGAAGTCGCCGTTCTCGCGACGACGGTCGTACCGCTCCTCCATGCGCTGGGTGAACGGCTTCTTGGTCGGGCGCGGCTTCGCGGCCGGTCCGCCCTTGCCCTTCGCCTTGGCTCCGGCGCCCTTGACAGGGGCAGCGGAGGATCCACCGAGCAGCGCCCACAGCGCCGACGCGACCATGACGGCGAAGCCGACGATCCCGAGCCAGAGGATCTGCGTGACGACGGCGATCACGACGACGCCGAGCCCCACGACCACTCCGACGACGCCCAGCGCGATCCTGCTGCGAGCCTTCGGGCCGCGCTTCATCGCGCGACCAAGCTGCGGGTCGGTGCCCAGGTCGCGCTCGAGCTGCTCGAGCACGCGCTGCTCGTACTCCGACAGCGGCATGGTGCCACCTCCCTACCCTCAACCAGGCCCGGGGTCCCACGGGCTTGGAAACAGTCTAGTTCTAAGCGCGACGGCAATCCAGCCGTCTAGTCTGAGCGCATGGCCCGGCGCAGGACACCTACGGACGAGATCGCGCCAGGAGTGCCGCGAGGAGTGGACTTCCCCATCGCGACGGGGACGGCACGTCTGCAGGATGAACCCGATGGGACAACGTTCCTATGGGTCAATGGAGTTCCCAGCTCTCCGCTGCGCTCCGATCCGGAGATTCTCGACTTCGAGTACATGGAGCGCTTCTCGGCGACGGTCGACGCCTGGGGCCCGCCCGCGAGGATGCTCGCGCTCCACGTCGGAGCCGCGGCGTGCGCCTTCCCGCGTCACCTCGCGCACCGGTTCCCCGACTCGGGCCATATCGCCGTCGACATCGACGCGACGCTGCCGGAGCTCGTGCGCACGTGGTGGGACCTGCCGCGAGCGCCGCGGCTGAGGATCCGTGCGCAGGATGGGCTCGAGGCACTCGTAGGTCGCGCGGACGCGAGCCTCGACCTCGTGGTGAGGGATGCCTTCGCGGGCGACGACACGCCGTCGCATCTCGCGGGAGAGGAATGGTGGGGTCATGCGAGCAGAGCGCTGCGCCCCGGGGGCCTCGTGCTCGCCAATGTGGGGACGAGGCCGGGATCGACCGCCACGCGGGGCGATCTCGCGGCCGCCCGCGCCGCCTTCGGCACGGTGATCGCGATCGGCGAGCACGCCGTGCTCAAGGGGCGTCGACGCGGGAACGTGGTGCTCGCCGCGTCGACGCGCCTCGATACAGATGTGCTCGCACGCTACGCCGCGTCGGCATCGCTGCCGACGGGCGTGCGGAGCGACTGGGCGCCCTCATAGGCGCCCCGTCGTTCCTTAGAGCGGGCGGACGTTCGAGGCCTGCGGGCCCTTGGGGCCCTGCGTCACCTCGAACTCGACGCGCTGCTGCTCGTCGAGCGACTTGTAGCCGTCGGTCTCGATCGCCGAGTAGTGGACGAAGACGTCAGCGCCGCCACCGTCCTGGGCGATGAATCCAAAGCCCTTCTCAGCGTTGAACCACTTCACGGAACCCTGCGCCATGCGGGTGTCTCCCTTTACTTCAAATGCCCTGGGAGGGAAGCGCGACACCGTGCCGCGCTCGTCGCCGCAATGACTTCTCCCACCCAGGCGGGCGGGTTCCTGCACACTACGTTCTTGCAACCGGTACCAAGTGTGTCATGCAAGGGGCCACAAGCGCGACATGAATCGGCGAGTCGGCCCCTGTTCGGCGGCTGCTCAGCACCGATTCGCCGGCTGTGAGGCGACCGTTCAGCCCTGCGGGAACTCGGGCGGATGCTGACGCAGGTACTTCTCGAACTCCGCGCCGAGCTCGTCCGCGGAGGGGATGAGCCCCTCGCGCAGCATCTCGTCGTCGCGCGTCTCGGTGAAGGCGTCGAACTGCTCCTCGAGCGCCGCGACAAGAGCCTGCACCTCTTCCGACTCAGACATCTGGCGCGCGATCTCCTCCTCGGCGCGTTGGGCGTCCTCATCGAGCCGCTGCGGCTCAAGCACGAGTCCGGAGAGGTCCTCGAGGGCCGAGAGGGCGCGCTGCGCGGCCTGCGGGTAGGAGGACTGCGCGAGGTAGTGCGGGACGTGGACCGCCACATTCACCATGTCCAGGTCCCACTGCCCGAATCGGTACTCGAGCAGGTTCTGCGCGGACGCCGGAACCGTCACGGTGCCGAACATGCTCGGCTGGTCAGGCAGCAGGTCCTGCGAGGTGCCGTGCACGGTCACCCCGAGCGGGCGCGTGTGGGGCGCGGCCATGGGGATGCCGTGGGCGCCTAGCACGAGCCCTACGCCGAGACGCTCGACCATCGAGCGGACCTCGGCGATGTAGGCCTCCCAGCGGATGTCGGGCTCGAAGCCGTGCAGGAGGAGGAACGGCGTCCCCTCCACGTCGCGGACCATGTCGAGCACCAGCTCGGGCTCGTCGTACTCGGTCCACTCGTTCACGGAGAACGTCATCTCGGGACGACGCGAGCGGTAGTCGAGCAGCTCATCGATGTCGAAGGTCGCGACCCTCACGGGCTCGCCCAGCTCGAGCAGGTGCTCGCCGACGAGCCTGCCCGCCTTGCCTCCATCGATGAAGCCACGCAGCACGTGCATCATCACGGCGCCCTCCGACGGAGCTACCTCCGCCCAGGCCGCGACGCCCTCGGGGTCCCACGTCACCAGCTTCGTGTCCATATCCGTTCATCCTCCCATGCCGCAATGCTGGGACCAGGAACTTCCGCGTGCGGCGAAAGATTCCGCGAAAGGGGTGCGTCGGGCCCTCCCGATCCTGCGATAATGGTTGACCGCCTGCCACGGACGAACACCCGACCCGAGGGATATGCCAATGCACGACGAGTCGACCGCCACCGACACGGGACTCGAGGCCGAGCAGCGCGTCGTCGACACGCTGTACGGGCGTCTCGACACGCTCCGTGACGAGACCGAGGGCAGGCTCGCCGAGATCCGCCGCCAGGGCCCCTCCGGCTCTCCGCAGAACCGCTCCGAGCGGGATGCCTTTGCCACGCTGTACGAGGACCGCATCGGCCAGCTCGACGCGGTCGAGGACCGGCTGTGCTTCGGCCGCCTCGACATGACCGACGGCGAGACCCTCTACGTCGGCCGCATCGGCCTGTCCGACGAGGACCACGGCCCGCTGCTCACGGACTGGCGCGCCCCCGCGGCGCGCGCCTTCTACTCGGCCACCGCGGCGTCCCCGAGCGGCGTCATGAACCGACGCCACCTCACGACGCGCGGGCGCAAGGTCACCGCGGTCGAGGACGATGTGCTGGACGTCGAGGCGCTGCGTGCCTCGGGCCGCGTCGAGGGGCTCGCGGGCGAGGGCGCGCTGCTCGCCGCGCTCGACGCGCGCCGCACCGGCCGCATGGGCGACATCGTCGCGACCATCCAGGCCGAGCAGGACGCTGTCATCCGCGCCCCCATGGAGGGCGCGCTCGTGGTGCAGGGCGGGCCGGGCACCGGAAAGACCGCCGTGGCGCTTCACCGCGCGGCCTTCCTGCTGTACCACCACCGCGAGCGCCTCGCGAGCCGCGGCGTGCTGCTGATCGGGCCGTCGCGCCAGTTCCTGCGCTACATCGACCACGTGCTGCCCTCGCTCGGCGAGACCGGCGCCGTGTCGACGACGCTCGCGGGCCTGCTCAAGGGCGTCACCGCGACGGGCGTCGAGACAGACGCGGTCGCCCGCATCAAGGGCCGCGCGGACATGGCGCGCGTGATCAAGCGCGCGGTCAGGGAGCGTCAGCGCGTGCCGCGCACCGACCAGACCGTGCGACTCGATGGGCGGCCGGTCGTGATCCGCCGCTCGGACATCCGTGACGCCCAGGCACGTGCCCGCCGCGACGGCAGGCCCCACAACGAGGCCCGCGCGACGTTCGCGAAGGACATGATCGGACGCCTGACCTCCCAGCTCGCGGAGCAGCTCGAGCACGTCGAGGCGGATGACCGGCTCGAGCTCGAGCGCGAGGTCCGCGACAACCGCACCATCCGGATCGCCATCAACCTGTGCTGGCTACCGATCACCCCCTCGCAGCTGCTCAAGGACCTGTTCTCGAAGGCGCACCTGCTGGACAACGCGGCGCCGTCGCTGAGCCCGCAGGACCGCGACCTGCTGCTGCGGCCGACCTCCGCCCCGTTCACGGACGCCGACGTGCCGCTGCTCGACGAGGCTGCGGAGCTGCTCGGAGACATGCCCTCCGGCTCGCCGCGCCCGAATGCGGGTGACCTCACGTCGGAGGAGCTCGAGTACGCCAAGGAGGTCCTCGAGACCTTCGGCGATGGCGGGATGGTCACCGCCGAGGCCCTCGCCTCGCGCATGCGCGAGGGCGGGTCGCGCCTCACCGTCGCCGAGCGCGCCGCGGCCGACCGCACGTGGACCTACGGCCACATCGTCGTCGACGAGGCGCAGGAGCTGAGCCCCATGGCGTGGCGCATGCTGTCCCGCCGCTGCCCCACCCGGTCCTTCACGATCGTCGGCGACGTCGCGCAGACGTCGTCGGCCGCGGGCACGCAGTGGTGGCCCGAGGCGATGGACCCGCTGTTCAAGGGCACGTGGACCCTGCGCGAGCTCACGGTGAGCTACCGCATCCCGGCCCAGGTGGCCGAGGCGGCGCAGTCCTTCGCCAAGGCGGTGCGGCTGCCGGTCTCCGAGCTGAGCGCCGCGCGCGCGGTGGACGATGCGGTCGCGTACCACCGCGTCGAGCGCACCTCCTTCGCCTCCGCGGCGGTCAGGCGCGCGATCCACCGCGCGGAGTCCCTCAAGGCCTCCGGGGGCGGCATCGTCGCGGTGATCGCGCCCGAGCCGCTTCACGAGGAGCTGCGCGCGGAGCTCGGCGAGCACGACGTCGAGATCCTCGGAGCGCTCGCCTCAAAGGGCCTCGAGTTCGACGCCGTGGTGGTCGTGGACCCCTCGGCCATCGCCCACCGGGCGGGCGACCTCTATGTGGCCCTCACCCGCCCGACCCGCCACCTCGACATCGTCCACGCGGGGGACCTTCCGCCCGGATTGGGCGAGTAGCGCACTGACAGAAGCCCCGTCATCGACGTGGGATTGCAGGCCTGTGTATCCGCACCTTGGATGACGGCGGCGCACGAACCGCACGACACGCGGTCCCACCCCCGAGTTCGGGGGCACCGGGTGCTCGAAGTTGGTCATCCCGCTGTTTTGCGAGAGTATGACGCTCGTGCGCGCACTTCTCCTTGAATCCCTCCACCCCCGTGCCACCGAGGTCCTCACCAAGGCCGGCATCGAGGTGGACAACCACGTCGGAGCGATGGACGAGGACGAGCTCATCGCCGCCCTCGACGGCGTCGAGCTGCTCGGCATCCGCTCCAAGACCCACCTGACCGAGCGCGTGATCGAGGCCTCGCCCTCGCTCCTCGCGGTCGGCGCGTTCTCGATCGGCACGAACCAGATCGAGCTGGACGCGGCCGCGCGTCACGGCGTCGCCGCGTTCAACGCGCCTTTCCAGAACACGCGCTCCGTGGTCGAGATGGCCGTGTCCGAGATGATCTCGCTCACGCGTCGGCTCGCCGAGCACAACAACCAGATGCACGAGGGTGTGTGGTCGAAGACCGCCGAGGGCTCGCACGAGATCCGCGGCCGCACGCTCGGCATCGTGGGCTACGGCAACATCGGCTCGCAGCTGTCCGTGATCGCCGAGGCGCTCGGCATGAACGTGATCTTCTACGACACCTCGGAGAAGCTCGCGCTCGGCAACGCGACGCCGATGCCCTCGCTCGAGGCGCTGCTCGGCGAGGCCGACATCGTCACGCTGCACGTCGACGGCCGCGCGGGCAAC
Source organism: Demequina sp. NBRC 110054 (assembly GCF_002090115.1). Taxonomy (NCBI): domain Bacteria; kingdom Bacillati; phylum Actinomycetota; class Actinomycetes; order Micrococcales; family Demequinaceae; genus Demequina; species Demequina sp. NBRC 110054. The sequence continues at coordinate 133,990 of NZ_BBRK01000006.1, forward strand.
CAGAACTTCTTCGGCCGCGAGCAGTTCGCCGCGATGAAGCCCGGCGCCAAGTTCCTGAACCTCTCGCGCGGATTCATCACCGACATGGAGGCGCTCGGCGAGGCGCTCGAGTCGGGCGCGATCGGCGGAGCCGCGCTCGACGTCTTCCCCGTCGAGCCCAAGAAGAAGGGCGACCTGTTCGAGTCGCCCCTGCGCGGCAAGCGCAACGTGATCCTCACGCCGCACATCGGCGGCTCGACCGAGGAGGCGCAGCGCGACATCGGTCAGTTCGTCGCCTCACGCCTGCGCGACTACGTCAAGCACGCGTCGACGTCGCTGTCGGTCAACCTGCCGAGCCTGTCGCTCGAGCAGGTCCAGGGCTCGCACCGCGTCGCCCACCTGCACGCCAACGTGCCCGGCGTCCTCGCCGCGGTCAACCAGGTCTTCGCGGCGCACGGCGTGAACATCGACGCGCAGATGCTCTCGACCCGCGGAGAGCTCGGCTACGTGGTGACGGACGTCGCCTCGGGCCTGAGCCGCGAGACGGTCGAGGAGCTGCGCGGGATGCCCGGGACCGTGAAGGTGCGCGTCGTTTCCTGACCCGATCACCCGACGAAGGAGCCCGCCCGGACCCTGGTCCGCGGCGGGCTCTCTCGTGTGCGCTGCGCCTAGCGCCCCGGCAAGGGCACGCCGCCTCCGTCGAGCATCGGCCCGGTGGCGCACCCGAACGGCAAGAGGCCCACGGGCGGCCGCCTCTCTCGGATCGCGCCTACTTCTCGCGCGCGGCGTCCTCGGCGCGGAGCCGGTCGATCGCGGCTTGGAAGTCGTCGAGGGTGTCGAACGCCTGATACACGCTCGCGAATCGCAGGTAGGCGATCTCGTCGAGGTCGCGCAGCGGCGCAAGGATCGCACGCCCGATGTCGAGGGCGTTGATCTCGGCCTGACCGCCCTCGCGGATGGTGTCCTCGACGCGGTAGGCGAGCTTCACGAGATCGTCGTCGCTCACGGGGCGCCCCTGGCACGCCTTGCGCACACCGGTGACGACCTTGTCGCGGCTGAACGGCTCGGCGACACCCGTCCTCTTGACCACCATCAGCGTGGGGGTCTCGACGGTCGAGAAGCGCTTGCCGCAGCTCGGGCACTCTCGACGACGCCGGATCTGACCGCCGTCGTCGGCGACGCGTGAGTCGACGACCCTGGAGTCAGGGTTCCTGCAGAACGGGCAATACATGCCCCTACTCTCCCACGATTCACACCAGTCACGCACATATCGTCCCGGCGCACGCAAGTCCGACTGCGAGCATCGGCCGCTTGGAAGACTTCGGGGGTCACGGGAGTCTTCGAGGGAGGGCACCTGCGCCGCTCCGGATCAGCTCTCGATCGGGATCAGGATCTGCTCGCCGGCCATGAGCGACGAGTCCGCCATGCGGTTGATCTCGACGATCTCTGCGACGGTCTCCGACACGTCGTCGCCAGCAGGCGTGAGCGCCGAGGCGATCTCCCAAAGCGTGTCCCCGGTCGCGACGGTGTACGAGGTAAGCGACGACTCGACGGGCACCGCGTCGGCACCCGCGAGCGCGCGGGGCGCGATGAGCATCGCGAGGGCGAGGAGCACCATCAGCACGAGCGCCCGACGCAGGCGGGCAGAGGCCGTCCGGGGTGCGGTCACGGTCACGTTTCCGATCGACATGTCATCCTCCTTCGAACATATGTTCTATCGAACGTCTGTTCTAGTTGTAGCACCGAGTGGCGACATTCACAAGACACGCTCGAACAAATGTTTGATTTGGCCACTCGTCTGCCCTAGGTTCGAGACAAAGGAATCACCGGGGTCTGACATCCCGGCTCGGACGGAGGGCGACACCATGGCTGACGGCGATCGGCAGGACGCGACGATCCACGCGTTCCCGGACGTGCACGCGGAGAACGCCCTCACCGACAGGCAGCGCCTGATCCTCGAGCACATCCGCGACTCGGTCGCCTCGCGCGGCTACCCGCCGTCGATGCGCGAGATCGGGGAGGCCGTCGGGCTCACGTCGACCTCATCGGTCAAGCATCAGCTCAGCGCGCTCGAGTCCAAGGGCTTCCTGCGCCGCGACCCGCACCGCCCGCGCGCGATCGAGGTCGTCATGCCCGAGGATGCCGCGGCTCCCCCGGAGCTTCCCGAGGCCGCGGCCGTCCCCGCGGCCCTCGCGGACGGCCCGACGGTCGGCGTGCCGCTCGTCGGCCGGATCGCCGCGGGTGGCCCGATCCTCGCGGATCAGGCGGTCGAGGACGTCTTCACGCTCCCCCGCCAGCTCACGGGCGAGGGCGAGCTGTTCATGCTCAACGTCTCCGGAGACTCGATGATCGACGCCGCGATCTGCGACGGCGACTGGGTCGTCGTCCGCCGGCAGGCGACGTGCGAGAACGGCGACATCGTGGCCGCGCTGCTCGACGACGAGGCAACCGTGAAGACCTTCCGGCGACGCGACGGTCAGGTGTGGCTCATGCCGCACAACCCCGCCTACACGCCGATCGATGGCACGCATGCCCAGATCATGGGCAAGGTCGTGTCTGTCATGCGCCGCCTCTAGCGCTCCCCGGCCCTAGGCGGGACTGCAGCACACTTCCCAGCGACACCCCGCAGGTGTGCGCGACGCGCCACGCGGCCCCTACCGACCGTCGGCGCACGCCGCATCGTCCAGGCGCCGCAGCGCTCCGAGGACCGCCTCGCGATCCGTCGTTCCCCACAGGGGCGGCATCGACCGGGCGAGGAACCCTCCGTAGCGCGCGGTCTTGAGCCGCGAGTCGAGCACCGCGACCACGCCGCGGTCATCCATGGATCGGATCAGGCGTCCCGCGCCCTGTGCCATGAGCAGTGCGGCATGCGTCGCGCTGACCGCCATGAAGCCATTGCCCCCTGCGGCGCCCACGGCCTCGGTACGTGCCTGCGACACCGGGTCGTCGGGTCTCGGGAACGGGATGCGGTCGATCACCACGAGCGATGCCGTCGCTCCCGGCACGTCGATGCCCTGCCACAGCGAGGTGGACCCAAACAGGCACGCGCGCGGGTCCTCCGCGAACTGCTTCACGAGAGTAGGGAGCTGGTCGTCCTTCTGGTTGAGCACGGGCAGATCGAGCCGCTCGCGCAGCGCCTCGGTCGCAGCCTGGGCCGCCCGATGCGAGCTGAAGAGGCCGAGCGTCCTGCCTCCCGCGGCCTCGACGAGCGCGACGAGCTCCTCGATCGCCTCCTCGGAGATCCCGCCCTGCGTGGGGCGCGGAAGGTGGGACGCGACGTAGAGGATGCCCTGGCGGCCATAGTCGAAGGGACTGCCCGCGTCGAGGGTCACGGGGTCGTCCATCCCGAGGTGGCGCGCGATCGAGTCGAAGCCGCCCCCGAGAGCGAGCGTCGCCGAGGTGAACACCGCGGACTTCTCCTCGGCCAGCCGGTGCCCGATCAGCCCCGCGACGTCGAGCGGAGCCGCGACGATGCGCGAGGGCCGCTCCTCGTCGTACTCGCCGTCCGGAGGAGCGAGCCAGATGACGTAGCGCCCCTCCTCCCCCTGCAGCTCGGCGCACACGTCGACGATCTCGGTGAGCGCCGCGCTCGCCATCTTCGCCGCCGCTCCCGCCTGCTCCTGCGTCTTCGCGACCTCTGTGAGCAGCGTGCGCGCGGCGCCGCGGACCAGCTCGACCGCGGCGGCGAGCTCCTCGGGCAGGCCGCGGCGCAGGCGCCCGACCGTGAGGTCGCCGAGGGCGGAGTCGACGGCGCGCGCGGCGCGGTCCAGGTCGTCCGTCGTCCTGCCGCAGCGCCGCACGGCGCTCGCCGCGCGGTCGAGCCCGCGCACCGTGAGCTCGTGCGTGGCGGCCGAGGTGATGCGCTGGACCAGCTCGTGCGCCTCATCGACGATCAGCACGTCGTGCTCGCCGAGCAGGTCGTGACTCGCGGCCTGCACCCCGAGCACCGCGTGGTTCGTCACGACGATGCGCGCGTCGGTCGCCTCCTTGCGCGCGCGCTGGGAGAAGCACTCGTCCGCCATCGGGCACTTACTGTCGAGGCACTCGCGCCCGGACACGGAGACCTGCGCCCACGCCCTGCCGGACACGCCCGGGACAAGGTCGTCGCGGTCGCCGGTCTCGGTCTCGTCCGCCCACTGATGCAGGCGCGCGACCTCGCGACCGAGGTCGCTCGTCGGGCCGACGTCGAAGAGTCGATCGTCGTCGGGCTCGGGGTAGCCGCCGCCGAGGCGGTGCACGCACAGGTAGTTCGAGCGCCCCTTGAACAGAGCGACGCCCGGCCGCTTGCCGAGGACCGGCTCGAGGGCGTCGAGGACCATCGGCAGGTCCTTCGTGTAGACCTGCCGCTGGAGAGCGAGCGTCGCGGTGGAGACGACGATCCGCTGGCCCGTGCGCGCCGCGTGCGCGACCGCGGGCACCAAGTAGCCGAGGGACTTTCCGGTTCCCGTGCCGGCCTGCACGAGTGCATGCTCTCCGTCGTGCAGGGCCTTCGCCACCACGGCGGCCATCCGCTGCTGCCCCTCGCGAGGGCGGCCCGACAGCGCCTCGACCGCGGCCTCGAGCAGCTCCGCGACCTCGTGCGGGTCGTCGAGGGCGACGTCCGATCCCTCAGCGACGACCGCATCGTCCCGATCGAGGTCCTCAACCTCCGCGTGGGGGGCCGGCGTCACGAGGCGGCCGCCGCGCTCGCCTCCAGGCGGGCCGCGAGCGACTCGTCGACGAGCGCGACCAGGTGGGTGCCGTCGGCCTCGTGGCTCTCGCCGAGCACCTCGCCGTGCGTGTGTGCCTCGCTGATGAGGTCGCCGCGCGTGTAGGGCACGACGAGGTCGACCTTGACCCCGGGTCGGGGCAGCATCTCGCCGATGACGTCCATGAGCTCTGCGACGCCTTCGCCCGTGAGCGCGGACACCTCGACCGACCGCTCGCGGCGGGACCTGAGCTGCAGCACGGTCGCGGCATCCGCGACGTCGCATTTGTTGAGGACCAGCAGCTCGGGGACGTCGGTCGCGCCCGGAACGTCCGCGAGCACCTCGTGCACCGCGCGGATCTGCCCCTCGGGGTCCGGGTGGGCGGCGTCGACGACGTGCAGGACGAGGTCGGCGTGGGCCGCCTCCTCGAGGGTCGACGCGAAGGCCGCGACGAGCTGGTGCGGAAGGTCCTTCACGAACCCGACGGTGTCGGACACCGTGAAGGCGCGCCCGTCCGGGGTCTGAGAGCGTCGCACGGTCGGGTCGAGGGTCGCGAAGAGTGCGTTCTCGACCAGCACGCCCGCGCCGGTCACGCGGTTGAGCAGGGACGACTTGCCGGCGTTCGTGTAGCCCACGATCGCGACGTTCGGAAGTCCGAGCCTGCGCTCTCGACGCACCGCGCGCGCGGGCTCCATCGCCTTGATCTGGCGGCGCAGCATCGCCATGCGCGTGCGGATGCGGCGACGGTCGAGCTCGATCTTCGTCTCACCGGGACCGCGTGAGCCGATGCCCTCACCGCCCGCGACGCGACCACCGGCCTGGCGGGACATCGAGTCACCCCAGCCGCGCAGGCGCGGCAGCAGGTACTCGAGCTGCGCGAGCTCGACCTGGGCCTTGCCCTCACGGGACTTCGCGTGCTGCGCGAAGATGTCGAGGATCAGCGCGGTGCGGTCGATGACCTTGACCTTGACGACGTCCTCGAGCGCGCGCCGCTGGCTGGGCGCGAGATCGTCGTTGACGATGACGGTGTCAGCCCCGACGGCCTTGACGAGATCGTGGACCTCCTGGGCCTTGCCCGCGCCGATGTAGGTGGCGGGGTCGGGATGCGGACGACGCTGGAGGACGCCGTCGAGAACCTCGGAACCGGCCGTCTCGGCGAGGGCGGCGAGCTCGCGCAGACCGATCTCGGCGTCCTGCGCGGTGCCGTGCGACCACTGGCCGACGAGCACGACGCGCTCGAGGCGCAGCTGGCGGTACTCGACCTCGGTGACGTCCTCGAGCTCCGTCGAGAGCCCCGCGACGCGACGCAGCGCGGCGCGCTCCTCACGGTCGTACTGGTCACCGTCGTAGTCGGTCTCCGAGGTCGCGCCCTCGCTCACCGCAGTGCCCGAGCGCGACAGGATCCGCTCGAGCACGGCGTCGGTCCGCGCGTCGTCGTCGGGGGCGGACGCGCGGTCCTCCAGGGGCCCGTCGTCCATGACGGTGTCGAGGTCGTCGTCGATGCGGTGAAGGCGGTCTGTCATAGGTGATCCATTGTCTCACCCCGCGGATGCCCTGAGCCATGGTCCGGGGAAGGTTACGCTTCAGGCGTGAGCGACGACCACTACTTCAGCGCGCAGCCAGCCTCGCCCGATGAGAGGCGCACGATCTCCGTGACGCTCGCCGGCAAGGATCTGACCCTCGAGACGGCGCCCGGCGTCTTCTCCCCCGATCACGTGGACCGCGGCACGCAGGTGCTGCTGCGCACCGCGCCCAACCCGCACGGACGCGTGCTCGACCTCGGCTGCGGCTGGGGTCCGATCGCGCTGACCGCCGCGCTGCGCTCGCCCCACGCGAACGTGACCGCCGTGGACGTCAACGAGCGCGCCCTCGACCTGCTGTGCCGCAACGTCGAGCGCGTCAACGCCGTCGCCCCCCTCGCGCCGATCGTGGCCGCCGTGCCCGACGCGGTCCCGGTCGACCAGCGCTTCGACGTGATCTGGTCCAACCCGCCGATCCGGATCGGCAAGACCGCGCTGCGCGAGCTTCTCCTCAAGTGGCTGCCCCGGCTCGCGCCCGGCGGCGTCGCCTACCTCGTGGTCCAGAAGAACCTCGGTGCGGACTCGCTCATGGCCTGGCTCGCCGACATCGGCGAGGGCACCGGGGCGTGGGGCCACGTCGAGAAGATCGCGTCGGCGAAGGGCTTCAGGGTCCTCCGGGTCGAGGCGGCCCAGGCCTCCTGACCAGGGACGATGCGGGAGCCGGGACGATGTGCTCGCTCGCCCGGATCCGATTTCAGGGTCGTTGCTGCCCCAAGGCCTCGCCCCGCGCGGCCGCGTCGCTGATCGCCTCGACCCTCGCCTGCCGCGTACCGGGACGCTTCGCCGTGGCCACGTGACCGAGCAGTTGCTTGCGGACCGAGGCCGTGAATCCCTCCCATGCCTCTCGCGCACCCGATCGACTCGCGAGGGCCGCCTCCAGGTCGGAAGGAACGATCAGGGCCTCGACGTCGTCCAGCATCGTCCATGACCCGTCCGCCTGCGCCGCGGCGATGACCGCCTTGCCAGCCGGCGCGAGCAGGCCCTCGGCGTCGAGCTGCGCGATCCGCTCTTTGTTGCTGCGCGCCCATCCCGAGCCTCGCTTGCGGGGAGCGCAGTACTGCCACGTGCGGGCGTCGTCGAGCCGCCGCGTCGTCCCGTCGATCCACCCGAAGCACAGCACCTGCCGCACGACGTCGTCGTAGGTGATCCCCGGCACCTGCGCACCCTTGCGGAGGAACGCGACCCACACGCCGGACGCGTCCGCGTGATGCGCGTCGAGCCAGTCCCGCCATGCGCCGACGTCCGCGGGCTCGAGGCGCGGGGCCGAGTCGATCCGAGAGGCGTCGCCGGGGCGCTCGGACCGTGACATGGCTAGTCCGGGAGCGAGACCGAGCCGTCGGCGATGAGCACCGCTGGTCCCTCGAGGACGGTGTGATCGGGCTCGATGCGCACCGTGACCTCCCCGCCGGGCACCTCGATGTCCCACACGGCCGGCGAGGACTCCCCCGCCCACGACCGCATGGCGAGCGCTACCGCGCATGCGCCCGTGCCGCACGACCGAGTCTCGCCGACGCCCCGCTCGTGCACGCGCATCCGCACGCGCCCGCGGGGCTCGCCCTCGCCCTGCTCGATGCCGAGCATCACGACGAACTCGACGTTGGACCCCTCGGGCGGCAGTGGGTCGACCACGGGCGCCTCGTGCAGATCGAGCGCCTCGAGCTCGTCCACGGAGGCGAGCGCGACGACGTGGTGGGGATTGCCGACATCGACCGGCTGCGCGAGCCGGGGAGGCATGAGACCCGCCGCGGTCACCACCGCGTCGTCCTCGGACACGATCCATCGGCCCATCCCGACCGAGTAGCGCCCATCGCCCAACGCCGTGACGGTGCGCTCCCCCGCGCGCGTGCCGATCGCGAGCCCGCCCGCGAGGTCGACCCCGGCCTCGCGCTCGAGGAAGCGCGCGAAGACGCGCACGCCGTTGCCGCACATCTCGGACGTCGTGCCGTCACCGTTCCAGTAGTCCATGAACCACGTGTCGGGGGCGAAGCCGGCGCCTGCATCGAGCGAGCCCGCGCGCACCGCGCGGATCATACCGTCACCGCCGATGCCGGCGCGGCGCTCGCACAGGAAGCGCACCCTCTCGGGAGTGACGTCGAGCTCGCCGCGCTCGTCGAACAGCAGCACGAAGTCGTTCTCGGTGCCGTGTCCCTTGGTGAAGTGCAGCGTCGTCATGGCTCCTACCCTACGGGGGCGTCACCGGGTCGACCGCCCGCGTCGACGATCGCGAGGGCGGCCCGCGCGGCCCTGCCTACGTCCGCCGCATCCGCTGGCGCCGGCACCCAACCGACGCGCGGGTCCGGGTTGAACCAGCGACGCTGGCGGCGCGCGAGCCGACGCGTGTGCTGGGCGATGAGCTCCCTGGTCTCGGCCTCGTCGAGCTCACCGTCGAGATGCCTGAGGGTCTCCGCGTAGCCGACCGCACGGCGCGCGGTGGTTCCCTCACGCAGGCCGGCGTCGATCAGCGCGAGCGTCTCGTCGACGAGCCCGCCCTCCCACATGCGCGTCACGCGGTCCTCGATGCGGGGGTCGAGCACGTCGTATCCGAGCTCGAGGCCCACCTGCATCGCGGGGATCGCGTACTGATGGCGCGGCAGCGAGGTGCCGAACGGCTTGCCCGTGAGCGTGACGACCTCGAGCGCGCGCACGACGCGTCGCTCATTGCGCGGGTCGAGGGCCCGCGCTCCATCGGGGTCGAGCGCGGCGAGCTCGCGATGAAGGACTCCGGGCCCCTCGGCCTCCGCGCGCGCCTCGAGGCGGGCGCGCAGCTCGGGATCGGTCGCGGGGAACTCGAAGACGTCGAGCAGCGCCCGAAGATACAGTCCCGAGCCGCCCACGACGACGGCCCGCCCTCCGCGCGCGTGAATCGCGTCGATGTCGGCGCGCGCACGCTCCTGGAAGCGCGCGACCGAGGCGTCCTCGGTCACGTCGAGCCAGTCGAGCTCGTGGTGCGGGATGCCCTCGCGCTCGTCGTCCGAGATCTTGGCGGTCCCGATGTCCATGCCCCGGTAGAACTGCATCGCGTCGCCGTTGATGATCTCGGCCGGCGTGCCGCGCTCGGTCAGCAGGTGCGCGAGCGCGACGCTGACCGCCGACTTGCCGGTCGCGGTCGCGCCGACGACCGCGATGACCTGCGGCGCGGCGCCAGACGGCGTGGCCTGCTCCACGGCGGGCCTAGGCGCCGACGCGGCGCAGCGAGGGCATGCCGAGGCCGACGGGGCCCGCGAGCGCGGAGCCGCCGGTGCCGCATGAGTCCCCTCCGCCGTGGCTGTGCTCGCCGCGCTGGACGGCGTCCCACGTGTCGCCCGCACGGGTGCGACGCACCGCGTACGCGCCGCCCTCGATCGCCGAGTCGGCGATGAGGTGGTACGGCGCTGCCTTGGTGACCTCGACGGTGACCAGGTCGCCCGGGCGCGGGGCGCCGAGGCCGTCGGGGCCGTCGCCCTCGGGAAGCGAGAAGTGCACGAGGCGGTTGCCCTCCTCGCGGCCGGACATGCGCGCCGAGGCGTCGTCCTTGCGTCCGCCGCCGTCGAGCACGAGCAGCTCGACGGTGCGGCCGGTGAAGCGCTGCGAGTCCTCGAGCGTGATGCGGTCCTGGAGTGCGATGAGCCGCTCGAAGCGCTCCTGCACCACCGCCTTGGGGAGCGGCTCGAGGTCGTAGGCGGGCGTACCGGGGCGGGGGCTGTACTGGAACGTGAAGGCCGACGTGAAGCGGGAGGCCTCGACCACGCGCAGCGTCTCCTGGAAGTCCTCCTCGGTCTCCCCGGGGAAGCCGACGATGATGTCCGTGGTGATAGCCGCGTCCGGCATCTTCGCGCGCACGCGGTCGATGATGCCCAGGAACCGCTCGGACCGGTACGACCGGCGCATCGCGCGCAGCACGCGGTCCGAGCCGGACTGCAGCGGCATGTGCAGGCTCGGCATGACGTTCGGCGTCTCGGCCATCGCCTCGATGACGTCGTCGGTGAACGCTGCCGGGTGGGGCGACGTGAAGCGCACGCGCTCGAGCCCCTCGATGTCGCCGCATGCGCGCAGCAGCTTCGCGAAGGCGCCCCGGTCGCCGAACTCGACGCCGTAGGAGTTCACGTTCTGGCCGAGGAGGGTGACCTCAACGGCACCCTGGGACACGAGCGCCTCGACCTCGGCGAGGATCTCGCCCGGCCGGCGGTCCCGCTCCTTGCCTCGGAGCGACGGGACGATGCAGAAGGTGCACGTGTTGTTGCAGCCGACCGAGATCGACACCCAGCCAGAGGCGATCGCGTCGCGCCTGCTCGGGAGGGTCGAGGGGAAGACCTTGAGGGATTCCTCGATCTCGACCTGCGCCTCCGCGTTGTGACGCGCACGCTCGAGCAGCGCGGGCAGCACGTCGATGTTGTGCGTGCCGAAGACCACGTCGACCCACGGGGCCTTGTCGAGGATCTCGCCGCGATCCTTCTGCGCGAGGCAGCCGCCGACGGCGATCTGCATCCCGGGACGCGCCGCCTTCTTTGAGGCGAGCTGGCCGAGGTTGCCGTAGAGACGGGTCGCGGCGTTCTCGCGCACGGCGCAGGTGTTGATCACCACGACGTCGGCGATCTCGGCGTCGGGCGCGGCGGCCGCGTAGCCGGCGTCCTCGAGCAGCCCGGCCATGTGCTCCGAGTCGTGGACGTTCATCTGGCAGCCGAGCGTGCGCACGACGTAGGTGGGGGCGAGGGTGGTGTCGGTCATGCCTATCCTGCGACGGCGTCCGCGCGTAGTTCGCGGATCACCGTCACCTTGATCTCTCCGGGGAACGTGAGGTCCTTGCTGATGTGCTCAGCAATTGTACGCGCCAGCACCCGCGCCCCCTCGTCGTCGACCTCGTCCGGCTCGACGACGACGCGCATCTCGCGTCCCGCGGACATCGCGATCGCCTTCGCCACGCCCGCGTGGCTGCCCACGATCTTCTCGAGGCTCTCCATGCGCTGCACGTAGCTGTCGAGGTCCTCGCGCCGCGCCCCCGGGCGGGCCGCCGACAGCGAGTCCGCGATCTGCACGATCACACCCTCGAGCGTCAGCTGGGGAACCTCGTCGTGGTGCGCAGCCACCGCGTTGACGACCATCGCATCCTCGCCGTGCTCGGCGAGGAACTCCGCGCCGATCTGCGCGTGCGGTCCCTTGCGCTCGGGGGTGAAGGCCTTGCCGATGTCATGGAGGAACGCCGCCCTGCGAGCGAGCTCGACGTCCGCGCCCACCTGCGCGGCCAGGGTCGCCGCGAGCTGTGCGCTCTCGACGAGGTGCCCCAGGATCGTCTGGCCGAAGGAGGTCCGCAGGCGCAGACGTCCGAGCGTGTCGACCACGGGCATGGGCAGGCCCTTCACGCCCGCCTCGTCCAGCGCGTCGAGACCCGCCTGACGGTGTCGCTGATCCGAGCCGACAAGCGCGCGCGAATAGGCCGCCTCGATGCGCTGCGGCTGGATGCGCCCGTCCTCGATGAGCGCCCGCAGCGCGACCTCGGCGATCTCGCGTCGCTGCACGTCGAAGGACGACAGCTGGACCGCCTCGACGTTCTCCTCAAGGATCAGGTTCACGCCGGTGAGGGACTCGAACGCACGGATGTTGCGGCCCTCTCGACCGATGATCCGCCCCTTCATCTCCTCATTGGGCAGCGGGATCCAGGTGGTGGTCGCGTGCGTCGTGGTCTCGCCAGTCTGCCGCTGCATGGCGTCGACGAGGATCTCCCGCGCGCGTGACGTCGCCTCCGACTCGGACTTGCGTTCGAGCCTGCGCAGCTCGGTCTGGGCCGCGTCGCGGGCCTGTTCGAGCAGCTGCGCCCTCAGTTCCTCGCGGAGCGCCTCGGGGTCCGTCTCCGTCAGCTGCGCCATCTCCTGCGCGTGCTCCGCGCGGAGCCGGTTCCGCTCTGCGTCGAGTGCGCTGCGGTCCCTCATGAGTCGCTTCTCGTCGCGCGCGATCACCTCGACACGCTCGTCGAGCCCTCGCGCGTACGCCTGAGCGTTGCGGTGGTCGGCCGCGATCTCCTTCTCGCGCTCCACGACCTGCTGCTCGCGACGTGCCGCGTCGGCGATCGCGGCGCGCGCCTCACTGCGCAGTGACTCCGCCTCGCGGTGCGCGGACTCGCGCTCCGCCGCGGCCTCGCGCCGGGCGAACATCACCAGCAACAGGGCCACCAGGGAGGCGCCGAGGAGCATCACGATGATGATGGGCTCCACGCGCTCCCCTTTCCGCCGGATCGGGCAGGCGCCACCGGCTCAGACAGACTCTCCGTCATTATCGGCACGTTCGAGCTCTCGCACGACCTCGAATGCGAGCGAGGGCGAATATCCCTTGCGCGCGAGCATGGACGCGACGCGGCGCGACCTGGTGCGGGAATCGTGCGAGGAGAGCCGACGCCAGCGCTGCTCGCCGAGCTCGCGCGCCGCCTCTCGCTCGTCGTCGGTCGAGATCTGCTCGAGCGCCGCCTCCGCGTCCTCCGCGTCGAAGCCCTTGCGGCGCAGCTCGTCCGCCACGGCCCGCCGCGACAGCCCGCGCTCCCGGTGCCGGGTGCGGGCAATCGTGGCGGCAAGCGCGGCGTCGTCGAGGAGACCGACCTCGGTGTACCTCTCGATGATGAGATCGGCCGTGTCCGGATCCACCTCACGCTGGAGCAGACCCGCACGAAGCTGCGCACTCGACCGCGGCGAGTGGTCAAGCAGCCTCAGGGCGATCTCCCTCGCCCGCTCGGCGGGATCGGTCGTGTCGTCGGCGCGCTTGGCCCTGGTACGCGGTCGCCCCGCCATCCCGGCTCCGCTCAGGCCCCGGCCTTCTGGCCGCGCCTCGCCGTGCTCTTCGCGGGCGCGGACTCCGGAACGTCATCCACGGAGACCTCCGCCTCCGCCGCGGGAGCGGCCTGACCGATGCCGAGCTTGGCCTTGACCTTGCGCTCGATCTCGATCGCCAGCTGCGGGTTGTCCTTGAGGAAGTTGCGGGCGTTCTCCTTGCCCTGGCCGAGCTGATCGCCCTCGTAGGTGTACCAGGCCCCGGACTTCTTCACGAAGCCGTGCTCGACGCCGAGGTCGATGATGCCGCCCTCGGTCGAGATGCCCTGGCCGTAGAGGATGTCGAACTCCGCTTGCTTGAACGGGGGCGCCATCTTGTTCTTGACGACCTTGACGCGGGTGCGGTTGCCGACCGGGTCCGTGCCGTCCTTCAGGGTCTCGATGCGACGCACGTCGAGGCGCACGGACGAGTAGAACTTGAGCGCCTTTCCACCAGTGGTGGTCTCGGGCGAGCCGAAGAACACGCCGATCTTCTCGCGCAGCTGGTTGATGAAGATCGCGGTGGTGCCGGTCGTGTTGAGCGCACCCGTGATCTTTCGCAGCGCCTGCGACATCAGGCGGGCCTGCAGACCGACGTGGGAGTCTCCCATCTCGCCCTCGATCTCCGCCTTGGGCACAAGGGCCGCCACGGAGTCGATGACGAGGATGTCGATACCGCCCGAGCGGACCAGGATGTCCGCGATCTCGAGCGCCTGCTCGCCGGTGTCCGGCTGCGAGACGATGAGGTTGTCGGTGTCCACACCGAGCTTGCGGGCGTACTCGGGGTCGAGCGCGTGCTCCGCGTCGACGAATGCCGCGACGCCGCCGGCCTTCTGCATGTTCGCGACCGCGTGGAGCGCGACAGTCGTCTTACCCGAGGACTCGGGACCGTAGATCTCCACGACGCGGCCACGGGGCAGCCCGCCGATTCCGAGCGCGATATCGAGCGCCAGCGCACCCGTGGGGATCGCCTCGACCGGGACGACCTGCTTCTCGCCGAGCCTCATCGCCGAGCCCTTGCCGAACTGCCTGTCGATCTGTCCGAGCGCGGCCTCGAGCGCCTTCGCGCGGTCTGCTGCCTGTGCCATGCGGGTTCTCCCCTGTCTCGCGGTGTCGGCCGGTGAGCCGTAGAACGTGACCGACATTAGATCCGACCACTGACATCGCGGTCCCGGCACCCTTCCCCGCTGGGGACGAGCGCCGTGTCCCGGCGTCCTGTGCACAAGTATCGAACGAATGTTCGAACGATCGCAAGCGACACGCCGCGTGGCGCGTGCATCGTCCCCGTACGGCGGACCGCCGCCGTGACGCGCTCGTCAGCTTCGGCGGGGCGGGATCACCCTGCGCCGGTCACCGCCGTCGCGGCGATCGAGCGGCACGTCGAGCTCGTCGCACAGGGCGTGCCACACGTCGCGCGGTGCGACCCCGTCGTCGAGGGCCTGGACGCAGGTGCGCGAGGACAGCGCGGTGAGCGCGTGGTCGCGCGCGAGCGTGGGTGCGTAGGCCTCGCCGAAGACGGCGTCCATGAGTGACCAGAACTCGCTGTGGCGCACTGACGGCGTCCGCTAGCGGCGCGGCATCGAGTCGAGAAGCTCCTGGGCGGTGTCCGGGATGGTCGGCATGACCGACACCTCGTCGAACGTCTCGGCCGTGGCGAAGCGGTCGGACACCTCGCGGAGGATGTCCGACATGGGAACCTCAAGGGCGTCCGAGATCGAGGCGAGGAGCTCCGAGGAGGCCTCCTTCTGGCCGCGCTCCACCTCGGACAGGTAGCCGAGCGAGACCCGCGCCGCGGACGAGATGTCACGCAGCGTCTTGCCCTGAGTCAGGCGCGCCTCACGGAGAACGTCGCCGAGCTCTGTTCGCAGAATGGGCATTCGTCCTCCTCTCTCGACCATCAGACCGTCTCTCATGTCTGACACAACGCACATTACCCCACGCTTGTTCCGGCAGACTACGGAACAGTTTCAAGCGTGTGAAACCTCACTCGTGGCCGCGAGGGCCGCGTCGAGCGCGCGGTCGACGGCCGCCTGCCGGATCGCAGCCCTGTCCCCCGACAGCGCAAGCTTGTGCGCGCTCGCGCCGGATGCGGTCGCGACGCCCACCCACACGGTGCCCGGCTGCTTGCCGTCGTGCGGATCGGGGCCCGCCACTCCCGTGGTCGAGACGCCGATGTCGGAGCAGAGCCTTGCGCGCACGCCTGTCGCCATCGCGATCGCGACCTCCTCGGAGACCGGCCCGCGCTCGTCGAGCAGCTCCGCCGGCACGCCGAGCAGGGCGTGCTTCGCCTCGACGGTGTACGACACGATGCCGCCCAGCAGCACCTGCGAGGCTCCCGGAACCGACACCAGGGCCGAGCACACGGCGCCGCCCGTGAGCGACTCCGCGAACGCGAGGGTCACGCCGCCGGCCGCGGCCTGAGCCACGACCTCGTCAGCGGACGTCACTGCGGGAACCCTCCGGCCTCCGGCTTGGGCACCCTGTGGTCGCCCGGCTGCGGCGGGTGCTCGCGTCGCGCCTTCGCGATCTTCATGCCGTAGTCGATGCCCGAGACGACGGCCACAGCCGTCGCGCCGAGCAGCAGCACCCAGGCGAGCAGGAGCATCCACGCGGGAGCGGGCGGGAAGAGGTACAGGCTCACCGACACGAGCTGGAGGATTGTCTTGACCTTGCCTCCCGGGGAGGCCGCGATCACGACGTCGGAGGCCACCAGGAGGCGCCCGACGGTGACGTAGACCTCGCGGAAGGCGATGATCGCGACGGGCCACCACTGCAGGCCGTCGACCACGATGAGAGAGCCGAGCGCCCCGAGCACGAGTGCCTTGTCTGCGATCGGGTCGGCGAGCTTGCCGAAGTTGGAGATGACATCCCAGCGCCGCGCGAGGTATCCATCGAGGTAGTCGGTGATCGAGGCCGCGACGAAGACCCAGAAGGCCACCCACCGCCACGTGCCGCCGGCGCCGCCGTCGACGAGCAGCGCGACCACCACGACGGGCACGCCGACGAGGCGCAGCACCGTGAGGATGTTCGGCAGGGCGGAGGTCACCCCCACACCCTACTAAGGCGAGGGCACCGCCCACGCCGGATCGAGGCGCGCGGCGCTCACGATTCCAGCACGCCTTCCTCGTCTCGCGGGCGCGGATCGATCAGGAAGATCCCGGTGTCGAGGCCCATGTCGAGCAGCGTCTGCGCGGGCTGGGCCACTCCGAAGAGCCAGCCCTGCCCGAGCCGCCAGCCGCAGTTCGCGAGGAAGTCCGCCTGCGCCTCGGTCTCGATGCCCTCGGCGATCGTCGCAAGGCCGAGCTCGCGCGCAAGCGCTCCGAGCGCGCGGGAGACGCGGGCCCCCGCGGGGTCCTCGGGGATCCCTGCGACGAACGACATGTCGAGCTTCACCCCCGAGACGGGCAGATCCCGCAGGTACGACAGCGGCGAGACACCCGTGCCGAAGTCGTCGAGCAGGATCGGCACCCCCGCGTTGCGCAGCTCGGTGAGCTCGTGGCGCACGCGCGTGTTCGGCGCGACGAGGGAGGCCTCGGTGAGCTCGACGACGATGCGCTGCGGGCTCAGGCGGTGCTTCCCGATCGCGGTGAGGACGCTGTCGGCGAACTCGGAGTTGCCGAGCTGCTCCGCGGACACGTTGATCGACACCCAGGTCTGGTCGTCGGGCTGCGCGGCGAGGAACTCGGCGGCCTGCTCGACGAGCGTCGTGCCGAGCACGACAGCGAGGTCGCGGTCCTTGAGCAGCGGCAGGAAGGCCCCGGGGAGGAGCAGTCCGCGGGTCGGGTGCTGCCACCGGACGAGGGCCTCGAAGCCGACGACCTTGCGCGTCGAGAGGTCGTACATCGGCTGATAGTGGAGCACAAGATCGCCGCGTCGCACCGCGTCGTCGAGCTCGAGGGTGAGCGCCGACTCCGACTCGGAGGGCCCCTGCACGCGGGAGTCGTATGCCTCGGTGCGACCCCGTCCCCCGGCCTTGGCGCGGTACATGGCGCCGTCGGCCGCGCCGAGGAGCGCCGCGGGTCCCCCTGCGGCGATGTCGTCGTCCGCGACGGCGAAGCCCATCGACGCGCTCAGGCGGATCTGGTGGCGCTTGATCTGCAGCGGGGTGCGCAGCCCGTCGTGCACGGCGTCGGCGATGTCCTTCATCACCGCCGCGCAGTCGTCGCTGTGCACGACGACGATGAACTCGTCGCCGCCGATCCGGGCGACCTCGCCGCGACCTGCCGCCGCGCCACGCAGGACGCCCGCGACGTGGACGAGCGCGTGGTCGCCCGCGGCATGCCCGAAGCGGTCGTTGAGACCCTTGAAGCCGTCCAGGTCGACCGCGACGACCCCGACCTGCGCATCGTCCGGGTCCGACAGGAGGCGCTGCAGGATGTCCTGCAGGAGCGTGCGGTTCGCGAGCCCGGTGAGCGGGTCGTGCAGCGCGCGGTGCGCCATGAGCTCCGAGGTCATGCGGTCGTCGGTGGTGTCGCGCAGCTGGACCACGTAGTGATCGGGCGCTCCTCCGGCGTACCGGACGAGCCCGACGTCGAGGACCGCCCACACGACGTGGCCGTCGGCGCGCACGTAGCGCTTCTCGCACGTGAAGCGCGTCTGGAAGCCGTCGTACAGGCGCTGGAGCTGATCGTCCTCCGCGTTGCGGTCCTGCGGGTGCGAGAGCGCCGAGAACGGCGTGCCGCGGAGCCCGACGACGGTGGATCCCATCATCTCCGCGAAGACGCGGTTGACCTCCATGAGCCGCCACTCGAGGTCGACGAGCGCCATCCCGACCGGGGCGTTCTGCATCGCCTTGCGGAACTGCGCGTCCGAGCGGTTGAGCGCCTCGGCGGCCTCGCGCAGGCCCGACGTGTCCATGATCGTCGTGACCGTGATCGGCTCGCCGTCCTCCTCGCCCGTGAGCAGCTTGGAGGACACCTGAACCCAGCGCACGTCGTCCGTGCCGCGCCGACCCGGGACGCCGACGATGCGGGGCACCGTGTCGTCGGCGCGCGGCGCGAACACCTCCTGCGCGAGGACCGGACGCATCCGCTCGTCGACGATCCGCAGCGGCAGTCGCGCGATCGACCGGCCGAGCATCTCGGTGCGCGTGACGCCCAGGATCTGAGTCGCGGTGTCCGACAGCAGCAGGACGTCTCCGTGGCGGGTCGTGATCAGCACACCGTCACGCGAGGAGGACATGACCGCGTCGAACTGCCGGCGCAGCGCCATCTCGCGGGCGACCGCCGCATCCCGCGCCTCACGCGCGATCCGCGCGCGCACCAGGAAGGTGAAGAAGGCAGCCGCGAATGCGACCAGCACAGCGAGCACGAGGATCGAGAACACGGACGCGCCGTCGTCGCCGCCGGCGGCCGCGATCCTCGCCGCGTCGCCTACGAGTCCTCCCATGGCACATCCTCAGTGTCGGTGTCGTCAGTCACCTCGACAGCTGTCGCCGGGCGCTCACCCCTGAGGATAGCCAGGGTCGCGGCCAAGTCATCGGGTCTGATAAGAACATCACGCGCCTTGGAGCCCTGCGAGGGTCCGACGACCTCGCGGGTCTCGAGCAGATCCATGAGCCGACCCGCCTTCGCGAAGCCCATCTTGAGCTTGCGCTGGAGCATCGAGGTCGAGCCGAGCTGGGTCGTGATGACGAGCTCGGCCGCGGCGATGAGGTCCTCGAGATCGTCGCCGATGTCCTCCGCGACGACGGAGCTCGCCTGCGGCTGCACGACGTCGTCCCTGAACTGTGGCTCGGCCTGCGTCTTCACGTGCTCGACCGCGGCGTGGATCTCGGTCTCGGACACCCACGCGCCCTGGACGCGCATCGGCTTCGACTCCCCCATCGGCAGGAAGAGCGCGTCACCCTGGCCGATGAGCTTCTCCGCACCGGGCATGTCGAGCACGACTCGCGAGTCGGCGAGCGAGGACGTCGCGAACGCGAGCCGCGACGGCACGTTGGCCTTGATGGTTCCGGTCACGATGTCGACCGAGGGTCGCTGGGTCGCGAGCACGAGGTGGATGCCCGCGGCGCGCGCGAGCTGCGTGATGCGCTGGATCGAGTCCTCGACGTCGCGCGGGGCGACCATCATGAGATCCGCGAGCTCGTCGACGATCACGAGCAGGTACGGATACGTCTTGATGCGCCGGTTGGAGCCCGGCAGCGGCTTGACCTTGCCGGCGCGAACCGCCTTGTTGAAGTCGTCGATGTGCTTGTAGCCGAACAGCGCGAGGTCGTCGTAGCGCGTGTCCATCTCCTTCACGACCCACTCGAGCGCCTGCGCGGCCTTCTTGGGGTCCGTGATGATGGGCGTGATGAGGTGCGGGATGCCCTCGTAGATCGTGAGCTCGACGCGCTTGGGGTCCACGAGGACCATGCGGACCTCCTTGGGGGTGGCCCTCATGAGCAGCGACGTGATCATCGAGTTCACGAACGACGACTTTCCGGCGCCGGTCGCACCCGCGACGAGCATGTGCGGCATCTTCGCGAGGTTCGCCATCACGAAGCCACCCTCGACGTCCTTGCCGATGCCGATCGCCATCGGGTGGTCGTTCTTCATCGCCTGCGGCGAGCGCAGCACGTCGCCCAGCGAGACGGTCTCGCGGTCGACGTTCGGGATCTCGATGCCGATCGCCATCTTGCCCGGGATGGGCGAGAGGATGCGGATATCGGGGCTCGCGACGGCGTACGCGATGTTCTTGCTGAGCTGCGTGATCTTCTCGACCTTCACGCCGGTGCCGAGCTCGATCTCGTAGCGCGTGACCGTCGGGCCGCGCGTGAAGCCCGTGACGGCCGCGTCGACGTTGAACTGCTCGAAGACCGCCTGGAGCGACTCGACGACGCGGTCGTTCGCGGCGGAGCGGGTCTTGTGCGGGGCACCCTGGACCAGCACGTTCGGGTCAGGCAGGTAGTACGGGCCCGTCTCGTCGAGCTCGCCCTGCTCCCCCTGAGGGACCAGTCGCGTCGTCATCGGCGCGGAGATCGAGGGGCTGGGCTCCGTGGGGGCCTCGGGATCCGACTCGTACTCGTCGGCCGCCTCGTCGTCCTCCTCGATGCCCGTGACGTACGGCGAGACCGCCGCGGTGAGCGCGGTGGGCGCCTCGCGCGGCTCTCCGAGCACCTCGGTGACCCCCGGGTCCTCGCCACGGTCGCCGCTCGCGGGGCGCAGCGGCGCGTCGGTCGCCGTGCGCTCGACGGTCGCCGAGGCCTGGAAGGCCTCGTCGCCCTCGTACGAGTCGAGCGAGTCGTCGTCCTTGCGCAGCCGGCCGAGCAGGCTGCGGCGCCGGCGTGGTGCCTCGTCGCCCTCGAGAGAGCCGTGGTCGGGAAGCACCAGGGTGTCGTCGTCGGGGTCGACAGACGCGCGTCGACCGGAGAAGCGCGAACCCAGCCCGCGCGCGCGAGCCACCGCGTCGCGCAGCGGGATCCCGGCCACGACGAGCAGCGACATGCCGAGCAGGAGCACCAGGATGATCGCGGCGACGGGGACGGTCACGGCGGCCGCGAGCGGGGTGCCGAGCACGTAGCCCAGGATGCCGCCGGCCTCCTGCACGGGACCGAGCCCGTCGAGCGGCGAGGGGCGCCCGTGTCCGAGGTGGATGAGCGCGCCGAGAGTCATGGCGACGAGCAGCCCGCCGACCATGATGCGCTGGTTCGCGTCGTCCTCCTGAGGCGCGCGGAACAGCCGGATGGCGAACGCGAGGAGGACGAGCGGCAGCGCGACGGCGAGCACGCCGAAGGTGCCCGCGAAGACGCGATGGGCGAGGTCGCCGAACCACGAGTCGATCTGCCACCACTCGCGGGCGGCGACGACGACGGCGAGGATGAGCAGTCCGAAGGCCGCCCCGTCGCGACGCACCTCGGGGCTCACGTCGCGGGCGCCCTGGCCGAGCGAGCGGAAGATCGCGCCGATTCCGTGGATCAGCCCGTTCCACATCCCCACGAGGATCCGCAGGATCAGCGGAGGCTGCTTCTTCTGGGGCGCGCGCGAGCGCGAGGACGACGCCTTGGACTTGGCCGTCGTCGTGCGGGAACCGCTGGAGCGTGCTTGAGCCATGATGCCGCCAATCTACGACGCGCTGCGCGGACTGGGCGTGAGGCGCGGCGACGGCACCCGGATGCGGCTACGCCTCGATGATGATCGGGACGATCATCGGGCGGCGACGCAGCTTCGTGCCCACGTAGCGGCCGAGCACGCGACGCATCACCTGCTGGAGCTGGTGCGTGTCGGTCGAGCCTCCAGCCGCCGCCTCCTCGAGCGCCTCGCGGATCTTGGGGAGCACCGACGCGAACGCGTCGTCGTCCTCCGCGAGTCCGCGCGCGTGGACCTCGGGTCCGCTGACGACCTTGCCGTTCGAGGAGTCGATCACGGCGAACACCGACACGAACCCCTCCTCCGACAGGATGCGGCGGTCCTTGAGCTCGGTCTCCGTGATCTCGCCCACGGACGAGCCGTCGACGTAGACGTTCTGGTGCTCGATCGCGCCGACGATGCGCGCTTGGCCGTCCTTGAGGTCGATCACGACGCCGTTCTCGGCGAACATCACGTTCTTCGCGGGCACGCCCGTCTTGATCGCGAGCTTGCCGTTTG
The DNA here is from genome assembly GCF_002090115.1 of Demequina sp. NBRC 110054. NCBI lineage: Bacteria > Bacillati > Actinomycetota > Actinomycetes > Micrococcales > Demequinaceae > Demequina > Demequina sp. NBRC 110054. The sequence continues at coordinate 155,574 of NZ_BBRK01000006.1, forward strand.
CGAGCAGGTGACGGACCTCGCCGTGGATCGGCATCACGTTCTTGGGGCGCAGGATGTTGTAGCAGTACAGCAGCTCGCCCGCACTCGCGTGGCCCGAGACGTGCACGCGCGCGTTCGCCTGGTGCACGACGGTCGCGCCAAGCCGCATCAGCAGGTTGATCACGCGGTACACGGAGTTCTCATTGCCGGGGATCAGGGACGATGCGAAGATCACGAGATCGCCCTCGCCCACCGTGACCTTGTGGTCCCCGGTCGCGATGCGGCTCAGCGCGGCCATCGGCTCGCCCTGCGAGCCGGTCGACATGTAGACGACCTGGTGGCCGGGCATGTGGTCGGCCTTCTTGGGGTCGACGAGGATGCCGGCGGGCACGTTGAGGTAGCCCATGTCCGCGGCGAGGCCCATGTTGCGGACCATGGAACGGCCGACGAGCGCGACCTTGCGGCCGTGCTTGTGGGCCGCGTCGATGACCTGCTGCACGCGGTGGACGTGGCTCGCGAACGAGGCGACGACGATGCGCCCCTCGGTCTGCGCGAACAGCCCGTCGAGCGTCGGCCCGATCTCCGCCTCGGCCGTCGTGAAGCCCGGGACCTCGGCGTTCGTGGAGTCGACCATGAACAGGTCGACGCCCTCCTCGCCCATGCGGGCGAAGGCGCGCAAGTCGGTGATGCGACCGTCGAGCGGCAGCTGGTCCATCTTGAAGTCGCCCGTGTTGAGCACGGTGCCCGCGCTCGTGCGGACGAAGACCGCGAGCGCGTCGGGGATCGAGTGGTTGACCGCGACGAACTCGAGGTCGAACGCACCGATCTGCTCTCGGCCGCCCTCCTTCACCGCGAGGGTGATCGGCGTGATGCGGTGCTCCTTGAGCTTCGCCTCGATGAAGGCGAGGGTCAGCTGCGAGCCGATGATCGGGATGTCGTGCTTCTTGCGCAGCAGGTACGGCACCGCGCCGATGTGGTCCTCGTGGCCGTGCGTGAGGACGATCGCCTCGATGTCGGGCAGCCGGTCCTCGAGGTAGGTGAGGTCGGGCAGGATCAGGTCGACGCCGGGCTGGTGCTCCTCGGGGAACAGCACGCCGCAGTCGATGATCAGCAGCTTGCCGTTCAGCTCGAGCACGTGCATGTTGCGCCCGACCTCGCCGAGCCCACCGAGCGGGACGATGCGGAGGGTGTCCGGCTTGAGGGCGGGCGGTGCGGTCAGTTCGGGGTGAAAGTTCATCGTGTCATTCCTGCGGCCTCCAGGGCCGCGGTCAGTGCCTCGTACTCGGCCTGCGTGGCGGGCAGCAGCGGGAGCCGCATCGCGCGGTTCTCGAGGACGCCGGCCCACTGCATGGAGGCCTTCGCGCTGACGGCGCCGGGGATGGCGAACATCGCGTCGACGACGGGCAGGAGGGATTCGTGGATGCGCTCGGCCTCGGCAGTGTCGCCCGCGCGGAACGCGTCGATCATGGCCTTGGTCTCCTGAGAGGCGACGTGCGCGATCACGGAGACCGTGCCGACCCCTCCCGCGCGCAGGAAGTCGAGCGTGAGCCCGTCGTCGCCCGAGTACCAGGCGAGGCCGGTGCGCTCCATGCGCGCCTTGCCGGTGGCGACGTCGCCGGTCGCGTCCTTGACCGCGACCACGCGCGGGTGCGGGGCGAGCTCGTCGTATGCCCAGTCGGAGATCGCGACCGAGGTGCGGCCGGGGATGTCGTAGATCATCACGGGCAGGCCGGTCGCGCCGAGGATCGCTCGGAGGTGCGCGACGATGCCGGCCTGCGACGGCTTGGAGTAGTACGGCGCGAGCGCGAGGATGCCGTCGGCGCCGGCCTCCTCGCCCTGCTCGGCCATGCGCACCGCGTGGGCGGTGTCGTTCGAGCCGGCACCCGTGAGGATCGTCACCTCGGGGCCGACCGCCTCGCGCACGGCACGGATCAGGTCCACCTTCTCCGGAGCGTGCGTGGTCGGAGCCTCCCCGGTGGTGCCCGACAGCACGAGGCCGTCGGAGCCGCGGGAGACCAGGTACTGCGCGAGTCGCTGAGCGCCCTTGTAGTCGATCGCTCCGCCCTCGTGCAACGGTGTGACCATCGCGGTGAGTACGGTGCCGAACGGACGAGCGGGATCAGTCATGGCACCAACCTACCGCGCACGTGCCCATCCACCCTGCTCGTGGCGGCACCGCGGTCTCGTCAGGGAAGCACGATCTCGAAGCCCGGGTCCCCCGGGTCGAGCACTCCGAGCAGCGCGCTCAGCACCTGCGGATCTCCGCTGGTCTCGATTCCCGGCGAGGCGAGGTCTCCTGCGACGAGCCCGAGAAGCCGCTGCTTGGTCAGGGACACCACGACCTGGACGTCCTTGGTCGGGGTCCTCTCCTCCGGCACCAGCACGCCGTTGCGCAGCGTGAGCACGAACGCCCTCTCCAGGTCGGTGAGGACGACTCCGATCGTCAGGTGCAGCTCCCACGCGTGCGGGCCGTCGACGGTGATAGCGATCGCATCGAAGATCTGCTCAGGGGTGAGCTGCGCCATGAGCTCGGGCGCGGCCGTGGCGACGGGCGTCCCGAAGCTGCCCTCCCGCAACTCCTCCGCGCCTGAGAGGAAGAAGTTGCGCCACGTGCCGTTCTCCGACCCGTAGCCCAGCTGCTCGAGGGTGTCGGCGTAGAGCTCGCGCGCCACCGGGTTCGCCGGGTCGTGGAACACGGCGTGGTCGAGCAGCGTCGCGGCCCACCGGAGGTCGCCCTCGTCGTACGCGGTGCGTGCCAGCGCAAGGACTCCGACCATGCCGCCCATGGCGGCGACGTAGCGGTCCGCGAGGGCCTGCGGCGGGTGAGGCCACAGCCGCGCCGGATTGCCGTCGAACCAGCCCAGGTACCGCTGGTAGATCGCCTTGACGTTATGACTGACGGAGCCGTAGTAGCCGCGGGCACCCCACGTGTGCTCGAGGGCGGGAGGCAGGGTGATCGCCTCGGCGATCTCGGCGCCTTGGAGACCCTTGTTCGCCATCCTGAGCGTCTGGTCGTGCAGGTACTTGTAAAGGTCGCGCTGGCCGGCGATGTACTCGACGACCCGTTCGCGCCCCCACGTCGGCCAGTGATGCGACGCGAACATCACCTCAGCGCGATCGCCGAAGAGGGCGAGCGCCTCGGTGAGGTAGCGGGACCAGACGTTGGGATCCCGCACCACAGCGCCGCGGAGCGTCAGGATGTTGTGAAGGGTGTGGGTGACGTTCTCCGCCATGCACAGCGCCGCGTAGCGCGGGAGGAAGAAGTGCATCTCAGCGGGCGCCTCGGTGCCAGGAGCCATCTGGAACTCGAGGTCGACGCCGTCGACGGTCACCTTCTCCCCCGTCGCCTTCACCTCGTGGGTGGGAAGGACGATGCCGGGGTGGCCCGTCGAGGTGGTCTGTCCGAGGCCCGCGCCGACAGCGCCGCGCGGACCGCGCGGCAGGCTCGCGCCATACATGTAGCCCGCACGGCGGGACATCGCTGTGCCGGCGTAGACGTTCTCGGCGATGGCGTGCCCGACCAGGCCCTCGGGAGCGAGCACATGCACGGCACCCGACGCCGCCTCCTCCGCGCTCACGAGCCCCAGTGCTCCTCCGAAGTGATCGAGGTGCGAGTGCGTGTACAGCAGCGCACGGATCGGCCTGTGACCCCGGTGCTCGGTGTACAGGTCGAACGCGGCCTTCGCCGTCTCACGGGAGATCAGCGGGTCGACGACGATCACGCCGGTGTCGGTCTCGATGATCGACATCACGGAGAGGTCGAAACCGCGCACCTGGTAGACCCCCTCGACGACCTCGAAGAGGCCGTGCTTCGCGTTGAGGACCGATTGCCTCCACAGGCTCGGGTGCACGGTCTCGGGCGCGTCGCCGGTGAGGAAGTCGTAGGACCCGAGGTCCCAGACCACGTTGCCGTCGTCGTCGACGATGGTGCTCTCCGACGTCGTCCCGAGGAAGCCTCGGCCCGCGGCTTCGAAGTCCGCCGCGTCGTCGAACGGCAGCATCGCGAACTGCGCGGCGTGCGCCAATCGGACTGTGGAGATCGGATCGTTCTTCAGCATGATGAGCCTCGCTCTCGACAATGAGAACTCCCCTAGCGACAAGCGTCGCCCCGGTGAAGCCGCCGCGCAAGTCGTGGAGAGGCGACCGCCGCGCGAGTCCTCAGACCGAGGACTCGCGTGAGCATCATGGAGGTGCTCGTGCTGGTCATCGGCGTGATGCGCATCGGCAGGTCGCTGGCGCAGTTCTGACTGCGACACACTCCGTCGCCCGCCCGTGACCGCTCCCAGGCCGTACGCTGACCCCGTGACCGAGATTCCCACGCCCTACGAGGACCTGCTTCGCGACGTGCTGGCCACGGGGACGCCCAAGGGCGACCGCACGGGCACGGGGACGGTGTCGGTGTTCGGCCGTCAGCTGCGCTTCGATCTGAGCGAGGGATTCCCCCTCATCACGACCAAGCGGGTCCACACGCGGTCCATCGTGGGCGAGCTGCTGTGGTTCCTGCGCGGCGACACCAATGTCCGCTGGCTCCAGGACCGAGGCATCTCGATCTGGGACGAGTGGGCGGACGAGGACGGCGAGCTCGGTCCCGTGTACGGCCATCAGTGGCGCTCGTGGCCTTCGCCGGACGGCCGCCACATCGACCAGATCTCCGAGGTCGTCGAGCAGATCCGCTCCAACCCGGACTCGCGCCGGCTCATGGTGTCCGCGTGGAACCCCGCCGACATCCCGGACATGGCGCTCGCGCCGTGCCACGCGATGTTCCAGTTCTACGTCGCCGACGGCAGGCTCTCGTGCCAGCTGTACCAGCGCAGCGCCGACCTGTTCCTCGGAGTGCCCTTCAACATCGCGTCCTACGCGCTGCTCACCCACATGATCGCCGCGCAGACGGGGCTCGAGGTCGGCGACTTCGTGTGGACCGGCGGCGACTGCCATATCTACTCGAACCACATGGAGCAGGTCGAGCTGCAGCTCAGCCGCGATCCCTACCCCTACCCGACGCTGCGCCTCGCGCCGCGGGACAGCCTCTTCGACTACGACATCGACGACGTGGTCATCGAGAACTATCAGCACCACCCGGGGATCAAGGCGCCCGTCGCCGTCTAGCAGGAGGAACACATGTCAGAGGACCGTGCGGCCATCCACGCGATCTGGGCCCAGGCCCGCGACTCGTACGGACGGCCGGTGATCGGCCTCAACGGTGGGATGCCCTGGCACCTGCCCGGCGACCTCAAGCACTTCCAGTCGCTCACGCACAACGACGCCGTCGTGATGGGCCGGCACACGTGGGAGTCGCTCCCGCCGCGGTTCCGGCCGCTCAAGGACCGCTTCAACATCGTCGTGACGACGCACGAGGCGCCCAAGGGCGCGGCCTCCGCCTCGTCCCTGCCCGCGGCCCTCGAGCTCGCGGAGGACGAGGACCCTGGAACCGACATCTGGATCATGGGCGGCGCGCGGCTCTTCACGGAGGCGCTGGCCGTCGCGGACACGCTCGAGGTCACGGAGATCGACCTCGAGGTCGAGGGCGACACCTTCGCGCCCGCGATCCCCGAGGCCGACTGGAAGGTCGTCGCGACCTCGGAGACGCAGCGCGACGAGGACGGCCCCGAGTACCGCTTCGTCACCTACCACCGCGCCTGAGCTCGCCTTCACCGCGCCGCGCGTCCCCCCGACCCCACTGCCATCGCCCCACATTCCCCTGAGTGCTGCGGTGCCTCCCTCCCAGGCTCCTGCATTCCTCTGAACGCGGCTCAGCTGCCACCGCCCCGGGCTGACGCCAGTCACCTGCCCCCGGCCCTGGAATCGGATGCCAGGATGAGCCCATGACCTGGACCGTCCCCTCGCGCATCGAGACCGAGCGCCTCGTGCTCTGTCGGTACACCCCGGAGGACGCGGAGGCGCTCGCCACGGTCGCGGCGAGGAACAGGGAGCACCTCGTGCGGTACCTGCCGTGGACCCGCGAGGAGCCACAGACCGTCGCGCAGCGACGCCAGTACATCGCCACGAGCACGGCGGACTTCGACGCGGGCCGCGACCACACGCTCGGGATGTTCACGCGAGACGGCGGCGAGCTGATCGGCGGCACGGGCCTGCACGTGAGGTCCGAGCCCGTCGACCATGTCGAGATCGGCTACTGGATCGACGCGGAGCGCGAGGGCGAGGGCCTCGTGACCGAGGCCGCCGCCGCGCTCACCCGGGTCGCGCTCGAGCTCCTCCGCGTGCCGTTCGTCGGCATCGTCCATGCCCCTACGAACTCGCGCAGCGCCGCGATCCCTCAGCGCCTCGGCTATGCCCGCCAGCCGAGCTGCGGCTCCCCCACCTGCACCGACGGGGGCGACAGCGTGGTGCCCGTCGAGTGGCACGCCACCACAGAAGCGCTGGCCAACGAGCCGCTCGCCTCGACGCCGCGCCCGACGGTGTACGACGCCGACGGCGAGCCGATCCCGTGGCCCGCCTGACGCTCGACCCGGCACGCCAGCAGGCCGTGTCGGTGTCGATCGCGACGGGCGCCTACGGGCTCAGCTTCGGGGCGCTGTCCGTCGCCGCGGGACTCGACCTGTGGCAGACCGCCGCACTGTCGCTGCTCGTGTTCTCGGGCGGCTCGCAGTTCGCGTTCGTCGGGGTCCTCGGCGCTGGTGGCTCCTCGGCGGCCGCCGTCGCGACCTCCACGTTCCTCGGCGTCCGCAACGGCTTCTACGGGGTCGCTCTCGCCGAGGTGCTGCGCCCGCTGCGCGGCCGGCGGCTCGCGTGGGGCGCGCACATCACCATCGACGAGTCGACCGCTGTCGCCCTCGCGCAGCCGCACGACGACGTCCCCGCGCGCCGCGCCGGCTTCTGGTGGACCGGCGTGGGCGTCTTCATGCTGTGGAACGCGATCACCGTGCTCGGTGCCCTGCTCGGCCAGCGGATCGGCGACCCCGGCGACTGGGGCCTCGACGCGGCCGCAGGCGCGGCCTTCCTGGGCCTCGTGTGGCCGCGCCTCGCCTCCCGGCGCGCCCAAGCGGTCGCGGGCGTCTCAGCGGTGGTCGCCCTCGCGCTCACGCCGCTCCTTCCCGCGGGAGTTCCCATCCTCGTCGCCGCACTCGTCGGCGTCGTCGCGGGCTGGGCGCCGCACTCCGGAGAGAAGGTGCCCGAGTGACTCCGTACGCGTGGACGTGGGTCGCGATCGTCGCGGCCGGGCTGCTTGCGTGGCTCACGAAGCTCGCGGGCCACACGGTGCCCGAGCGCGTCGTCGAGAACCCGCGCGTGCATCGGATCGCGGCCTTCGTGACGGTCGCGCTGCTGATCTCGCTCGCGGCCGTGCAGACTTTCACGACCGATGCCCGGCTGGTGCTCGACGCGCGGGTCGCAGCGATCGTCGTGGCGGCCGTCCTGCTGTGGCGCAAGGCTCCGTTCCTCGTCGTCGTCGCGTCGGCGGCGGCCGTCGCGGCAGGACTGCGCGCGCTCGGCTGGGGCTGACGGGCCACCCTAGCCGCGCGCGGCGCGCCGCTTCGGGGCAGGGCCTCGCCCCATGGTCCCCCCAGGCCCTAGGCTCGGCGTATGAGCGCTTCTCCGGCCGACACCGTCCGCCCCGCCCGTCCCGGCGACGAGTCCGCGATCGCCAGCATCCAGGTGGACTCCTGGATCTCCGCACTCGGCTCGCGCCTCGGGCCGCGTCGCCACAGCGCGTTCGACGTCGAGGCCGTCGAGGCCGGCTGGCGCGACGCGATCGCGCAGCCGCCGTCGAAGGGCCACCAGGTGCTCGTCGCTCTCGGCGACGACGGCGAGGTCGCGGGCTTCGTGGCGTGCGCGCCGCCGAAGGACCTCATCGCGCTCGAGGTGGACCCCGGCAAGCGTCGCCAGGGCCACGGCTCGCGCCTGCTCGCGGCCGCGGCGGAGCACATGCGGTCGCATGGCGCGGAGACGATGCGGCTGTGGGCCCTCGAGCGGGACCCGGTGCGCTCGGAGTTCCTCGAGACCGCGGGCTTCGCTCAGGCGGGCATGCGCCGCGAGCTCGACGGGCCGGGAATCACGATCCCCGAGCAGCTCTGGCACACGGACCTCACCCCCGAGTCCTGAGGCTCCCCGAACCGACACCCCGCATCGTCTAGTGGCGATGCCTGGCCGGGCGGCGCATCGTCCCGGTGCCCTGCCCTGGCGGGGCCGCGGACTCAGCCCTGGCGGCGGCGCTCGGCGCGGTACAGCGAGGCCGCGTGCCCGAGCGCGCGGCGCGCCATCCGCTTGTCGCCGCTCGCCTCATACGCATACCCGACGTGGAACCACGACGCCCAGTCCTCGGGGTTGTCGTCCACGACCCGGCGCGCCACCTCGAAGGCGGCCTCCGCGCTCTCGGGCGCGACGCGACCGGAGGGCATGCGCTCGAGGTCGTCGACAGGAAGCCTTCCCTGGCTCTCGAGGCGCGTGGACATCCGCTGCACCGCGACACCGAGCCGCCACTCCATCGCGAGCCACCAGACCGCGAGCACGGGCAGGACGAGCAGCGCGACACCGATCGCGACGCCGATCGGATTGCCCGACTCGAGGAACGCGATCGCCTGCTGGCCCACGTAGATCGAGTACATGGCGACGAGTGCCGTCATCGCGACGGCGCCGAGGAAGGCGGGTCGACGCATCAGCCTCATAGGCTCAAGTACCCGTCCAGGCCGACCGTAAGGCCGGTGTGATTCGCGACCTCGCGCACGCCGAGCAGCACACCGGGCATGAAGCTCACGCGGTCGAAGCTGTCGGTGCGGATCATGAACTGCTCCCCCGGATTGCCCATGAGGACCTCCTCGTGAGCGACGAGGCCCCGCAGGCGCACCGCGTGGACATGCACGCCGTCGACGATCGCGCCGCGCGCACCGTCGGGGTCCTCCGTCGTGGCATCGGGCGAGACCCCGACTCCCGCGGCCGCACGCGCCGCGGCGATGCCCGCCGCGGTGTGACGCGCCGTGCCGGAGGGCGCATCAACCTTGTCGGGGTGGTGCAGCTCGACGATCTCGACCGACTCGAAGTACGGGGCCGCGATCGCGGACAGCTTCATCGCGAGCACCGCGCCGAGCGCGAAGTTCGGCGCGATCAGCACGCCGAGCTCGGGCCGCTCCTTGAGGTGCTCGTCCACGCGGGCGAGCGCGTCGCCAGTCCACCCCGTCGTCCCGACGACCGCGTGCAGCCCCGCGTCGATCGCTGCGTGCACGTTGGCCTCGGTCGCGGACGGCACCGTGAAGTCGACGACCACCGAGGCACCAGCGCGGGCGGCCTCCACCACGTCGTCCCCCGCGTCGAGCGCAGCGGCCACACTCATGTCCTCCGCCCCCTCGATGGCTCGGACAACGGTGGTTCCCATACGCCCTGAGGCGCCCAGCACAGCGACGGAGATCATGCGTCGAGCGTACCGGGCGCCTCAGGCGTCAGGGTCATGCGGGGCGTGTCAGCCGCCCATCTGCGGCATCTGTCCGCCGCCGAAGCCTCCGGACGGCATCTGCATGCTGCCGCTGCTGTCGTCCGACGAGTCGTCGCTCAGTCCGGAGAGGAGTCCGCTGCTGTCAGAGGCATCGCTCTCGTCGTCCGAGGACATGTCGGCCGTCAGGTCCGCGAGCACGACGACGTCGCCCTCCTCGAGCCCCGAGGTGACCTCGGTGTACTCGGAGCCGATCGCGCCGGTCTCGATCTCGGTCTCGACCGCCTCGCCGTCGTCCCCGAGGACGAGCACGGTCGCGTCGCCCGCGGCATCGCTGATCGCGGAGGTCGGCACGACGAGCACACCCGTCGAGCCGGCCACGGTGATCTCCATGCGGGTCGCCGCGCCGATCCTGATGTCGAAGCCCGGGTCGGGCACCGCGATCGTGACGGCGTAGGACTGCGAGTAGCTGTTGCCGGAGTTGACGTTCGACACGCTCGACACGGTGCCTTCGACCACGTCGCCGCTCGCGGTGAGCGTGAGCTCGGCGTCCTGGCCGACCTCGAGCAGCTGCGCCTCGGTGAGGCTCACCGACAGCTCGACGAGGTAGGTGTTGTCCGCGACGATCGTGATGACCGCGGAGGTGTCGTTCGCGCTGACCGAGTCGCCCTCGGCCATCTCCACGGAGATGACCTCGCCCGCGACCGGAGCGGTGAGCTCCGCGTACTCGAGCTGCTGCTTGGCGACCTCGAGCTCGGCCTTCGCCGCGGTGATGTCCGCCTTGTCGGCGAGGATGTCCGCCGCGCTCGGCACGTCGTCCTCCTCTTCGGTGGTGGAGCCGCCGGTCATCGTGTCCGACGAGGAGCCGTCGGTCATCGCCGAGTCGCTGCCCGCCATCGCCGAGTCGTCGCCGGTCATGGCATCGTCGCCGGTCATCGCCGAGTCGTCTCCAGCCATGGAGTCGTCACCCGCCATCGCCGAGTCGTCGGCGGACGCCGAGTCATCGCCCGGCATCGCCGAGTCGTCCGATCCGGACGCGTCGTCGCTGGCCCCTGAATCGTCGCTCGAGTCGTCCGACGAGGAGTCATCAGCCGAGTCGTCCGCTGCGGCGGCGGCCTCGATGGCCTCCTGAAGCGTGGCCACTGCCTCGTCGACGGCGGTCGCATACTCCATGAGCACGGTCTGAGCGTCGTACGCGTCGTTCGACGCAGCGAGCGCGTTCGTCGTCGCGTCCTGGCATGACTCGAGCGCCGCGGCGATCTCCTCGGTGGTGGCGTCCGGGTCGGAGCTCACCTCGGTGAACGTCGCGCACGCCGCAGTCGCGGTCTCGGACAGGTCCTCGGCGTTCTCGAGCAGGCCCTGCGTGTAGTCGTACTGCTCGAGCAGCAGGTCCTGCGCCGCCACGAGTGCCTCGCGGGCGGCCGTCACGGCGTCGTCCTCGTCACTCGTCGTGTCGCCGGCCGTGGTCGTGTCCGCCGTCACGATCGTCGCGGCCGCGCTGACCGTCGTCTCGACCGCGGTCGTGTAGGCCACAGTGGTGACGGTGGTCGACGCGTCGTCGTCGGAGTCGGTCGAGTAGGACGCGGCAGACGTCGAGCTCGAGCTGCTCGACGAGTCGCTCTGCGCCTCGAGGTCGTTCGCGAGCGCCTCCTTGGCGTCCGCGAGCGCCTCCTTGGCCTCGGCCACGGCGTCCTCGAGGTCCTCGGTGTCGAGCGTCGCGAGGAGATCGCCGGCCTCGACCGTGTCACCCTCCTCGACCTCGACGGTGTCGACCGTGCCGGAGACCTGGAAAGCCTCGTCGTACTGGCTCGCCGACTCGATCGAGCCGGTGGCCGACAGTGTCTGCGTGACGTCGCCGGTCTCGACGGCGGCCGTGCGGTACGTCGCCGACGACGACGAGGCGCCGGTCAGCAGCGTTCCAGCCACGAGGCCGCCGACCGCGACGGGCACGACCGCCAGACGCCACTTCCAGCGCCGCGCGAAGTCCATTGCCTGCGTCATCACTCCCCGCTCTCGTCGATCGCGCCGTCGCCGCCAGGCATCTGGCCGCCCATGCCGCCGCCGAACCCACTCGTGGTGACGCAGCCGTCGTCGCCGGCGCTGAACACGGAGATGGAGGTCGCCGCGTAGCCGCCGGACGAGTCCGACTCGCCGGTGGCCGTCATGCACATGCCGACCTCGATCGCGTCGGCGTCGGCCTCCTCAGTGCCCGTCAGCGCGGAGTCCGAGTCGATGTCGACCGTCGTCTCATCGCCGTCGGCGTCCTCGATGGTCAGGGAGTCATCGCCGACCGCGGTAACCGTGCCTGTGACGATCGACGACGTGTCGAAGTCTCCGCCATCGGGCATCTCACCCTGAGCCATGTCGGTGGGCATGTCCGTCGGCATCTCGGCGTCGTCGGGCATCTCGCCCTCCGCCATGTCGGTGGGCATGTCCGTCGGCATCTCACCGTCGCCCATGTCCGCGCCCCCACCCATGCCGCCGCCGAATCCGGTCGCGCAGCTGCCGTCGTCGTCGGCCTCGGTCACGGAGACCGTGCTCGCGGTCGTCTCGTCGTCGGCCAGCGTGACCACGACGCATGCGCCGGTCTCGATGTCCTCGAGCGCGACCTCGACCTCCGCGGTGATCGTGGTGTCGTCGGTCCATGTCACCGCGGTCTGCGAGGAGTCGTCCTGCACCTGAGCGGTGTCGTCGGAGACGTACGAGATCTCGCCCGTGAGGCCGGAGGCCTCGGGCATCTCCATGTCCGCGGCGTCACCCGCGGCGGGCTCGGCGCTGGCCGAGGCCTCGGCCGCGGCCGAGTCGGTGGTGTCGGCGTCGCTCGAGGAGCAGCCTGCAAGCAGCGCCGCGGTGCAGCCGAACGCCACTACGGCGGTCAGGGTACGGGTCTTCATCGTCAGTCGTTCCTGTTCTCTCACGGGGAGGTTCACTGGTCTCGCAGGGCGTCGATCGGCGCCAGCTTGGCGGCGCGCGCCGCGGGGTACACGCCGAAGATCGCGCCGATCCCGACGGCGACGATGATGGACACCACCAGCGCGAGGCCGGAGATGACGATCGTCGAGCCGAGGACGCTCGGCAGTCCCAGCGCCAGTCCGACGCCGAGGAGCGCACCGATCGCGCCACCGGCCAGGCCGAGGATCATCGCCTCGATCAGGAACTGGTTGCGGATGTTCGCGGGCGCGGCGCCGAGCGCCTTCCGCAGACCGATCTCCTTGGTGCGTTCGGTCACCGACACGAGCATGATGTTCATGACCCCGATGCCGCCGACAAGGAGCGCGAGGGCCGCGATGCCGGTCAGCAGGATCGTGAGCTTCTCGTAGACCGCTGTCGCGGTCGAGATCAGCGAGTCCTGGGCGTCGATCGAGAAGTCGGCGTCGTCCGCGCTGCTGATGCCGTGGAGGTTCAGCAGCAGGGACTCGGCCTCCTGGGCCGCGGCGCTGAGGGAGTCGGAGTCGTTCGCCTTGATGTAGATCGTGTCGACGGACTCGGTCGACGAGGTGTCCTCGACGAGCGACTCGAACATCGTCGTCATCGGCACCACGGCCATGTCGTCGAGCGACGTGTCACCGGACGAGCCCGCCTCGGCGAGGACGCCGATGACCTCGAAGGCCTCGCCGTCGATCGTCACCTCCTGGCCGACGACGTTCGTGCTGCCGAACAGCTCCTCCGCAGTCTCGGTGCCGAGCACGATGACGCTCGCCCCGGAGGTCTCCTCGTCCTCGGTGAAGAAGCTTCCGTAGAGGAGCTCGCGCGACCGCACCTCGGTCCAGCTCGTCGTCGTTCCGGTGACGTCGGTGGTCCAGTTGCTCTCGCCGTACTCGAGCGACAGGCTCGACGTCTTCTCGGCGGCGACCGCCGCGGCGTCGGGCACCGCGATGATCGACGCGAGGGCGTCGGCGTCGGTGAGCGTCAGGGTGTCGCCCGTGCCGAAGCCGCCCTGCATGCCGTCCTCGTCGGTAGACGACCCGGGAGACACGATGAGCAGGTCGGAGCCGAGCGCGGAGATCTCCTCGCTGACGTCCTTCTGCGTGCCGAGGCCGAGGCCGACGGTGAGGACCACGGAGGCGATGCCTACGACGATGCCGAGCATCGTCAGCGCGGAGCGCATCTTGTGGGCGCGGATCGCGCTCACGGAGCTCTTGAGAAGGTCTGCGGGCCTCACTTGGCGATCTCCGTTCCGGCGCCGACGAACTGGCCGTCGGTCACGTTGTAGACGGTCCCCGCACGACGCGCGACGTCGCCCTCGTGGGTGATCAGCACGATCGTGCTGCCCTCCGAGTGCAGATCGTCGAGCATGCCGAGGACGTCCTCGGTGGACCGTGAGTCCAGGTTTCCGGTGGGCTCGTCCGCAAGCACGATCGCGGGCTCGGTCACGAGCGCGCGAGCGATCGCGACTCGCTGCTGCTGGCCTCCCGAGAGCTGGCCCGGGTGGTTGCGGTAGCGATCGCCGAGGCCGACGCGCTCGAGCGCTGCCATCGCCCGCTCCTTGCGCTCGGCGGGAGCGATTCCCGCGTACACGAGCGGCAGCTCGACGTTGCCGAGCGCAGTGAGGCTCGACAACAGGTGGAACTGCTGGAACACGAAGCCGATGCGCCGGTTGCGGGCCGAGGCGAGCGCGTTCTCGTCCATCTGCGAGACGTCCTCGCCCGCGAGGATGTACTGCCCCGTGGTCAGCACGTCGAGACAGCCCAGGATGTTCATGAGGGTCGACTTGCCGGAGCCCGACGGCCCGACGATGGCGACGTACTCGCCGGGGAAGATCCGGCAGTCGATGCCGCGCAGGGCTTCGAACTCGATGTCGCCCGTGTGGTAGGTCTTGCGAGCGGCGTTGAGCTCGATCACCGGGGCGGTGTCGTCGAGCCGCTCAACGTGAGTGACGGTCATGGGAGATCCTTGTCTGAGTCGATCTGGTCGAGGGGTCCGGCCGGGACCTACTGGCCCGGCATCCCGCCGGCCGGGGCTCCGCCCATGTCGCCGCTCGGCATCTCGCCGCTGAAGCCGCCCATCATGTCGCTGAAGTCGTCGGTGCTGTCCGAGTCGGTGCCATCCGAGGACGCCGTCGTCGTGACGACGATCGACTCGCCCTCCTCGAGACCGTCGGTGATGATCGTGTAGCTGTCGATGGCGTCGCCGAGGGTGACCTCGCGGGTCTCCTCGTTGCCCTCGTCGTCGACCACGGTGACGGTCGAGACGTCGTCGGTGGTCGTGATCGCGTTCGTCGGGATCGCGAGCACGTCGGTCTGGCGGAGGTAGGCGATGTCGGCCGTGACCGACGTGCCCTCGTACAGGCCCTCGATGGTGTCGGTCACCTGGAGCTCGACGGCGTACGTGGCGGAACCGCCGGTCGTCGTCGGGAGGTTCGCGATGTCGGTGACGATCCCGTAGAACTCCTCGTCCACATCGTCCGAGGTGAAGGTGACCTGGTCGCCCTCCTCGATCAGCGCGACCTCGTCCTCGCTGAGGCTCACGGACACGGTCCACTCGTCCTGACCGACGATCGTCACGCCGTCGCTCGACGTCGAGGTGCTCGTCGCTGTCATGGTCGACGAGTCGCCGCTCGACGAGCTCGAGCCGCCGGAGACGACGTCGCCGACCTCGTAGGGCTGCGAGGTGAGGAGGCCATCCATGTCGGCGACCAGCTCGGCGTCGTCCATGGCCTCCTTGGCATCGGCGACCGACGCCTTGAGCACCGCGACCTGCGACTCTGCGGCCTCGATCTGGGCCTCGCTCGCGTCGGAGCCGTCGTCGGCGTCCTCGAGGTTGGACAGCGTGGCCTTCGCCTGGGCGAGCTCGGCCTTGGCCGAGGTCAGCGACGCGGTGAGAGACAGCGTGTCGATCTCGGCGATCACGTCGCCCTCCTCGACGTAGTCGCCCTCCTCGAAGTACACGGCCGTGACCTCGCCCGACGCGTCGAAGGACAGCGAGTCGGTGGAGACCGCGGCGAGCGTGCCGGACGCCTCGACCGACTCCTCAAGCGTCTGGAGGCTCACCGTCATGGTCTGCTGGCCAGCGTCCTCCATGCCCTCCATCGCGAAGGCCTCCTGGTCGCCGGCGCTGCTGGGCCCCCACAGGTACATGGCGCCGACGCCGACGCCGGCGCCTGCCACGAGGGCGGCCGCGGGAATGACCCACTTGCGCGCGCGGTTCCATCGGAGAGAAATCTTGGGCATGGTCCGTCCTGTCGGTCGTGACGTCATTTCGTGTCACAACCTAGGGACGCTTGCTGGGAGATTCCTCAGAGCCAGCCAAGGATTCCCAGGAATGTGGGACGAGCGTCCAAAGCTGTCCGGAACGCACCGGTTCGAGGGGTCACGGACGATGCTGCGGGGAGTGGCCGCACCGCAGACGGAGGGTCGGGCGCGAGGCCCGGCCGACGGGCGTGAAAGGCTAGCGGGCGGGACCGACGCGGACGACGGCCCGCTCGCGCGACGCGATATCTGCAGCGAGCGCGACCACGTCGTCGGCGGTCACCGCATGCACCTGATCGAGCATCTCCCCGATGCTCCACAGCTCACCGAACGCGAGCTCCGCCTTGCCCAGGCGGGACATGCGCGAGTACGAGTCCTCGAGCCGCAGCACCATCGAGCCGGCGATCTGTCCCTTGGCCCGGTCGAGCTCCGAGGCGGTGACCCCGTCGGCCATGCGCTCGAGCTCGACGCCCATGAGCCGCTCGACCTCCGGGGCCTTCGCGGGCGTGCAGGCGGCATAGACGCCGAACAGCCCCGTCTCGGCGCTCGGGGCGCCGAACGAGTACACCGTGTAGGTGAGGCCGCGCTTCTCGCGGATCTCCTGGAACAGGCGCGAGCTCATGCCGCCGCCGAGGATCGCGTTGTAGACGGCCAGGGTGTTGCGCCGCTCGTCGTTCGCGCGGAATCCAAGGCTTCCGAGCAGCAGGTGCGACTGCTCGAGCTCCGAGCGCACGACGTCGATCTCGGGCGTGTGGACGGACGTGACCGGCGCGAGAGGGTCGCGGCGGCTCACGGGCGGCACGGCCGCCGTGAGGTCCCAGCCGCCGTCCTCGAGAGCCTGCTGGACCTGTGCGCACACGACGTCGTGGTCCACTCCCCCGGCCGCGGTGACGATGAGGGTGCTCGGCGCGTAGTGCTGCGTGTAGTGCTCCCACACGGCTTCGCGGGAGACCGACTCGATGATCTCGGGGGTGCCGCCGATGGGACGACCGAGCGGGTGCCCTCCGAGCACGGCCTCGGCGAAGCGCTCATGGATCACGTCACCCGGGTCGTCCTCGTTCATCGCGAGCTCCTCGAGGATCACCCCGCGCTCCATGTCGAAGTCGTCGCGATCGAGCCGCGCGGAGGTGACCATGTCGAGGATCACGTCGATCGCCATCGGCAGGTCCTCGTCGATCACCCGCGCGTAGTAGCAGGTGTACTCCTTGCCCGTGAGCGCGTTCGACTCGCCGCCGACCCGGTCGAAGGCCTCGGCGATGTCGAGGGCGCTGCGGCGCCGGGTGCCCTTGAACAGCAGGTGCTCGAGGAAGTGGGTCGACCCCGCGTGCTCGTCGGTCTCATCGCGCGAGCCGACGCCGAACCACGCGCCGATGGTCGCGGAGCGCATCCCGGGGATCGTCTCGGTGAAGACCCGGACCCCGCCGGGAAGGACAGACCGGCGGATCACGGCTCCGTGATCCTGCTCGATCGTGACCGAGCTTCCGACTGTGGAGGGGGCCACCAGCGGCAGGAGGTGAGGCATGGGAGCGAGCCTAACGCCGAAGAGGCGGCCCCGGTGAACCCGGGACCGCCTCTTGCGAGCGTGATGCGGCGGATTACTCCGCGGCAGCCTCCTCCGAGGCCTCCTCGACGACGCCGAGCGACAGCTTGCCGCGCGGGTCGATCTCGGTGATCTCGACCTGGATCTTCTGGCCGACGTTCAGGACGTCCTCGACGTTCTCCACGCGCTTGCCGCCGACCAGCTTGCGGATCTGCGAGATGTGCAGCAGACCGTCCTTGCCCGGCGAGAGGGAGACGAAGGCGCCGAAGGCGACCGTCTTGACGACGGTGCCGACGAAGCGCTCGCCCACCTCAGGCATGTGCGGGTTCGCGATCGCGTTGATCGCGTCGCGCGCCGCCTCGGCCGAGGGGCCGTCGACCGCACCGATGAACACGGTGCCGTCGTCCTCGATCGAGATGTCGGCGCCGGTGTCGTCCTGGATCTGGTTGATCATCTTGCCCTTGGGGCCGATGACCTCGCCGATCTTGTCGACGGGCACGCGCACCGTGATGATGCGCGGCGCGAACGGGCTCATCTCGTCGGGCTCCGAGATGGCCTGGGCCATCACGTCCAGGATGTGGAGGCGGGCCTCCTTGGCCTGGGTGAGCGCGCCGCCGAGCACCGAGGCGGGGATGCCGTCGAGCTTGGTGTCGAGCTGGATCGCGGTGACGAACTCGGAGGTTCCGGCCACCTTGAAGTCCATGTCGCCGAACGCGTCCTCGGCGCCGAGGATGTCGGTGAGCGCCGCGTAGCGGGTCTCGCCGTCCACCGTGTCGGACACGAGGCCCATCGCGATGCCCGCGACAGGGGCGCGCAGCGGCACACCGGCGTTGAGCATGGCGAGCGTCGAGGCGCAGACCGAGCCCATCGAGGTCGAGCCGTTGGAGCCGAGCGCCTCGGAGACCTGACGGATCGCGTACGGGAAGTCCTCACGCGACGGCAGCACCGGCACGAGCGCACGCTCGGCGAGCGCGCCGTGGCCGATCTCGCGGCGCTTCGGGCTGCCCACACGACCGGTCTCGCCCGTGGAGAAGGGCGGGAAGTTGTAGTGGTGCATGTAGCGCTTGCGCGTCTCGGGGTTGTACGAGTCGATCTGCTGCTCCATCTTGAGCATGTTCAGCGTGGTGACACCCATGATCTGGGTCTCGCCGCGCTCGAAGATCGCGGAGCCGTGGACGCGCGGGATCGGGCCGACCTCGGCCGACAGCGGGCGGATGTCGCGCAGGCCGCGGCCGTCGATGCGGACGCCGTCCTTGAGGATGCGCTGGCGCACCGACTGCTTGGTGACGGAGCGGATCGCAGCCGACACCTCCTTCTCGCGGCCCTCGAAGGTCTCGGCGAAGTTCGCGAGCGTCTCCGCCTTGACCTCGTCGAGGCGAGCCTCGCGGGTCTGCTTGTCGGCGATGGTGAGCGCCTCGGCGAGCTTGTCGCCGGCGAACGCCTTGACGGCCTCGAGCACGTCGTCCTGGTAGTCCAGGAAGCGCGGGAACTCGATGGTCTCCTTGGCGGCCTTCTCGGCGAGCTCGATCTGAGCCTCGCACAGCGCCTTGAGGAACGGCTTGGCGGCCTCGAGGCCCTGGGCCACGACCTCCTCGGTCGGCGCCGCGGCGCCCTCCGAGATGAGGTTGTAGGCGTCGTCGGTGGCCTCGGCCTCGACCATCATGATCGCGACGTCGTCGCCAGCGATGCGGCCGGCCACGACCATGTCGAAGACCGCGCGCTCCTTCTGCGAGTACTTGGGGAACGCGACCCACTGGCCGTCGATCAGCGCGATGCGCACACCGGCGATCGGGCCGGTGAACGGCAGGCCGGACAGCTGCGTCGACGCCGAGGAGGCGTTGATCGCGAGCGTGTCGTACGCGTCGTCCGGGTTGATGGACAGGACCGTGATGACGACCTGGACCTCGTTGCGCAGGCCGGACACGAAGGTCGGGCGCAGCGGGCGGTCGATCAGGCGGCACGTGAGGATCGCGTCCGTCGACGGACGGCCCTCGCGGCGGAAGAACGAGCCGGGGATCTTGCCCGCGGCGTACGAGCGCTCCTCGACGTCGACGGTCAGCGGGAAGAAGTCGAAGCCGTCGCGCGGGTGCTTGCCCGCGGTGGTGGCGGACAGCAGCATCGTGTCGCCGTCCAGGTAGGCGGCGACGGAGCCGGCGGCCTGCTGAGCAAGGCGGCCGGTCTCGAAGCGCACCACGCGCTTGCCGAACGAGCC
This sequence comes from Demequina sp. NBRC 110054, assembly GCF_002090115.1. NCBI lineage: Bacteria > Bacillati > Actinomycetota > Actinomycetes > Micrococcales > Demequinaceae > Demequina > Demequina sp. NBRC 110054. The sequence continues at coordinate 174,872 of NZ_BBRK01000006.1, forward strand.
GTTGTCGATAACGGCCTCGGCGAACTGGATCTCGGGACCCTCCATGGGTCACCCTCCGTTTCGTGAAGGGCGTCCGAATGTCGGTCGTCGATCGAGGCCCACTCCCCTGCCGAGCAGGTGAGGAGGCCACTACCGAGGACCAGGCAACCGGACGCGGTTGTTGAGTTGTGGTGTGGGTGGCGGCGAACCGCCGGTCACTAGCGTGACACAGAAATCGCCCCGGGGCTTGAAGGCCCCGGGGCGGAAGTCTTAGCGGCGCAGGCCGAGACGCTCGATGAGCGAGCGGTAGCGCGCGATGTCGACCTTCTGCAGGTAGTTCAGCAGGTTGCGACGGCGACCGACGAGGAGCAGCAGGCCACGACGCGAGTGGTGGTCGTGCTTGTGCTCCTTGAGGTGCTCGGTGAGGTCCGTGATGCGGGCGCTGAGCAGCGCGATCTGCACCTCGGGCGAGCCGGTGTCGCCCTCGCTGGTGGCGTACTCGGCCATGATGGACTGCTTCTTGGCGGTGTCGAGCGGCATTGGCTCTCCTTCTCAAGGTTGCTGCGCGGCGCACCCGGGCTTGTCCACCGGGGCACTGGGAACCGCGGCCGTTTTACGGCAGAGAAGATCATACCCCAGGTACCCCCCGGACCCCAACCGCAGGGCCACGGCACGACCGCCCGGCGCGCCCCGCATCGTCCCGCGGAGCCATACGGCATCGTGCCACAGACAGTCTGAACCAATCTCAGCCGCGACACGCGAGCGTGTCGCGGGTCGACGCGGCGTGTCGCCGGGGTGTCGGGGCTCGGATTGGTGCGAACTGTCGGCGGATGGTGCGCGGCTGGCTTTCGGACGGACGATGCGGCGGTCGCCATAGGGACGATGCCGCAGTCGCCCCGCGTGGAGCCAGGACGATGCGGCGGTCACCACGGCGGCGCGCTTGGCACAGGGGCGTCGGGCCTACACGTCCCCTGTGCGATCGTTGGCCCTGAGGCTCGCGCGCTGTGAGCTCGCCTGACCGATGCGGCGCTGGAACTCCTCGTCCGACTCCCCCGGGTAGCGCTGAGGCATCGGCTGCGACTCGACGGGCCGGTTGGCTCCGAAGACCGGGTCGCCCGCGCGGGCGCCCTCGGCCCGAGGCGGCCCGCCGACGCCGGACTGCGGGATCGGCCCCGCGGGACCGATCTCGGGCGGGTTGGCTCCCTTGCCCCGCTCCCGCAGACGCCGTTCGACGTACGTCGCGAGCCGCGAGATCGCGAGGTTGATGAGGATGTAGAGCGTCGCGCCCACGACGAAGAGGGGGATCACGTAGTCGTCGCCGAAGTAGTCGCGGTTGATCTTGATCTTCCTGAGCAGCTCCGGGTACGACACGATGTATCCGAGCGCCGTGTCCTTGAGCAGCACGACGATCTGGCTCACGAGCGCGGGCAGCATGATGCGCACCGCCTGCGGGAGCTCGATCAGCAGCGTGGTCCGCATCGGGGACAGCCCGATGCTGAGGCCGGCCTCGCGCTGTCCCTTGGGAAGCGCGGTGAGCCCCGCGCGCAGGACCTCGGCGACCACCGCGGCGTTGTAGACGACGAGGCCGAACACCACGGACCACAGGGGCGACCAACCGAAGGCGAGCCGCGCGAGCAGCATGAGCATCAGCACGGGAAGGCCGCGAGCGAACTCCGTGACCACGGTGGCGGAGCCCGTCACGAGTCGGCGTGTGATGCCCCGGCGGACGATCGCGACGAAAGCGCCGAGCGTGACGGCGATCGGCGCCGCGATGGCGGCGGCCAGCAGCGTGTTGCCGAGACCCTGAGCGAGCGATGTCCAGACGTCGGCCGCGGTCTGACCCTTGGGCGGGTCCCACAGGACCTTCCACCGATCGTCGAACACGCCGCGCTGGGCGAACGCGTACACGACGTACGCGGCGATCGCCACGAAGGCGACCGAGAAGGTGACGTTGAGGATCCGGTCGAGGCGCCTCGCGCGCGGACCGGGGACGTCGTACAGGACCGAGGAGCTCATCGCGCGAAAGCCACCCTCTTCTCGATGCGCCCGGCGGTGACGCCGAGCGGGATGGTGATGACGAGGTACATCAGCGCGATGCCGAAGAAGACGAACAGCGCATCGGCCGGGTTCTCCGTCATGAGCGTGCGCTGGACGGTCACGAGCTCGGCATAGGCGAACCCGGCCCCGACCGAGGTGTTCTTCGTGAGGGCGATCAGCACGGAGATCAGCGGCGGGATCGAGGTTCGCCATGCTTGAGGAAGCACGATCTGCGTGAGGGTCTGTCCGAAGGTCAGCCCGATGCTCCGAGCGGCCTCGGCCTGACCGACGCCCACCGAGTTGATGCCCGACCGGAGCGCCTCGCACACGAACGCGCTGGTGTAGAGCGTGAGCGCCGCGAGCGACCACTGGAAGCCCAGCCCGACCAGGAGACCGAGCGACGGCGCAACGAAGACGAAGAAGAAGAACAGCAGCGTCAGCGGCGTGTTGCGGACGATCTCGACATAGGCGGTGCCGAAGCTTCGCAGCGGCCCCACCGGCGACACCCGCATCGTCGCGAGGACCGTGCCCCAGACGAGGGACAGCACCGCGGACGCGGCCGCGAGCGCGAGCGTCGCGAGGAATCCGCCCCAGATGGTGCCGAATTCGCTGATGAAGGTCTCCATGGTCTCCCCTGCCGAGGGGTGCGGTCCCTCCCTCAGGAGGGACCGCACCCGGGTCGTGTCAGCCGATCAGTAGCGGTCGACCGTCGGGACGTCGGGCTCCGGCAGCACCGTGCCCGCGGTCTCGTTCCACGCGTCGAGCCAGCGGCCGTCCTCGAAGATCTCCTCGAGCACGTCGTTGATCCAGTCGCGGAACTCGTCGTCCTCAAGCGCGAGGCCGATGCCGTAGGGCTCCTCGGTGAACGGCTCGCCGACGACCTTGAACTCGTCGTCCGAGTCCGCCACATAGCCGGCGAGGATCACGTTGTCGGTGGTGACGACGTCGACCTGGCCGTTGCGCAGCGGCTCGAGGCAGTCGGTGTACGCGTCGAACAGCGCGAGCTCCGCGTCGGGGTAGTTGTCCGCGATGTTCTGCGCGGGGGTCGAGCCGGTGACCGAGCAGACGACCTTGCCCGCGAGATCGTCGGGCGACTCGATGTCGTCCGTCTCGGTCAGGGTCATGAGCGCCTGGCCGGCGTTGTAATAAGGTCCGGCGAACGACACGAGCTCCTTGCGCTCATCGTTGATCGTGTACGTCGCGACGACGATGTCGACCGAGCCGTCCTGGATGAAGGGCTCGCGGTTCGCCGACACGGTCTCGACCCACTCGATGCCGTCCTCGGAGATCCCGAGCTCGCCCGCGATGATCTTGCCGATCTCTACGTCGAAGCCCTCGGGGTCACCCGACGGTGCGAGCAGGCCGAACAGAGGCTGGTCGAACTTCGTGCCGATCGTGATGGTGCCCGCCTCCGCGAGCGCCGCCATGGTCGACCCCTCGGGGAAGTCGCTCGCCGCGACATCCGCGGTGTCGTCGCCACCGCTCGAGCACGCCGTCAATGCGACCAGCCCGATCGCGCCTGCGGCGATCCAGGTGCTCGTCTTCGTGAGCTTCATGGTTCTCTCTCCCTGTGTGTGCGGCCCGACCGAGTGTGGGCCTCCTGCTGCGCGCACCCCCGCGCGCGCCTCGCCTGTCTCGGTCCTCAGTGCGTGAGGATCTTGGACAGGAAGTCCTTGGCCCGCTCCGACTGGGGGTTCGTGAAGAACTCCTCCGGCTCGGCCTCCTCCTGGATGCACCCGTCCGCCATGAACACGACGCGGTTGGCCGCCTTGCGGGCGAAGCCCATCTCGTGGGTCACGACGATCATCGTCATGCCCTCGTGAGCGAGCGACGTCATCACGTCGAGCACCTCGTTGATCATCTCGGGATCGAGCGCAGAGGTCGGCTCATCGAAGAGCATCACCTTGGGCTTCATCGCGAGGGACCGCGCGATGGCGACGCGCTGCTGCTGACCGCCCGAGAGCTGGGCCGGATACTTCTGCGCCTGGCTGGCCACGCCGACGCGCTCGAGCAGCTCCATCGCGGTCTTCTCCGCCTCCTTGCGGGAGACCTTCTTCACCTTGATGGGGCCGAGCGTGACGTTCTCGAGGATCGTCTTGTGTGCGAAGAGGTTGAACGACTGGAAGACCATTCCGACGTCGGCGCGCAGGCGCGCGAGGGCTCGCCCCTCCTCCGGCAGCGCCTGACCGTCGAGCGTGATCGCGCCGTCGTCGATGGTCTCGAGCCGGTTGATCGCACGGCACAGCGTCGACTTGCCTGAGCCGGAGGGGCCGATGACGACGACCACCTCGCCCTCACCGACGGTGAGCTCGATGTCCTGGAGCACGTGCAGGTCGCCGAAGTGCTTGTTGACCTTGTCGAGCACCACGAGGGGACGATGCTCCGCCGACGGCTGTGGTTGTTCCATGCACGGCACCATAAACAGACATACGTCGCGAAAGGGATCTCTATACCCAAACGGTACCGAACATTAACGTGCTGGTAACAGGCACTTCGTGCACAAATGGGACACGAGCCGTCAGGTCGCGTCAGCGCAGCGTGGAGATCCCCAGCGCCTCGCGCGACCACGAGACGTCCTCCTCGAGGCCCCGTGTGAGAGCCTCGAGCGAGCCGAAGTCCAGCATCGGCCGGCGCCAGTCCACCAGGTCGAACGCGACCGCCGCGTCGTACAGGTCGAGGTCGACGGCATCGATCACGAACGCCTCGACGCGCAGGCTCTCGCCGCCCACGGTGTAGTTGAGCCCGACGCTGATCGCGGCCGGCATGCGGACCCCCACGAGCGACTCCGACGCAGCGTTGCCGCCAGAGTCCAGGACCGTGAGCCAGCCGGCGTAGACGCCGTGGCGCGGGATCATGCCCGCGGAGACGTCGAGGTTGGCGGTCGGGAAACCGATCGTGCGCCCGCGCTTGTCACCGTGCACGATCACGCCCCGGAGACGATGCTGACAGCCGAGCACCTCGGCGGCCTCGCGGACCTTGCCGTCGTCGAGGAGCTCACGCACCCAGGTGGACGACCAGCGGCGCCCGCGCGCGTCCGTGTCCCCCGCGTCGGGCAGCACCTCGACCGCGAAGCCGAGCGCATCGCCGAGCTCCTTGAGCGTCTCGACGTCGCCCGCGTTGCCTCGACCGAACTTCGTGTCGCGGCCGACCACGACCACGGCCGCGCCGAGCCCGTCGACCAGGTAGTTGCGCACGAACTCCTCGGGGGTCTGCATCGCGAAGTCGAGCGTGTAGTCGACCAGCAGCACGCCGTCGAGCCCGGTCTCCGCGAGGCGCTCGAGGCGGTCCTCGATGCCCGTGATCAGCACGGGAGGGTGGGCGGGGTCGTGCACCGCGCGAGGATGCGGGTCGAAGGTGATCGCCACGGCGCGCAGGCCCCGTGACCGCGCGTCGGCGGCCATGCGCGACAGCACCGCGCGATGCCCGCGATGGACGCCGTCGAAGTTGCCGATCGTGACCACGGTCGGACCCAGGTCCGACGGAACCTCGTCGAGTGAGCGCCACACGTGCATGTCGGTCATTCTGCCGCAGCCCCCGCCGGCTTCATCACGACGACGGGCTTGATCTTGCCGCCGCGCCGCTCTCCGAGCGCGATCAGGTCGCCGCGCGCGTCGAGCAGCGCGAGGTGCTCGCCCTCCGACCCGGCGTCGGACTCGATCCACTGGCCGTAGCCGAGCGCACGCGCGTCGTCGTCGGAGATGGGAACTGGCGGAAGGGTCGCCGCGGCCGCAGGCCCGAGCGGCAGCAGGGGCAGCGACTCCCCCGCGTCGACCTTCGCGGTGAGCTCGTCAAGGGTCGCCGCCTCGGTCAGGGGGATCCGCCCGATGCGGGTGCGGCGCAGCGCGGTCAGGTGGCCGCCGACGCCGAGCGCGGCGCCAAGATCGCGGGCGAGCGCCCGCACATATGTCCCGGAGGACACATCGACCACGACATCGACGTCCACGACTTCGTCATGCCGGCGGGCCTCGAGCACCTCGAAGCGGCTCACCGTGACGGGACGCTCGGGGAGCTCGACGTCCTCGCCCCCGCGCACGCGCGCGTAGGACCGCTTGCCGTCGACTTTGATCGCGCTGACGGACGAGGGCCGCTGCATGATGTCGCCCGTGAGCGCGGCGACGCCCGCGGCGATCTCCTTATCCGTGACCCCGGACGCGTCGGCGGAGGACGTGACGTCGCCCTCCGCATCGTCCGTGACCGTCGACTGCCCGAGGCGGATCGTCGCCTCGTACGCCTTGTCGTGGCCCGTGATGTAGGTGAGCAGCTTGGTCGCACGCCCGATCCCGAGCACGAGTAGGCCCGTGGCCATGGGATCGAGCGTGCCGGCGTGCCCGACCTTGCGCGTGCCCGCGAGGCGCCGGGCGCGGCCGACCACGTCGTGCGACGTCCAGCCCTGCGGCTTGTCGACGAGCAGCAGGCCCGGCGTCGGCTCGACGCTCGGCCGGCGACCCATCCGGGCTACGCCTCGTCGTCCTCGTCGGCGTGGCGGTAGGGATCCGCCTCGCCGGCGTAGGTGGCGTTCTCACGGAGCCTGCGCAGCTCCTCGTCCCGCTGCTGCGCCTCGTGAAGCGCGCGGTCGAGGGACGCGGCCGACTCGGGCACCGCGTCGAGGTGGAACTCGAGGCTCGGCGTCAGCCTGATGCCGAGCTCGTGCCCCACCTTCGAACGCAGCTTGCCCTTCGCGGACTGCAGCGCGGCCGCGGTGCCCGCACGATCCTCGTCAGAGCCGAGGACCGTGTAGAACACCGAGGCCTGCTGCAGATCGCCCGTGACGCGCACGTCCGTGATCGTGACGAACCCCAGGCGGGGGTCCTTGATCTCGTTCTCCAGCGCGCGGGCGACGATCTTCTTGATCGTGCCCGCGAGCCGAAGCGCACGGGGGTTGTCGCTCATCAGTCCCTCGGAATCTCGACCATCTCGAAGGTCTCGATGATGTCGCCGACCTGGATGTCATTGAACTTGCCGAGCCCGATACCGCACTCGTAGCCGTCCTTGACCTCGGTGACGTCGTCCTTGAAGCGACGCAGGGTGTCGATCTCGGGCTCGCCGATGACGACGCCGTTGCGGACGACCTTCGCCTTCGCGTTGCGCTTGATGAGACCCTCGCGGACGATGCAGCCCGCGATGTTGCCGAACTTGGACGAGCGGAAGATCTCCTGGATCTCCGCGGCACCGACCTGCTTCTCCTCGAACTCGGGCTTGAGCATGCCCTTGAGCGAGGCCTCGACGTCCTCGAGCGCACGGTAGATGACCGAGTAGAAGCGCATGTCGACGCCCTCGCGGTCGGCCATCTCCTGGACGCGCTCGGCGGGACGCACGTTGAAGCCGATGATGATCGCGTTGTCGACCGTCGCCAGGTTCACGTCGTTCTGCGTCACCGCACCGACGCCACGGTGGATGATGCGCAGGTCGACCTCGTCGCCCACATCGATCTGGAGCAGCGCGTCCTCGAGTGCCTCGACGGCACCGGACACATCGCCCTTGATGATGAGGTTGAGGGTGTCGACCTTGCCCTCCTCGAGGGCCTTGTTGAAGTCCTCGAGGGAGATGCGCTTGCGACGCTTGGCCAGCTGGGCGGCACGCTCCGCGGCCTCGCGCTTCTCGGCGATCTGGCGGGCGGTGCGGTCGTCCTCGGCCACGATGAACGAGTCACCGGCACCGGGGACCGAGGTGAGACCGATCACCAGGACGGGACGTCCGGGCTTGGCCTCCTCGATCGGCTTGTCGTACTCGTCGAACATGGCGCGCACGCGGCCGTAGGCCGTGCCCGCGACGATCGCGTCTCCGACGCGCAGCGTTCCCGAGTTGACCAGCACGGTCGCGACGGCACCGCGGCCCTTGTCGAGGTGCGCCTCGACGGCCACACCGCGCGCGTCCTTGTTGGGGTTCGCGCGCAGGTCCAGACCGGCGTCGGCGGTGAGCAGGACGGCCTCGAGGAGGTCGTCGATGCCCATGCCCTGAAGCGCGGAGACGTTGACGAACATCGTGTCGCCGCCCCAGTCCTCGGACACCAGGTTGTACTCGGTGAGCTGCTGGCGGATCTTGTCGGGGTTGGCCCCCTCCTTGTCCACCTTGTTGATCGCGACCACGATCGGCACGTTCGCCGCCTGGGCGTGGTTGAGCGCCTCGATGGTCTGCGGCATCACGCCGTCGTCCGCCGCGACCACGAGGATCGCGATGTCGGTGACCTGCGCACCACGGGCACGCATGGCGGTGAACGCCTCGTGACCAGGGGTGTCGATGAACGTGATGGGACGCGTGACGCCGTCGTGGACGTGGCGGATCTGGTACGCACCGATGTGCTGCGTGATGCCGCCCGCCTCGCCGGAGATGACGTCCGCCTTGCGGATCGAGTCCAGCAGGCGCGTCTTTCCGTGGTCGACGTGACCCATGACGGTGACGATCGGGGCGCGGGGCTCGAGCTCCTCGTCGGTCTCCGCCTCGAGCTCGGCCTCCAGGTCGAGGCCGAAGCCCTCGAGGAGCTCCTTGTCCTCGTCCTCGGGCGAGACGATCTGGATCTTGTAGCCCAGCTCGGCGCCGAGGGTCTCGAACGTGTCCTCGTCGAGCGACTGCGTCGCGGTCGCCATCTCACCGAGGTGGAACAGCACCGTGACGAGCGACGCGGGATTGACATCGATCTTCTCGGCGAAGTCGGTCAGCGTCGCGCCGCGGCGCAGGCGCAGCGGGGTCGTGCCGTCACCGCGAGGGATCTGCACGCCACCGATCGCCGGAGCCTGCTGCTGCTCGTACTCTGCCCGCTTCGCACGCTTGCTCTTGCGCGAACGGACGGGACGGCCGCCCTGACGACCGAAGGCGCCAGCGGTGCCGCCGCCACGACCGCGGCCACCCGGAGCCGGACGACCACCGGGACCGCCGGGACCGCCGGGGCCGCCGAAGCCGCCGCGACCGCCACGGCCGGGAGCACCGCCGGTGCCGCCCGCCGGAGCGGTCGGACGCGGGCCGAAGCCCTGGCCGGGACGCGGGGCGCCGCCGGGACGGCCCTGACCACCGCCGGGACGCGGGGCGCCTCCGGCGGGACGGCCGCCGCCCTGGCCGCCGCTGCGGGGGCCCTGGAACGGGTTGTTGCCGCCCGGACGCGGGCGGGGACGCGGACCGGCGGAGCGGTCCGAGAAGGGGTTGTTGCCGCCGGGACGCGGGCGCGGCTTCGGCATGTCGGCCGGAGTCGGCGACTTGGGGCCGGGCTTGGCGCCGGCGGGCTTGGGCGCGGACGCCTCAGGCTTCGCCTCGGGGGCGGCCTCAGCGGCCGGAGCGGCCGCCTCGGCGGCGGGCTTCGGCGCGGCAGGCTTGGGGCCGGGCTTCGGACCGCCGGGCTTGGGCGCGGACGATGCGGGCTTCGCCGGGGCATCGTCGGTCGCGGCGGGCTTGGGCGCGGCGGGACGCGGTGCCGGCTTCGCGGCAGGCTTGGCCGCGGGCTTCGCGGCAGGCTTGCTGGCGGAAGAAGCGCCACCGGGGAAGGCCTCACGGGCCTTGCGCACGACGGGTGCCTCCAGGGTGGAGGACGGACCCTTGACGTACTCACCGAGCTCGTTGAGCTTGGCGATCAGATCCTTGCTCGGGACTCCGAGCTCCTTCGCGATCTCGTGAACGCGGGGCTTTGCCACAATTCTCCTGTCTCGGCTCGACCGAGACAGGGGTCGAGCCATCGCTACGGCTGGTAACTCATTTCGAGGTACTCATCGGTTGACCATGGGCTTTCATCCCGTTCTGTCAGGCCGTATGGCTGGGCGGACGCAGTCCACGCTACCGCACCACGAGGCCGCTCAAGTCGACGTCCGGGCTGCGCAGCGCGCGCCCGATCGTGCGTCGCTTGAGTGCGAGCTCGAGGCATGCGGTCCCGGGGTGGAGCCATGCTCCACGTCCAGGGAGGGTCTTGGCGGTGTCGACCACCGCGGCGCCGTCCACGACAGCGACCCTCACGAGAACCGACCGAGACCCTCGTCCCCTGCATCCGACGCACGTGCGAACCGGGCCCTCTTCGGGCGGATCCGGGTGGTCGGCGACACGAGACGAGTCTCTCGGCTGCACCAGTCTACCCGCTGTCCGGGCCGTCAGGCCCCGGCGCCTTCCGGCGCGCCCTCGGCCTCGTCCGAACGGATGTCGATCCGCCACCCGGTGAGCCTCGCGGCGAGGCGGGCGTTCTGGCCCTCCTTGCCGATGGCGAGGGACAGGTGGTAGTCCGGGACGATGACGCGGCACGCGCGGGCCTCGGGGTCCACCACGGTCACGGAGACGACGCGCGACGGCGACAGCGCGTGACCGACGAACTTCGCGGGGTCCTCGTCCCAGTCCACGATGTCGATCTTCTCGCCGTGGAGCTCGCTCATCACGGCGCGCACGCGCGCACCCATGGGGCCGATGCACGCGCCCTTGGCGTTCACGCCGGGCACGGTCGCGCGCACGGCCATCTTGGAGCGGTGGCCGGCCTCGCGGGCGAGGCTCATGATCTCGACGGTGCCGTCGGCGATCTCGGGCACCTCCATCTCGAACAGACGGCGCACGAGCCCGGGGTGGGTGCGCGACAGCATGATCGACGGCCCCTTCTGGCCGCGCGCGACCTGGAGCACATAGCCGCGCAGGCGCTCGCCGTGCACGTACTGCTCGGTCGGCACCTGCTCGTGCTGGGGCAGCAGCGCCTCGACGTCGCCAAGGTCGACGTGGACGTTCTTGGGGTCCGAGCTCTGCTGGATGATGCCGGACACGAGGTGGCCCTCGCTGCCCGCGTACTCGCCGAGCACCGCATCGTCGCCCGCCTGGCGCATGCGCTGGACGATCACCTGACGCGCCGTAGCCGTGGCGATGCGGCCGAAGTCCGCGGGCGTGTCGTCGAACTCGGGCATCGCGTCGGGGTCGGTGTCCGAGTCCTCGGGCACCGGCTCCTTCGCGAAGATCGACACGTGGCCCGTGTCGCGATCGAGGTGCGCGCGAGCGTTCCGGTAGGCGCCGGGAGTCTTGTGATACGCCGACACGAGCGCCTGCTCGATCGCGTCCACGAGGACGTTCAGGGAGATGTCGCGCTCGCGCTCCAGCGAGCGCAGCGCCGTCATGTCGATGTCCATCAGTTCTCCGTCTCGTCGTCGATGCGCTTGAGCTCGACCTCGATCGTGCCTCGCGCGATGTTCGCAAGCGGAACGGTGACCTCGCCCAGCGCGTCGCTCTCGAGCAGCACCGCGTCGTCCGTGACGTCCACGATCCGGCCGCGCGCCTGATCCCCGCTCGCGAGGTCGATCACGACCAGGCGGGTGCGGGCACGCAGGAAGTGGCGCCGCTCCGTGAGGGCCCGCGAGGTGCCCGGGGTGGAGACCTCGAGCATGTACTCGCCCTTGATGGGGTCGGCCTCGTCGAGCGCCTTGCCGATGCCCCGCGAAGCCTGGGCGATCGCGTCCAGATCGGCCGAGCCGATCTCCGTCTCCGGCAGGTCGACCGTGACGACCACGCGGGAGCGCTTGCCCGCCTGGTGCACCTCGACGCCGTCGACGACAAGACCCGCGGCGTGCGCGGCGGGGCCCGCCAGGTCGGCGATCCGCTCCGTGATGTCCATGCCCAGCCTCCCCGCGCGCCAAAGACGCGCTCCGTTCCTGAAGTTCGCTCGCGAGACATTCTAAGCGCACCCTGGACACGTGTCATGATGACCGCCATGAGCTCTCCGCGCCGCGCCCACGCCCTTGTCGCAGTGGCGGCGACGCTGCTGAGCGTGTCGCTCGCGGGCTGTGTGAGGATCGAGACTCCCGAGCCGCCCGTCCGCACCGCTTCGCCGGGCACGGTCGAGAGGGATGAGCTCGCGGCCTCGCTCGACGATGTCTCCACCGCGCTCGCCGCGGGCACCGACGGCGGGCGCCTCGCGCGCGTCGAGGTCCGCAGCCTTCCCTCGCTCGTCGCTGGCGTGGGGCAGCGCTACGTCACCTATCCCGGCGTGACGCCGTCGCCGTCCTCGTCGGCCTCGGTGGCAGCCGAGGCGGCGAGCCTCGAGGACACCGTCCGATCCGCGCTCGACACCGCGGTCGAGATCGCGACGTCCACGGAGGACGAGGATCTCCGCACGTGGGCGACGAGCGCGTCGCTGGTCCATGGCCTCGCCCTGTGGCTCGGGGAGGTCCAGGCGGGTACCGCCGAGACCGGTGTGGCAGAGCGGGTGCTCCCCTCCTCGGGAGCGTCCGACTCCCTCGCCGTGCCCCAGTCGAGCGCTCTCGACCAGGACGCGCTCGCCGACCTGGCGCTGCGGCACGACCAGGCGCGCTACCTCTACGAGCTCGTCGCGACCCGCCAGTCGGGTGAGGCGCGCGCGGCCTCGCTCGCCCGTGCCGCGCTGCACGCGGCGCGGTCCGACGCCCTCCAGGCACTGTCGGGCGCCGAGGACGACCGCACCGAGGTGTACTCGACGCTCGCCTCCTCGATCGCGGACGACGACAGTCGCGCCGCGACGCTGAGGTCCGCGGAGAGCGCGCTGGCGTCCGCCTACGCGGGCTACGCGACGTCCACCGAGGGCGACGACATCGTGTGGCTCCTGGATGCCGCCTTCGACGCCTATGCCTCCGAGTCGCTTCTCGACGGCTGGCGGCTCGCCGATCTGCCCGTGCTCCCCGGCCTCGCGGAGCAGTAGGCGTCGTCTCAGGCCGGCACCGGCGGCTGCACCGATGACCACGGGGCCCTCGGCCCCGCATGGTCGAGGTCGCGCCGGATCGCGACCGCGGCCGCGGGATCGTCCACGATCACGGCGTCGACGCCCGCGAGCAGCATCGCGCTCAGGTGCGCAGGCTCGTTGACGGTCCACGGACGGATCGCGATGCCGGCCGCGCGGAAGGACTCCACCGTGCCCGGCCGCTGCAGCGTCGCGATCTGCGGATGCAGCGCCGAGACGCCGAGCATGCGGGCATAGTCCCACGGTCGCGCGAGCCCCACCTCGTACAGCGGCGCGAGAGGGAGCGCGTCGTCGTGGTCGCGCATCTCGAGCAGGCCGACGTGGTCGAAGGACGACACGATCACGCGGTCCCGCATCCCGGCGGCGCGGACCGTCTCGGCGACACCCTCCGCGATCCCCCGGTACGGAGCCGCGCGCCCCACCTTGATCTCGATGTTCACCGCGAGCCCGGTGGGCTCGAGGAGGTCGAGGACCTCCCACAGGTGCGGGACGCGATGCGCACCCGAGATCCCGTCGCCCACGTCGGCGAGATCCACCTCGGCGCGGGTGAGCGCGGCGAGCGGGACCAGCGAGCCGTCAGGCAGCCGAAGGTCGGGATCGTGGCGGACGACGAGCCTGTCGTCCGCGGTCAGGTGCACGTCGAGCTCGACGCCGTCGGCACCCGCAGCGGCGGCCTCCGCGAAGGCCGCGAGCGTGTTCTCCGGGGCTGCGAGACGGGCACCCCGGTGCGCCCAGATCTGCGTCACGTCGGCAGACTAGCCGCACCACGTGACGGGACCGTGACACACGGGTAGCGATCCCATGAACTCGGCTCAGGCCTGAGCAAGCGCCTCCCGCACGCGCGAGGCGACCGCGGCCACCGCATCGTCCACGGCCACCTGCTCGGACTCCCCCGTCGCGCGGGTCTTGAGCTCGACGACGCCCTCGGCAAGACCGCGGCCCGCGACCAGGATGTACGGGGCGCCCAGGAGCTCGGCGTCCTTGAACTTCACACCGGGCGAGACCTTGGGGCGGTCGTCGTAGAGCACCTCGATGCCCTGGCTCTCGAGGCCGTCCGCAAGCGACTGCGCGGCCTCGAAGACCGCATCGTCCTTGCCCGTGGCGACCACGTGCACGTGATACGGCGCGACCTGGATCGGCCACGAGAGGCCGAGCTCGTCGTGGTTGTTCTCGGCGAGCAGCGCGACGGCGCGCGTGACGCCGATGCCGTACGAGCCCATGGTGACGACCTGCTGCTTGCCGTTGACGTCGAGCACCTTGAGCTCGAGCGCCTCGGCGTACTTGCGGCCGAGCTGGAAGATGTGGCCGATCTCGACGCCGCGCGCGAGCTCGAGCGGACCCGAGCCATCGGGAGCCTCGTCGCCCGCACGCACCTCGGCGGCCTCGATCGTGCCGTCGCCCACGAAATCACGGCCCATCACCAGGTCGAAGACGTGGCGGCCGTGCTCGTTCGCGCCAGTGATCCAGCGAGTGCCGGGGACGATGCGGGGGTCGAGCAGGTAAGGGATCGTCGCGTCGTCCTCGGAGAGGTACGCGACGTCGGCGGGGCGGGCCTGCGGACCGAGCACGCCGGGGCCGATGTAGCCCTTGACCAGCTCCGGGTGCGTCTTGAGGTCGTCCTCGTTCGCGGGCTCGACCGTCGCGGGCGACAGCGCCGCCTCGAGGCGCGTCATGTCGACCTCGCGGTCACCGGGCACGCCGACGACGAGCAGGCCGCGCTCCCCCTCCGGGTTCGTCGCCGCGATCACGACGTTCTTGAGGGTGTCCGCCGCGGTCCACGGACGGTCGTCGCGGGGGTGGTTCGCGTTGGCAGAGTCGACGAGCGTGTCGATCGTCGGGGTGTCGGGGGTGTCCTCGACGTGCGCGGCGGGCGCGTCGGCCCAGTCGATCGCCGCGGGGACGATGGTCGTGACGGCCTCGACGTTGGCCGCGTAGCCGCCGGGCGAGCGCACGAACGTGTCCTCGCCGACCTCCGTCGGAGAGAGGAACTCCTCGGACTTCGAGCCGCCCATCGCGCCGGACTGCGCCTGCACGATGACGTACTCGATGCCGAGCCGCTCGAAGATGCGGATGTAGGCCGCGCGCTGCGTCGCGTACGACGCGTCGAGACCCTCGTCCGTGAGGTCGAAGCTGTACGAGTCCTTCATGATGAACTCGCGGCCGCGCAGCAGGCCCGCACGGGGACGCGCCTCGTCGCGGTACTTGGTCTGGATCTGGTAGATCGTGAGCGGCAGGTCCTTGTACGACGAGTACATGTCCTTGACCAGGAGCGTGAACATCTCCTCGTGCGTGGGCGCGAGCAGGTAGTCGCCGCCCTTGCGGTCCTGCAGACGGAACAGGTTGGGGCCGTACTCGGTCCAGCGGTTCGTGGCCTCGTAGGGCTCGCGCGGCAGCAGCGCCGGGAAGTGCACCTCCTGGCCGCCCGCGGCGTCCATCTCCTCGCGCACGATCCCCTCGACCTTGGCGAGGACCTTGAGGCCCAGCGGCAGCCAGGTGTAGATGCCGGGCGCGGCGCGGCGGATGTAGCCGGCACGGACCAGGAGCTTGTGGGAGGCGACCTCGGCGTCGGCCGGGTCCTCGCGCAGCGTGCGCAGGAAGAGAGTGGACATGCGAAGCATGGGGCCAAGCCTAGCCGGGCGCACCGTCCGCGCGGACATCCTCGAGGGACGCCCGCGCGGCCGGGGTCAGGCGCTGTAGACGAAGCGGTACATGAAGCCCGCCATCTGCCTGCGGGAGACCTTCGTGCCCGGCCGGAAGGTGCCGTCGGAGTAGCCCTTCGCGATGCCGGTCGAGTCCAGCCACGCGATCGCCTTGTACGCCGAGTCCGACTTCTTCACATCCGAGTACGGGCTCTTCGACGGCACGTCGAAGTCCGGCTTGCCGGCGAGCTTGTACAGGAAGCTCGCCATCTGCCTGCGGGAGACCTTCGTCAGGGGCTGGAAGCTGCCGTCGGAGTAGCCCTTGGCGATGCCCGCCGAGTCGAGCCACGCGATCGCCCTGTACGCCGAATCCGACCTCTTCACATCCGAGTACGGGCTCGTCGACGGCACGTCGAAGTCCGGCTCACCCGCGAGCCTGTAGAGGAAGCTCGCCATCTGCTGTCGCGAGACCTTGACCCCGGGCCTGAACGAGCCGTCCGCGTAGCCCTTCGCGATCTCATTCGCGCCGAGCCACGAGATCGCTGTGAAGCCCGAGTCCGTGGGGTCCACGTCGGTGTAGTACGCGAGATCCAGCGAGTAGCCGTCGTTCGCGAGCGGCGTGGTGAGGTACCACGACTCGGACTTGACATCAGCGTTCCCGAACCAGAATGAATCGCCCTCGTACGCGGACCACTCAGCTCTGGTGAAGAGCTCGCGCGGCGCGACCTGGAACGTGTAGTCGGTGCCAGGATCGAGCGCGGTCAGGTACATCGTGGAGCCAGGTGCCGCGCAGTCGACGCTCGTAGGAACCGAGTGGATATACGTGGTCACCTCGTATGCCGCCAGGCAGACGACCTCGGAGCTCCACGAGGTCTTGCCCGCGAGGTCAACGGCGAGCCAGACGTCCCAACCACCCGAGACCTTCGCCCCCTTGAGCTGCGCTTCCGTGCTATCGGCGATGATGAAGCGCCCAGGTGCCCGGTTCCTGGAGCTCTGAGACTGCGTGCGGACCCAGTCCACGTCGGCCAGATCGGCGTCGCCGACCATGACCTTGTACTGGCCCTCTCGCACGTCCTCGAACACGTACTCGCCGTCGACCACGTCGACCGTCTCCACCCAGTCGCCGGACCACGTGTAGAGGTCGGCCCACATGCCTTCCTCATCGCTGGCGACCTCGCCCGAGATCGTCGCCGTCACCTCGAGCGGGAAGGTCTCGTAGAGCGTCTCGTCGGTCCAGGTCATGGAGTCCCAGCCACCCGATGGGTCGTAGTAGCCCTCGACGGTGTCGGCGAAGCCCTCGAAGTAGAGCCAGTAGGTCCCGGCGCCGTCGCCGGCGAGGAAGAACTCGCCGTCCGGACCCACGCACGTCTCCCCAGCCTTGGTGCCGTCGTCGCGGTACGCGGTGACGCAGCCGTCGGTGAACGTCTCGCCTCGCGCCGTGGCGACGCCCACGACACCGATCCCGTCGGAGAGCTCGTAGTCGTAGGACTGGCTCTCACCTGTCGTGACTGCGAAGGAGACCGCGTCGCCGAGGACCATGCCGCCGACGTACTGGTCGGGAAGCCCGGTGAAGCCCTCGAGGCGGACCAGGTAGTCGCCCCCGTAGATGCGGACCGTGTAGACGCCCGACTCGCCGACGCAGTCGCGGTCGGCCTCGGACTCATCCGCACGGTACGCGACAGCACACCCGCCCGAGGCGGCGACACCCTCGGCATCGGTGAGGTCCAGCACGACCGCACCACGCTCCTCAAGAGTCGTGTCGATCGTCTCCACGTCGTCAGTGTCCAGGTAGACGACCTCGGCCTCGTCGGCGATGCTCGAGTCGCCCTCCGAGTACCACTGCCATGCCTCTGCTCCCACGGCACGATAGCGAAGGGTCACGCTCCCCTTGGGCAGGGAAAGGGAGTAGTCGTATGTCCCTTCCTCCGTGCACGCAGTCCCGACGACCGCGCCGTCCTTGTATGCGTCAACGCATGCGCCTGTTGCGCCGGCAACCGCCGAGTAGTCGATCGTGCCTGAGAGTTGGCCGTAGACCCCGACGTCGTATGTCTTCTCGACGGTCCTGCCGCCCACAAGCTCCGCTCCTGAGACCCAGTTCGACACGTCGTTCGCGCCATCAACGCCGGCCACTTGCCAGCGCACGCTGTGATTGTCGCCGAACTCGAAGACGAACACACCCTCATCCCCCGCGCACGAGGAGAGCGCCCCCTGAGAGGTCGACACATCTCTCACATAGACGCAGCCGTCCGAGATCGGCTCGCCCCCGCTGGTGACAGTGAGCCGGAGGGTGCCTCCGTACAAGAGGTCCACGCTCTCGTCCGCGTCCTCGCCGACGGTGATCTCGGTTGCGCCGACTGAGCTCGTCGAGCCGAGGTAGCTGCCGCATCTGGTGCCGTCATAGGAGACGCACAGGTTGTAGGTGCCCGCTCCTAGTCCGTCGAGCTCGAAGACGGAACCCACCTCGCCGCAGTAGGTGCTCGCGAAGAAGGAGGAGGTGTGGCCCCCGAAGTCCTCCACGGCATGCACACATGCCTCATCGATGTCCCACGATTCCGGAATCTCGAGCACACCGCTGATGGACGATTCCGGAGCCAGCTGGACGTCGAACGACGTGATCAGCTCATCCAGGCTCGCGAGTGAGGCGTACTGCCACTGGTAGCCGTCCCCCGCGCTGGTGGGGACGAACCTCAGCGACCGAGACTTGTACTCGGCCACGAGGACATAGCGCCCTGCCTCATCACTCGTGGCGGTAGTCCCAGTACTCGCGTACTTCGAGCCATACTGCTCCACCGTCACTCCGGCAGCCGGCTCGCCCGTCGAGTCCAGGACAACTCCTGAGATCGATGCCGCAGGAAGCATCGCGTACTCGACCGACACCTCCGCGGCGTCGACCACGACGTCGGCAGCGTCCTCAAAGGAGTCCGCCCGGTCGTACCACTGGTCTGGCAGGTCATCGAAGCCGGTGAAGGCGATCCGATAGGTGCCCGGCGTCACGTCGACGAGCTCGTAGGCGCCGTCGACCCCCTCGCACTGCGTCGCCGCCACGGTGTCCGCGTCGGAGTACAGCGTCACGCAGCCTCCGGTCGCGGCGGCCCCGTCACCCGCCTCGGTCCAAGCCACAAGATCGACCGAGACGGTCGCCGTCTCGAGCGCGGTCGCGGCGGACGGCAGTCCGACCACCGCCATCGACATCGTCACCACTGTCGCTGCCACGCGGTCGCGCCATCGCATCGCCGTGCGTCCCCCTCAGATTCGCCGAAGGCCCCGCCCCGGTGGCCTCGCGCAGACGCTATCGCTTTCGCGAAGAATCAACAAGTGACCTTCCGCGCTTGTTGCAGGAACGATAGAGAGGCCCTGAGGCCGCGCCAGCGCGCGACCTCAGGGCCTCGAAGTCTGGATGGGGGAGCTCCTTGCGAGCAGAGTCCCAAAGACGAGCGCACGGGCGTCTCAGGACGCTGCGGGGAGCCCGGCCCCACGTGGGGCCGGCGCGGGCATTAAGAGGAGTAGCGGTACAGGAAGCTCGACATCTGGCGACGTGAGACCTTGCTGCCGGGCTTGAACGACCCGTCGGAGTAGCCCTTCGCGATCCCCGTCGAGTCCAGCCACACGATCGCCTTGTACGCCGAGTCGGACTTCTTCAGGTCCCAGTACGGGCTCGTCGAAGGCAGCGAGACCGAGGGCTTGTCCGCGAACTTGTACAGGAAGCTCGCCATCTGGCGGCGGGACACCTTGTCGCTCGGCCGGAACGTGCCGTCGGAGTAGCCCTTGGCGATGCCGGTCGAGTCGAGCCACGCGATCGCCTTGTACGCCGAATCGGACTTCTTCACGTCCGAGTACGGGCTCGTGGAGGGGACGTCGAAGTCGGGCTTGCCCGCGAGCTTGTACAGGAAGCTCGCCATCTGACGGCGAGAGACGCCGGTGCCCGGACGGAACGTGCCGTCGGAGTAGCCCTTGGCGATGTCCTCGCTGGCGATCCACATGATCGCCTTGTACGCCGAGTCGGACGTGTAGACGTCGCTGAACAGCGAACTGCTCGTCCCGAGCACCGCGGAGGCCTTGGGGTACTTGCCGAAGTTCTGCGTGGCGAAGGCGCAGCCCGTGCCGGAGTCCCATGCGAAGCCCACGCCGATGTGGCTGTAGCTGCCGAGCATGTTCTCGAGGTGACCCTCGGAGTTCTTCCAGGCCTTCTGGATGGCCTTCGCGGCATCGACGGCGGTGCTGTAGCCGCACGCCCAGCCCACGTTCTCTCCTGCCGACGTCCAGCCGTCGGGGATCTGCGACGAGTAGTTGGGGTTGTGCTTCATCGGGACGTCGAGCGAGCCCCCGTTGAGGTACTTCTTCCACGCGGTGACGACGCCGTCGAGCTGCTTCTCGCTCCACTTGTCGGCGACGCTCGTGAGCCCGTCCTTCACGGAGAGGGTCGACTTGCCGTTGTTGTCGCGCAGGGTGTTGGTCAGGCTGACGATCTTGTCGGCGGCGTCGGACTCGGCACCGGCGTACACCGGCGTCGCCACTCCCATGAGGAGGGCGATGGCTAGCGGGACTGCAAGCAGGCGGCGCATGGGTGGGACTCCCAGATCGACGGCACGGACCGGCCCGACGTGGATCAGGCAACGGCCCGAACATATCGATCCAAAACCCCCCAAGTCATGGCCGTGTGGCGAATCCCACACGAGGGAGCCCTCAACTCAAGGAACGCAGCGATCCTGCCAAGGACCAGGGACGAGACGTCAGAACATGACAGTGGCGAAGGTCCCGACATCCTCGAAGCCGACGCTGCGGTAGACGGCGAGCGCGGGGGCGTTGAAGTCGTTCACGTACAGCGACGCGACGGGCGCGACCTCGGCACGGATCGCGCGCACGAGCTCGGCCATGCCGGCCCGTGCCACGCCGCGGCCGCGGACGTCCGGGTGCGTCCACACGCCCTGGATCTGCGCGACCCCTCCCCCGAGGACGCCGATCTCTGCCTTGAAGATCACCTCGGGTCGCTTGCCCCGGATGGAGCCGAGCTGCACATAGGAGCGGCCCGCGCGCACGAGGTACTGCAGCCTGTCCTCATACGCCGCCCGCCCGTGGCGGAGCGGGTCGTAGCCGACCTCGCCCCGGAACATGTGCACGCACGCGGGCAGGAGGACGTCGTAGTCGTCCATGGTCGCGAGCCTCACGGGCTCGAGCTCGAGGTCCCCGGACGATGCGGGGGCGGGCTGGGCGGCCGGGTCCTCGTCCATCGCCATGGACAGCTGGCGCGGCCTCAGCTCGCGCGCGGGGCCCCACCACGGCTCGACCCGTCCCCACAGGTCGAGGATGAGGCCCGCGTGGCCGACGAGAGCAGCCGGTCGGGTGAGCCGCGCGACCATCGCGGAGGCGACGCCGGCACGCATCTCGTCCCCCGACGGATCGTCGGGGGTGACGGGGAGGACCGCGGAGAGGTTGGCGCCGTTCCACAGCACGCCTGCGAGCTCACGGGTCATCCCCGTGCGACGCCTGACGGCCCACATCCCGCGCGGGACGATCCCGCTGTCGCGGGCGGTCTCGAGGTGCATCGTCGGCAGCACCGACGACACGGGATCGGCCGCGCACAGCTCGAGCGCTGCCTCGACCTCACGCCGCTGCAGGGGCGCCAGCGTCTGCTGGGCCCTCCGCAGCAACGAATCGGTCATGGTGCCGCGATCACCTGCGGCTCGGCGCCCTCCTCGGGCTCCATGGTGTCGGCGATCTTCATCGCCTCCTCGATCAGCACCTCGACGATGTCTCGCTCGGGGACGGTCTTGATGACCTCACCCTTGACGAAGATCTGCCCCTTGCCGTTGCCCGAGGCGACGCCCAGGTCGGCCTCGCGGGCCTCGCCGGGACCGTTGACGACGCAGCCCATCACGGCGACGCGCAGCGGCACCTCCATGCCCTCGAGTCCGGCGGTGACCTTCTCAGCGAGCTCGTAGACGTCGACCTGCGCGCGACCGCACGAGGGGCACGACACGATCTCGAGCTTGCGCGGACGGAGGTTGAGGGACTGGAGGATCTGGATGCCGACCTTGACCTCCTCGACGGGAGGCGCGGACAGCGAGACGCGGATCGTGTCGCCGATGCCCTTGCTGAGCAGCGCTCCGAACGCGGTCGCGGACTTGATGGTGCCCTGGAACGCCGGCCCGGCCTCGGTCACGCCGAGGTGCAGCGGCCAGTCGCCGCGCTCGGACAGCATCTCGTAGGCCTTCACCATGACGACGGGGTCGTTGTGCTTGACCGAGATCTTGAAGTCGTGGAAGTCGTGCTCCTCGAACAGGCTCGCCTCCCACACGGCGGACTCGACGAGCGCCTCCGGGGTGGCCTTGCCGTACTTCTCGAGCAGGCGCTTGTCGAGCGAGCCCGCGTTGACGCCGATGCGCAGCGACGTGCCGTGGTCCTTGGCCGCCTGCGCGATCTCCTTGACCTGGTCGTCGAACCGCTTGATGTTGCCCGGGTTCACACGGACCGCGGCGCAGCCGGCCTCGATCGCGGCGAAGACGTACTTCGGCTGGAAGTGGATGTCCGCGATCACGGGGATGTTGGACTTCTTCGCGATCGCGGGCAGCGCGTCCGCATCGTCCTGCGTGGGGCAAGCGACGCGGACGATGTCGCAGCCGGAGGCCGTGAGCTCCGCGATCTGCTGGAGCGTCGCGTTGATGTCGTGGGTCTTCGTGGTGGTCATCGTCTGCACCGAGACGGGCGCGTCGCCGCCGACGAGCACATCGCCCACCTTGATCTGGCGGGTCTTCTTCCGGGGTGCCAGCACGGGGGCCGGCATCGCCGGCATTCCGAGTCCGATCGCAGTCATGTCTTCAGTATTCCTTACCTGTCGAACCGTTCCTCGCAGCGCCGCAGCGCCACCCCGGAGGCCCTCGCGGGCGTCGACGGGGCCTCGTACGAGGTCTTCCGCTTGTCACTCACGCTATCGTCACCGGCGCCACGATGTCCGCATAGATCAGCACCGCTCCCATGACGAGCAGCAGCGCGAACACGCCGTACGCGACCGGCATCATCCGGGCGACGTCGACCGGCGCGGGCTTGGCGGCTCCGCGCACGCGCGCCCAGCCGTTCTTGACGCCCTGCCACAGCGCCGACAGCACGTGTCCGCCGTCGAGGGGCACGAGGGGAATCATGTTGAAGGCGAACAGCGCGAGGTTGAGGCCGCCCAGCAGCATCAGCATGTCGGACACGCGATCGGCGAGCGTGTATCCGTCCACATCTGCGGACGCGATCTCGCCCGAGACCTGCGCGACGCCCACGACGCCCATCACGGAGTCCGTCGTGCGCTCCTCGAGCCCGAGCGAGGCGCGGGCCACGTGGTAGACCTCCGACGGCAGATGGATGATCACCTGCATGGTCTGCCCCAGGTAGTCCCACGCGAGCGCGGTCCCGGCCCACAGCGGCTGAGTCTCGTTCGCGGTCACCGAGTAGACCCCGAGGTAGCCGATCTCCTCGGTCAGCGCCTCGCCGTCGGCGTCCGTGAGGATCTCGCCGGCGTCGTCGTACTGGTACACCGTGCGTGCGGCGGGCGTCACCGTGAGGTCGACCTCCTCGCCATCGCGGTCGACCACGAGTGCCAGCTCCTGAGACGGGTGCTCGGACACGTAGGTCGTGAGGTCCGTCCACTCCTCGAGCGCGATGCCGTCCACGGAGACGAAGACGTCCCCCTCCTCGATGCCGGCGAGCGACGCGGGCGAGGCCGCGTCGTCGTCCGTGCACTCGCTCGCCCCCGTCGCGAGGACGCACTCAGCGACCTGTGACACCTGGAGCGTCTGCGTGGGGGTGCCCATGAAAGACATGACTCCCGTGAACAGCACGATCGCGATCACCAGGTTGACGAACGGGCCGCCCATCATGACGATCGCCTTGCGCCACCACGACAGGTGGTAGAACGCCCGGTGGTCCTGACCCTCGGGGATCTCCTCCTCGGCCGCGGCGCGGGTGTCCTCGATGAGCCGGCCCGCCCAGCCGCGGCTCGCGACGGGCTTGACCGCGGACGCGGGCGGCACCATGCCGATGAGCTTGACGTAGCCGCCGAGCGGGATCGCCTTCACGCCGCACTCGGTCTCCCCCACCTTGCGGGACCACAGCCTCGGCCCGAATCCCACGAAGTACTCGCTCACGAGCACGCCGAAGCGCTTCGCGGGGATCAGGTGCCCCAGCTCGTGCAGAGCGATCGAGACCAGCAGCCCGACCACGAGCACCAGCACACCGATCAGGAATTCCATGTCTTCACCAACAACTCCGAGTCGTCAAACGTTCCGCGTCGCGCGGCGCACCTCGAGAGGCGCCCAGGGACGACGCCGGTCATCCGTGGATCGCGGCATGCGCGGCCCGCCGGGCCCATCGCTCCGCCTCGTCCACGGCGTCCAGCGTGATGTCGCCAGGGGCCTCGTACTCCTCGACAACGCTCCGCACCGTCTCGACGATCCCGAGGAACGGCAGGTCGCCCGCGGCGAACGCCGCGACGCACTCCTCGTTGGCGGCGTTGAAGACCGCCGGGTGGAGGCCCGACTCCGCGACCGCCGCCCTCGCCACGCGGATCGCGGGGAACGCGTCCTCGTCGAGCGGGTGGAACTCCCAGGACTGCGCCGTCGTCCAGTCCAGGCCCGGTGCCGCGTCCGCGACGCGGCTCGGCCAGCCGATGCCGAGCGCGATCGGCAGCCGCATGTCCGGAGGCGAGGCCTGTGCGATCGTCGAGCCATCGATGAACTCGACCATCGAGTGCACGATCGACTGCGGGTGCACGACCACGTCGATGCGGTCCATCGGCACGTCGAACAGCAGGTGCGCCTCGATCACCTCGAGCGCCTTGTTGACCATCGAGGCCGAGTTCATGGTCACGACCGGGCCCATGTCCCAGTTGGGATGCTTGAGCGCCTGCTCGGGGGTGACCCCCTGGAGCATGTCGCGGGTCCAGCCGCGGAACGCTCCGCCGGACGCGGTGAGCACGAGCCGCTCGACCTCATCAGCGGTGCCCGAGCGCAGCGCCTGCGCGAGGGCCGAGTGCTCCGAGTCCACGGGCACGATCTGCCCCTCGCGCCGCACCGCCCGCTTGACGAGTACCCCGCCCGCGACGAGCGACTCCTTGTTCGCGAGGGCGAGCGTCGAGCCCGCCTCGAGCGCGGCGAGGGTCGGCCGCAGCCCCACCGAGCCGGTGACGCCGTTGAGCACCGTGTCGGCGCCGATCCCCGCGGCCTGGGCGACCGCATCGTCCCCTGCCACGACGTCGGACTTCACACCGTGAGCATCCAACGCCTCGACGACCGCCTCGCGCGCGTCCTCGCGCGCGACCGCGACGAGCGCGGGGCGCACCGCCGCTGCCTGCTGCGCGAGCAGGGCCGGATCGGCGCCACCCGCCGCGAGGGCGACGACGTCGAACGACTCGGGGTTGCGCGCGATGACGTCGAGCGCCTGGGTGCCGATCGACCCGGTCGAGCCGAGCAGGGAGATGGTGCGGGGCATCACGCGACGCCGAGCAGGATGTCCACCGCCCGCGCCAGGTAGGCGTCCACGACGCGCTCGTCGTAGGCCTGCCACTTGGGGCGGCGCTTGAACGTGAGGCTGCGGAGGTCCTCGACGTTGAGCGGCTCGCCCTTGTCGAAGAAGGCCGTCATGCGGTCCAGGACGTCGTCGACCGCCTTGGCCTCGTAGCCGCCCGAGAGCCCGCTGGGGCGTGCGAAGCGCTCGCCGTGAGGCCTGCGCAGGCGCGGGTAGAGCACCTGGGCGTGCGAGGCGAGCTCCGCGAACCACGCCTGCTGACCATGATCGCGCACGAACGAGTCGCGGGCCCGCGTGGAGAATGCCTGCTCGAGGCGGTCGAGCGCGGCGTCGACCGGCTGGGTCGCGTATCCCCCCCGCTTGAGGTCGAACGAGGCACGGCGCACGTCGAGCGCGGCCATCGAGCCGCCGTCCGACGCCTCATACGCCTCGCGTGCCGCGGTGAAGAACGCGTCGACGTGGTCGCGGCTGTAGCCGATCTTGAGCACTCCCGCGCGAGGGAACAGGTCCGCCATCAGTCGTCCTCCTTGATCGCCAGCTGACCGCAGGCGCCGTCGATGTCGCTGCCGCGCGTGTCGCGAATCGTCGTGGGGATCCCGTGCGCGCGCAGGCGGCGGACGAACTCGTCCTCGACGGCCGGGTCCGACGCGGTCCACTTGGAGCCCGGGGTCGGGTTCAGCGGGATCGGGTTCACGTGCACCCAGCCGGTGCCGCGGGCGGCAAGCTTCTCGCCGAGCAGGTCGGCGCGGTGCGCGTGGTCGTTGATGTCGCGGATGAGCGCGTACTCGATGCTCACGCGGCGCCCGGTCGCGTCGAAGTACCGGCGCGCGGCGTCGAGCGCCTCGTCGACCTTCCAGCGCGTGTTGATGGGCACGAGCTCGTCGCGCAGCTCGTCGTCAGGAGCGTGCAGCGACAGCGCGAGCGTGACCGGGATGCCCTCCTTGGAGAGCTTGTCGATCGCAGGCACGAGGCCGACGGTGGACACGGTGACGTGGCGCGCCGAGAGGCCGAAGCCGAGCGGCTCGGGCGCGACGAGCGCGCGCACCGCGGTCATGACGGTCTTGTAGTTGGCGAGCGGCTCGCCCATCCCCATGAACACCACGTTCGACAGGCGCACGCCCTCACCGAGATCGCCGTCGCGGGCGGAGCGGGCGGCGAGTCGCACCTGCTCGATGATCTCGGCGGCCGACAGGTTGCGAGTCAGGCCCATCTGTCCGGTCGCGCAGAACGGGCAGGCCATGCCGCAACCCGCCTGGCTGGTGACGCACAGGGTCGCGCGGTCCGGGTACTTCATGAGCACCGACTCGACCTTGACGCCGTCGTGAAGGCTCCACAGCGTCTTCTGGGTCGCACCCTTGTCCGCCTCGAGGCTGCGCACGGGGGTCATGAGCGGCGGGAACAGCGCCGTCACCATCTCATCGCGTGCGTCGGCCGGCAGGTCCGTCATGTCGGCGGCGTCGACCGTGAGGTGATCGAAGTAGTGCGTCGCGAGCTGCTTCGCGCGGAACGACGGCTGCCCGAGCTCGCGCATCGCCTCCTTGCGCTCGTCGACCGTGAGGTCGGCGAAGTGACGCGGCGGCTTGCCGCGGCGCGGCGCGGCAAAGGTCA
The DNA here is from genome assembly GCF_002090115.1 of Demequina sp. NBRC 110054. Classification (NCBI taxonomy): domain Bacteria; kingdom Bacillati; phylum Actinomycetota; class Actinomycetes; order Micrococcales; family Demequinaceae; genus Demequina; species Demequina sp. NBRC 110054. The sequence continues at coordinate 201,293 of NZ_BBRK01000006.1, forward strand.
GCTTGACTGGAGTGCTCATCGTCCCCCCAAGGTACCGAGGATCGCGGCGAAGATGACGTACGCCGCGGGTGCGGCCAGCAGCAGCGAGTCGAGGCGGTCCATGACGCCGCCGTGACCCGGGATGAGGGAGCTCATGTCCTTCACCTCGATGTCCCGCTTGATCGTGGACTCCGCGAGGTCGCCGAGCACCGCAGCACCAGTGCAGGCGAGGCCCACGAGGGTGCCGAGCCACCAGCGGCCGTCGAACAGCAGCGCCGCGGCGATCGTCGCGGCTACCGTGCCGAGGAGGACGCCGCCGATGAGGCCCTCCCACGTCTTGTTGGGGCTGATCGTGGGGGCGAGCTTGTGCTTGCCCCACGTCATGCCCGCGAACAGGCCGCCTGTGTCGTTGCCGACGACGGCGACGACGAACACGACGATGCGCTGCCACCCGTCGTCCGCCTGCTCCATGAGGAGCATGAAGGAGCCCAGGAACGGGATCCAGAGCAGGGTGAACACCGAGGCAAGCGAGTCGGCGAGGGTGTTCTCGACCCTCTCGTCGGTCGCGCGCCACGCGACCATCCCAGCGAGCCCGACCAGCACGGCCACCGTGAGACCCTCCGCGCGGCCGAACCACGTCGCAGAGCCGATGCCGAGCGTGGCGAGCACGAGCGGGACCACGGGCACGCGGCGGCCCTGGCCGAGCAGCGCGCTGCGCCACTCGAGGACCGCGATGAGCAGGGCGGCGTAGATGAAGATCGCGAAGGCGCGCGCGTCGAACCACGCCGCGAACAGCGCCACGAGCAGCAGTCCGATGCCGACCGACGTCGCGACGGTCATGTTGCGGCCGCCCTTGCGGGCCCGCGGCACCGTCTCGGCCACCGCATCGTCCTCGTCGGCCGCTGCCGCGTCCGACAGCTCAAGGTCGTCGTCGAGACCGTCGCCTTCGTCGTCCAGGTATGTCAGGTCCGTGCCCACATCCTTGGGCGTCGGCCAGACAAGGCTGCCGTCCGGCTGCATCCGGGGTCCCGTCTCGTAGGCGGTGTCGGTCTGCGCCGATCGGCGACGCCCCCACCTCATCGGCGGCCCCCGGATGCGCTCGCTGCACGCATCAGACCGCGAGCAGCTCGCTCTCCTTGTGGCTGAGGAGCGCGTCGACGGCGTCGACATGCTTCTTGGTCAGCGCGTCGAGGTCCTTCTCGCCGCGCGTGCCCTCGTCCTCGCCGACCTCGCCGTCCTTGACCGCGCCGTCGATGAGGTCCTTGGCCTTGCGGCGCATGTTGCGGATCGTGACCTTGGCGTCCTCGGCGCGCGTCTTCGCGAGCTTCACGTAGTCGCGGCGGCGCTCCTCGGTCAGCTGCGGCATGTTGATGCGCAGCACGTTGCCGTCGTCCGTGGGGTTCACGCCCAGGTCCGAGTTGCGCAGCGCCTTCTCGATCTCCTTCTTCGCCGAGGCGTCGTAGGGAGAGATGGTGACCATGCGCGGCTCGGGGATCGAGATCGACGCGAGCTGCTGCAGCGGGGTCGGCGCGCCGTAGTAGTCCACCGCGATGTTCGCGAACATCGCCGCAGAGGCCTGGCCCGAGCGGATGTTCGCGAAGTTGTCCTTGGCCACGGCGATGGCCTTGTCCATGTTCTCCTCGGCTTCGAGGAGGATCTCGTCAATCACGTCTGTCTCCTTGTCAGTGCGGCCCCTCAGGCCGTCACGAGCGTCCCGATTCTCTCACCCAGCAGGGCCTTCGTCACGTTGCCATGCTCTTCGAGCCCGAACACGACCATGGGGACACGGTTGTCCATGGCGAGCGAGAACGCCGAGGCATCCATCACGTTGAGACGCTGCTGGAGCGCGTCGCGGTAGGTGACGTGGTCGAGCTTGCGTGCCGACGAGTCCTTGCGGGGGTCCGCGGTGTAGACGCCGTCCACGCCGTTCTTGCCCATGATGACCTCGGAGCAGCGGGTCTCGAGCGCGCGCTGAACCGAGACCGTGTCGGTCGAGAAGTAAGGCATGCCGGCGCCGGCGGCGAACACGACGACGCGGCCCTTCTCCATGTGGCGGATGGCCTTGAGGGGGATGTAGGGCTCGGCGACCTGACCCATCGTGATGGCGGTCTGCACGCGCGTCGCGACACCCGCCTGCTCCAGGAAGTCCTGGAGCGCGAGGGCGTTCATCACGGTGCCCAGCATGCCCATGTAGTCGGCACGGGCACGCTCCATGCCGCGCTGGCTGAGCTCGGCGCCGCGGAAGAAGTTGCCGCCACCGACGACGATCGCGACCTGCACGCCCCCGCTGACCGCGGCGGCGATCTCCTGGGCGACGCGGGAGATGACGTCGGGGTCGACGCCGATGCCGCCGCCTCCGAACATCTCTCCCGAGAGCTTCAACAGCACGCGCCGCGCCGCCGGGGGCGCCGTGTCCGGGATCGGATCGGTCTCGGACATGGCTGGCCTCCTTGGCGACGCGGCGCGGTTGATGCTGGGTGCTTGCTACGTGCTAGAGCCTAGGCTCCCACACGGAAGCGGGCGAAGGCGGTCACCTGACCACCGGTCGCCTCGATGACCTTGCCGACCGTGGTCTTGGGGTCCTTGGCGAACGCCTGGTCGACCAGGGTGTTCTCCTTGAAGTAGCCGTTGAGGCGACCCTCGACGATCTTGGGCAGCGCCTGCTCGGGCTTGCCCTCGGCCTTCGCGGTCTCCTCGGCGACGCGACGCTCGTTGGCGACGACGTCCTCCGGAGCGTCCTCACGGACCAGGTAGATCGGCGAGTACGCCGCGATGTGCATCGCGATGTCGCGGGCGACCTCGGCGGCCTTCGCGTCCGAGCCGACGAGGACGCCGACCTGGGCCGGGAGGTCCTTGTTGGTGCGGTGCAGGTACTCGGAGACGACGGGCGCCTCGACGCGAGCGACGCGGCGGAGCACGATCTTCTCACCGAGGGTGCCGGCGGCGGCGTCGATGTACGCGCCGACGGTGGTGTCCTCGATCGGGGCCGCGACGGCGGCCTCGGCGTCCGCGGCGCCGGCGGCGGCCACGGCAGCGAGCACGTCGTTCGCGAGCGCGATGAACTTGTCGTTCTTCGCGACGAAGTCCGTCTCCGAGTTGATCTCGATCAGCGTGCCGACCTGGCCGCCGTCGACGTCCGCGATCTGCGTGACGACGAGGCCCTCGGAGGCCGAGCGGCCCTCGCGCTTCGCGACGCCCTTGAGGCCCTTGACGCGAAGGATGTCGACGGCCTTGTCCAGGTCGCCGTCCGCCTCGTCGAGCGCCTTCTTGACGTCGAGCATGCCGGCACCGGTGCGCTCACGGAGCGCCTGGATGTCGGCAACGGTGTAGTTCGCCATGTGATGCGTCCTTTGACTAGTGGCTTACTTGTCCGCCGCGGCGGCCTCGGGGGCCTCGGCAGCGGGGGTGGTCTCGGCGGCGGCGTCGGCGGCGGGAGCCTCCTCAGCGGCAGGCGCCTCGGCGGCGGGGGCCTCGGCAGCGGCGGGGGCCTCCTCGGCCTTCGCGCCGTCCAGGAGCTCCTGCTCCCACTCGGCCAGGGGCTCCTCGGTGCCCTCGGCCTCAGCCTCGGTGCCGGTCTTGACCGCGTGACGCTGCTTGATGCCGTCCGCGACCGCGTCCGCGATCACGCGGGTGAGCAGGCCGACAGAGCGGATCGCGTCGTCGTTGCCGGGGATGCCGTAGGCGACGTCGTCCGGGTCGCAGTTCGAGTCGAGGATGCCGACGACCGGGATCTGGAGCTTCTGGGCCTCGTCGATCGCGAGGTGCTCCTTGTTGGTGTCGACGACCCAGATGGCCGACGGCACCTTGCCCATGTCGCGGATGCCGCCGAGGGTCTTGGCGAGCTTGTCCTTCTCGCGGCGAAGGCCCAGCAGCTCCTTCTTGGTGCGGCCCGAGCCGGCGACGTCGTCGAAGTCGATCTCCTCGAGCTCCTTGAGGCGCGCGACGCGCTTGCTCACCGTCTGGAAGTTGGTGAGCATGCCGCCCAGCCAGCGCTCGTTCACGTAGGGCATGCCCACGCGCGCGGCCTGCTCGGCGATGGTCTCCTGCGCCTGGCGCTTGGTGCCGACGAAGAGGATCGTGCCACCGTGGGCGACGGTCTCGCGGACGAACTCGTAGGCGGCGTCGATCTTCGACAGCGACTGCTGCAGGTCGATGATGTAGATGCCGTTGCGCTCGGTGAAGATAAAGCGCTTCATCTTGGGGTTCCAGCGGCTGGTCTGGTGTCCGAAGTGGACGCCCGAGTCGAGCAGCTGGCGCATGGTCACGACGGCCATGGCACTTCCTTTTCCGCACGCGGTTCCCCGCGTGCATGCTGTGGTGGCGGGCGGACCCGCCGTTGTTCGGTTGACGATCCGCTCCCTGGGTGGGAGAGGATCCCTGGCACCTGCGCGGTTCCGCACCGAGCGAACTCGGACCTTGCGTCCCCGGCGCCTCCCGGTTCCGTGCGAGACGGTCCCGGGCGCGAAAGGCGCGCGACGTCATCCGGGCATGCCGGATGCGGGGTAAATCATACCTGACGGGGCCTCGACCTAGCGACTCGACTGCGGGGACCGCATCGTCCCCAGGCCCCGGGCTCGCGCGCCCTCTCCACCGGGCGCCCGCGAGACCGCGCGGCGAGCGCGTTCTGACACGAGCCTCAGCCTATGAGCAGCGGCAGGAATCTCGCGACGCAGGCCCTCTCCATCGCGCTCGTGCTGGCGGTCGCCGTCGGTCTGTCAGGCGCGGGAGCCACTCCCTCTTCGGCGTCGTCGGAGTCCGACCCTGCGCCCCTGCTGCGACCTCCCCTCGTCCCGACCGACGTGGTGCGTGGCGCCGACATCCCCGCGGAGCGCTGGCTTCCCGGCCATCGCGGTGTGGACCTCGCCACTGCGGTCGGGGCGGACGTGCTCTCGCCCGCGTCGGGAGAGGTCACCTTCGCCGGCGCCGTCGCGGGACGGGGCGTCGTGGTCATCGCGGTGGGAACTTCGGGGCTCAGGACGACGCTCGAGCCGGTCGACGCGACCGTCGTGGTGGGCGAGGCGGTCACCGCCGGAGCACAGGTCGGGAGCGTGCAGGAGGTCGCGCTCGTGCCCGGCGTCGGTCACTGCGCGCCCGAGGCGTGCCTCCATTGGGGTCTCAAGCGCGGGGACGACTACCTGGATCCGCTCGACTGGACCGAGGGCTGGGGTCCGATCAGGCTCAAGGCCGTCGCTCCCGACTGAGGTGAGGTCGTGTCAGCTGAACGCGCCGGTCTTGATGAGGGTCTCGCGCAGCTTCTTCACCGCGGCGGAGTGGATCTGCGACACGCGCGACTCGGTCACGCCGAGGATCTTGCCGATCTGGGCGAGCGTGAGGTTCTCGTAGTAGTACAGCCGGAGCACCTCCTGCTCGCGCTCGCGGACCTGCTGGACCGCGTCGGCAAGCAGCGAGCGCGTCTCGTGGTGCTCCACGTTGCGCGAGGCCCCGGGGACCGCGAGCGCCGCGACGGTGTCGAGCGCGTTCGTGTCGTCGCCCACGCCGCCAAGCGTGTCAAGGGCAGCGACGTGGCTCAGCGCGACCTGCGCGCGCACCGTACGCACCTCCGCCGTCTGCCACTCGAGCTGCTCGGCGATGAGCTCGTCGGTGACGGGACCCTGGAGCTTCTGCTCGAGCTGCCGGGTGGCGGTCTCGACGGCGCGCGCCTTGGCCCGGACGGAGCGCGGCACCCAGTCGGCCGCGCGGAGCTCGTCGATGATCGCGCCGCGGATGCGCTGGCTCGCGTACGTCTCGAACTTGAAGCCGCGCGAGGGCTCGAACTTCTCGACCGCGTCGATGAGGCCGAACATGCCGTAGGACACCAGGTCGCCGAGCTCGACCGACTCGGGCAAGCGTCCGATCATGCGGGAGGCGACGTGGGTGACCAGCGGCGCGTAGTCGGTGATGATCGCGTCCCGCGCCTCGCGTCGCTCACGGTCGTCGCCGTGGAGCAGCGCCACCCACCGTGGGTCTCCCTCGACGCCCTGCGTCCTCGCAGGGGTCTCCTGTGGCTCCGGTGTGGCCTCGAGGTGCTTGAGCACCGTGTTCAGCTCCGACATGGCATTCCCCTCTTATGCGCGCGGATGAGCGAGTTGGTAGGCGGACCGCAGGCGATCTGCGGACACGTGGGTGTAGCGCTGGGTGGTGGTGAGGCTCGCGTGACCGAGAACCTCCTGGACCGAGCGGAGATCCGAGCCTCCGTCGAGCAGGTGCGTGGCCGCGGTGTGGCGCAGCCCATGCGGTGCGATGTCGGGCACGCCCGCGAGGCGGCACAGGCGGTGGATCGACTCCCTGACCTGCCGCTGGTCGGCGCGAGAGCCGCGTCGGCCCACGAGCAGGGCCTCGCCGGTGGTCTCGGTGACGAACTCCGGCCTCCCGCGCTCGAGCCACTCCACGACGGCCTTGGCGGCGGGCTCGCCGAAGGGAACCATGCGCTCCTTGCCACCCTTGCCCATGACCCTTACAAGCCGCTCGCGCAGGTCCACGTCCGAGACGTCGACCCCGACGAGCTCGCCGACGCGCATCCCGGTCGCATAGAGCAGCTCCGCTGCGGTCCAGTCGCGCAGGTGCATCGCGTCGCCGTCGTCGCAGCGCCGACGCGCGGTCTCAAGGAGTGTGAGGACGTCCTGCGTCGAGATGACCTCGGGAATCGTCGAGGCGGCGCGGGCCGAGGCGAGCCGCAGCGCCGGGTTCGTCTCAAGGCGGCCCGTGTCATGTGCCCACGCGAAGAAGGAGCGGGCGGAGGCGCCGCGCCGGGCGAGCGTCGTGCGGCTCAGTCCGGCCGCTGCCATGCCCGCGAGCCACGCCCGCAGGTCCGCGAGGGACACGGCGGAAAGCAGCTCGTCGACTCCTGCCTCGGAGGTTCCGAGGGACTCCGCCAGGTGCACGAGGTCGCCCGAGTACGCGCGCACCGTGTTCTCCGAGAGGCCGCGCTCATGACGCAGGTGCCCCTCGAAGGCGGCGAGCAGCGCACTCTGCGCAACTCGTGACGTTATCGGCATATCGACACCCTGGCATCGTCACTCTTGTCAAATCAACCCCCTCAGTCACATTTGTCACATCCATTTCTGAGAACGTTCTCAGATTCACCCCTTATGTCCGTTTACCAGCGCGGAACTGGCGCAGCGCGAGGCCCGCAGCGGGCACCGATCGGCCCCGCGCGACCCCCGTCAGCCCTGTCGAGGACCACTTGCGCGCGAGCGCGAGAGCCGACGGTACGTGCCGTCGGCGAGCTCGACCCGACCGGCGGCGCTGAGCGCGGCGAGGGCCGCCCTGGCCTCGCGCGGAGTGAGCGCCGCCGACAGTGCGACCTCCTCGAGGGTGGCGCCGCGCGGGCCGATCCCGTCGAAGGCGGCGCGCTCCGCCTGGGACCCGAAGCCGTCACCCTCGACCACCGGGACGCCGTCGCCCGCCTCCAGTGGGCCCACGAGCTCAAGGGCCTCGGCCGCCGAGGTCACGAGCATCGCGCCGATGTCGCGGATCAGCGTGTGGCATCCCGCGGACGCGGCGGATGTGACGGGCCCGGGCACCGCGCCCACGGGCCTTCCCAGCTCGGCGGCGTGCCTCGCTGTGCTCAAGGCTCCCGAGCGATGCGCGGCCTCGACCACCACCGTTCCCGCCGCGCACGCGATGAGCCGGTTGCGGCTCAGGAATCTGCTGCGATGCGGTGCCCAGCCGGGCGGCACCTCGCTGACGATGCACCCCCGTCGCGCGACCGCCTCCCTCAGCTGCGCGGTGCCGGTCGGATACCAGCGGTCGACACCGCCCGCCATGACCGCGACCGTGGCCCCATCGACCGCGAGCGCACCGCGGTGCGCCGCCGCGTCGATCCCGTAGGCACCTCCCGAGACCACCGCACGGCCCTCGCCCGCGATTCCCGCAGCCAGCTCGCCGGCCAGGTGCTCTCCGTAGGAGGTCGCGGCCCGCGAGCCGACGAGCGCGACCGCGCCGTTGAGCAGCGTGGCGAGATCTCCGCCCACAACGTACAGCGCCGGCGGAATGGCCGGGCCGAGGTCGCGGACGGGCTCGGGCCAGTCGTCGTCCGCCGGCGTGAGCACGCGTGCGCTGGCCGCCTCGGCCCTGCGCCGGATGAGCCGTGGGTCTGCGAAGTCCATCCGAGGCGTCCACCGCGCCGCCGCCTCGGCGATCCGTCCGAGCGTGCGCGCGTCGAGCTGGGCGTCGAAGCGCTCGATGAGCCCGGCCTGCGCTCGCGAGGGCCGTCGTTCTACCTCGCGCAGCCACCGCAGCGCCTCGAGGGGCCCGAGCGAGGACAGGAGGGCCCCCGCTGCGGCGTCGAGCGGCTCGGCGAGCGCGCTCCACGCGACCCACGCATCGGATTCCTCGTTCGTCACGAGCCGCACCTGCTCATGCGTCGCCTCTGCTCATCCCTCACCCCGGCGCAGCAGCAGTGCCTGCTCCGCGTGAGTCTGATCGGGCGCATCGATGCCGTCGAGATCCGCGAGGGTCCAGGCCACCCGCAGCGCCCGATCCGCTCCCCTCGCGGACACGAGGCCACGATCCAACGCGCGCCACACGGGCGCGCACGCGGATGCGGCGGTGCGTGCGCGCAGCCACGCGCCCGACGCCTCGGCGTTCGTCCTCCATCCGGACCCGGCAAGGCGCGCGCTCGCCCGCTTCCTCGCCGCGGCGACGCGAGTCGCGACGTCCGCGCTCGCGTCACCCGTGTCAGCCGCGCCATCGCCCAGACCGAGCCTCACCGGGAGCACCGAGACCTGCAGGTCGACGCGGTCGAGGAGCGGCCCGGACAGTCTGCTCAGGTAGCGCCTGCGCTCGAGAGGCGTGCACGTGCAGCCCGCGCCGTTGCCGTGGAACCGCCCGCATGGGCATGGGTTGGCGGCGAGCACGAGCTGGAACCGAGCCGGATAGCGGACCGCGCCGTGCGCGCGGTGCAGCACGATCTCCCCCGACTCGAGTGGCTGCCGAAGCGTCTGGAGCACGCGCGCCGAGAACTCCGGCGCCTCGTCGAGGAAGAGAACACCGCCGTGCGCGCGCGAGATCGCGCCGGGCCGGGCGAGCCGCGCTCCCCCGCCCACGATCGCCGCCGCGCTCGCGCTGTGATGCGGCGCCTCGAACGGCGGGCGTCGAATCAGCCCCGCCGCAGTGTCGAGGGTCCCCGCGAGCGAGTGCACCGACGTCGCCGCGACGGCGTCGCGCGCGGGCAGATCGGGAAGGATCCCCGGCAGCCGCTCCGCAAGCATCGTCTTGCCCGTCCCCGGAGGTCCCGTCATGAGCAGGTGGTGGCCGCCGGCCGCGGCGACCTCGAGCGCCCACCGCGCGTCGGCCTGGCCCTGCACCTCTGACAGATCGACGCTTCTCGCGCGGGCCGCCTCGACGGGCGGCTCCCGCACCGGCTCGGTCGCGCTCGGGACGGCCTCCACGTTGCCGTACGCGGCGAGCAGCTCCGCGAGGCTCGCGATCCCGAGGACCTCCGCACCGTCGACAAGCCGCGCCTCCTCGAGGTTCCCGATCGGCACGACGACCCGCGTCGCCCCCGCCTCGACCGCGGCGGCGACCATCGGCAGGATGCCCCGCACCGGCCTGACCCTGCCGTCGAGCCCGAGCTCCCCCAGGTGGACCGCGGACCCTGGCGCCGCGGAGGCGAGGTGCCCCGAGGCGACGAGCGCGGCGATCGCGATCGCCAGGTCGGTCACGGAGCCGGACTTGGGCAGCGACGCGGGGGTGAGGTTCACGGTCACCCGCCGCGCAGGCCACCGCAGTCCCGACGACGAGGTCGCGGCCCGCACTCGGTCCCGCGCCTCGCCGAGCGCCGCATCGGGCAACCCGACGATCGTGAAGGCGGGAAGCGACGCCGCGACGTGCGCCTCGACCTCGATCAGGTGGCCCGCGAGCCCCACGAGCACCACCGAGCGGGTGCGGCCGATCACCCGACGGCCCTGAGGTGCTCCACACCGGCCGCGCCCGCCCGCGGGAGCGTCACAGCGATCACGTCGATGCGCACCTCGGGCCACCGGCTGTCCTGCGAGGCGAGCCACACGGCAGCGAGCCTGCGCAGCCGCGAGAGCTTGCGTGCCGTCACCGCCTCCTGCGGTGTCCCCATCGCTGAGCCTCGCCGCGTCTTCACCTCGACGACGACGAGAGCGTCGCCGTCGGCCGCGACGATGTCGATCTCTCCCTCGCGGCAGCGCCAGTTGCACGCGAGGACCGTCCACCCCTTCTCGGTCAGCCGCCGCGCGGCGACCTCCTCGCCGTAGCGCCCGACCGCGTCCTTCGCCGCCATGCCTCACCTCCGTCGGTGACAGCGTGCGAGTGCGCGCGGGAGGCGGCGCTAGCGCGGCAGGGATCTGTGGACGGAGCACCGGCGGTGGAGGGCGGTGGATGACGCGAGAGGTCGGCCTTCCCGGGTCGGCACATGGCCACCCGATGGCACAGAGGAGAGCGGGAGAGGTCGACCTGGCTCGCGCGTCCCGGCGCGCGAGGCCGCCGCGGAAGGCAGCCCCCCTTTCCGTGCCCCAGCTCCCCAGCTCCCCAGCCGCGACCGTGGCGAGAACCGTCCCTGGAGGCCCTTTCGTTAATGGCTTGTAAATTCCTCGTGCCGAACGGTGACCAGGACGCCTGAGCCGCCCGATCCGGCCGCCGACCCGACCTAGGCTGTCGCCAGCCGCGGGCTCGGGAAGCGAGCCGCAACGTCCGCTCGAGGGGACCATGACCGCCGCCGACCCGTCCGCCACGATGCTCGCCACGGACTTCTTCGCCGACCTGGACAAGGGCGACCCCGCTCCTTCGTGGCTCACGGTGAGCGTCGGCGAGGCCTGGGACCTGGCCCTGCCGATCGAGATGACGCTGATCGGCGTCTCCGAGAACGCCTCGTTCCTGCTCAGGCGGGACGGCGTGCCCTTCGCGGTGCTGCGCCTCAACCGTCCCGGCTACCTGGCCGGCTCCGGAGCGGTGCTCTCGGAGACGGCGTGGGTGCGAGCGATCGCCGAGGACACGGACGTGGCCGTCCCCGCGCCGCTCGCCGGTGCCGACGGCGAGACCGTGCAGACCCTGGTCCTCGAGGGCGGTCGCGAGAGCACCGGGGTCCTGTCCCCCTTCGTCCCCGGGACGATGCTCGAGGACCGCGCCGATCAGGAGCGCTGGTTCGGGCGGATCGGGACGGCGACCGCGCAGCTGCACGAGCACGCCCGAGGCTGGAAGCGGCCGGCAGGGTTCTCGCGCCACGACTGGGCGCTCGAGCACATGATCGGCGCGGACGCGCGCTGGGGTCGCTGGCGAGACCAGTACCTCCTGGAGCGGGACCGCGCGCTGCTCGCGCGAGCGGAGGCCGCCGCACTCTCCGTCCTGGGCGATGGGCCCGCGCGCACGCCGGACACGTGGGGCCTCATCCACGCCGACATCCGTCCGTCCAACGTGATCGTCGAGGGCGACGCGATGACAGTGATCGACTTCGACGACTGCGGCGACTCGTGGTTCCTCTATGACTTCGCCTCGGCCCTCACCTGGATGGACCACCTGCCCACCGCGGCGGGCATGGCCCAGGATTGGATCGCGGGGTACCGCGAGGTGCGGCCGACGTTCTCGGCGGCCGACGCGGAGGTCGCCGTCGCACTCGACATGGTCCGCTGCCTCACGATGCTGGGCTGGTGCACCACGCATCGGGCCGACGCGCTCCCGCCGACGCTCGCGGATGGCGTCGTCCCGGCGGCGCTCACCGTCGCCGAGCGCTACCTCTCCTCGCCTACGTGGCTGCTGGACTGAGCGTGCGTCCCGCAACCGCGACCCCCGCGACACTCGAGCTGGCCGTGCGTGTCCGGCGCCTGATCGCGTCCGAGGAGCTCGCCGTGGGCGAGCGGCTCGGCACCGAGCGCGTGCTCGCGGAGCAGCTCGGGGTCGGACGGACCCTCTTGCGCCAGGCGCTCCAGGTGCTCGAGGACGAGGGTCGCATCGTGCGCCGCATCGGTCGCCACGGCGGGGTCGAGGTGTCGGACGGCAAGGTCGACCGAGCGCTCGACGCGATCGACTCGATTCCCGCGCTCCTGCACCGCGCGGGGCGTGTGCCGCGGACCGTGGTGCTCTCCGCCTCGCTCGTGCTCGCTGGCCCTCGGGAGTCGCGGGCGCTCGGCATCGAGCCGCGCGACCCGCTCGTCGACCTGCTGCGGCTGAGGCTCGCGGACGACGAGCCGTTCAGCCTCGAGCACGCACGACTGCCGTCACGCGCGTTTCCCGACCTGCTTCAGCAGCCGCTCGACACCTCGCTGTACAGGCTCCTGCACACGCGCTACGGCTGCGCTCCGACCACCGCGACGGAGTCGATCGAGGCGGGCCATCCGTCGGCGGAGGAGGCTGCACACCTCGCTCTCGCGCCGACCGACGTCGTGCTGCGGGTGACGCGCGTGTCGGCCGACGCCACGGGGCGCCCCATCGAGCTGTCCGAGGACGTGTTCCGCGCCGATCAGGTGCGGCTCGAGGCCACCATCACCGGCACGCGCTCGGTCGTGGTGCCCACCGCGGCGCCACGCTGACGGGGCGCGAGCCCTGCGCCGAGCCCGGTCCAGGACGCGAGCCGCGGCGTCCTAGTCGTCGAGCGGCGGTCGCGCGCCCACGAATCCCGCGGCGGCCTCGACCTGTGCGGCCACCGCGATCGCTGCGGGCTCCCCGTTGGCAGGCGCGATCACCTGCACGCTCAGCGGCAGACCTTGGCGGTCGAGCCCCACGGGCACCGCGATCGCGGGGTTGCCGAGGACGTTCCACGGCGCGGTGAACGAGGACACCGGATTCGCCCGAGCGAGCCCCTTGAGCGCGCCCGCGCCGGTGAGCCGTCCCGCGAGCTGCGCGGTCGTCGGCGTGGTTGGGGTGATCAGGACGTCGTTCTCCGAGAAGAAGCCGGCCTCGAACTCGGTCGCGAGCGCCTCGGCCTTGCGCTCGGCCCACGCGCCCAGGCCGCGCAGCGGCGCTCCGAGCCTCACGAGCGCGCGCGTGCGGCTCTCGAGCCGCTCGGGGTGCTCGGCACGCCTCGCCTCGTCGGTCACGCCGCCGAAGAACTGCACCAGGAACGGCAGGGTGACCTGCGGGTAGCGCACGTCGCGCTCGACGACGTCGTGACCCGCCTCTCGGAGCAGCTGGGCCGTCCGGGCGAGCGCGGCGGCGGTCTCCACGTCGGGGCGCGGACCGCCTCCGGGGTTCGACGTCGACACGACGATGCGCAGCGGCCGGACGTCGTCGAGCGCCGCCGTGAGCGTCGTGTCCCAGGCCTCGGCCGCGAAGCGATCCGTCGCGGTCGCGCCGTGGATCGCGTCGTACACGAGCGCGCTGTCCGCGACGGTCCGGGTGAGCGGCCCGATGACGCCGAGCGAGCGCCACAGGTCGGGGTTCGGGGCCGCGGACACGCGTCCGCGCTGGGGCTTGAGGCCGACGAGCCCGCACCAGCTCGACGGGAGCCGGATCGATCCTCCCCCGTCGCCTCCGATCGCCACGGGCACCATGCCCGACGCGACCGCGGCCGCGGTGCCGCCCGACGATCCCGCCGTCGAGCGCTCGAGATTCCACGGGTTGCGGGTGATCCCGTTCACCTCGGTCTCGGTGAACGGCCAGATGCCGAACTCGGGCATGCGCGTCTTGCCGACGATCACGGCGCCGGCCTCGCGCAGTCGCCGCACCACCTCGGCGTCGGCCGCCGCGGGCGTGCTGAACGCCGCACCACCGTAGGCCGTCGGGAGGCCCGCGACGTCGTTCTCGTCCTTGATCGCCACGGGGACGCCGTGCAGGGGGCCGAGGGCCTCGCCCGCGGCCTGCGCGGCGTCGCGCGCGTCCGCCTCGGCGAGCGCCTCGTCGGCCAGGACGTGCGCGAAGGCATTGAGACGCCCGTCGAGCGCGGCGATCCGTGCGAGGGCGCGTTCGACGACCGCCCTCGCCGTCGTCTCGCCGCCGGCGATCGCGTCGCGCGTCTCGACCGCGGTGGCGAAGTCGTGGTCGATCATCGTTGCTCCTTCGGTGCCGCTCGTCCCGCCGTCGCGGGGTCTGCCTGCATCCTTGCGCACGGCCCGTCCCTTGGAGGTGCTGCCCGGTTACGTGTCCGTGACATCTCGCGCCCGCGGATTAACGGCGTGTGACGCGCCGAGGGGCGCACCCCGTGCGGGATGCGCCCCTCGAGAAGCGGCCGGAAGTCGTCGAGCGCAGATCAGCGGCCGGAAGTCGTCGAGCTCAGTTCAGCGGCGCGGAGAGCCCGTGCCGGACTCCTCGGCGTCGGCGTCCGCGGCCCCGACGAGCGCGGGCTCGCGCCCGGCCTCGTCGGCGACGACCACATCGTCCATGCCCGGCTCGCCCGTCGCAGGCGACGGCGCGTTGGCGTCACGATCGAGCGTCGTGCGCAGCGGCGCCTCCTTGACGAACAGCAGCAGCACGAGCGCGAGCAGCGCGAGCGGAACGATGTAGAGGAACACCGGGGTGAGCGCGTCGTTGTACGAGCTCACGATGACGTCCTGCATCTCCTGCGGCAGCTCGAGCACCGCCGACGGCGTGAGCGAGTTCGCGTCGCTCAGATCCGCGGTGCCGCTTGCGACCCGGTCGCGGAGCAGGTCCACGAGGTTGTTCGTGAAGATCGAGCCGACGACCGCGGCGCCGAGCGACGCTCCGATCTGGCGGAAGTAGTTGTTCGCCGCGGTCGCGGTGCCCACCATGCGCAGCGGGAACGTGTTCTGCACGACGAGCACGAGCACCTGCATCATGAGGCCGAGCCCGGCACCGAAGATGCCGAGGTAGACGCAGGTCAGCCAGATCGGCTGGTCGTAGCTCATGGTCGACAGCAGGTACATCGCGACGGTCATGACACCCGCGCCGGAGACCGGGTACCACTTGTAGCGACCGGTGGCGGAGACGATGCGGCCGACGATGATCGAGGTGGGAAGCATCGTCCCCATCATCGGGATCATGAGCAGGCCAGCCTCGGTCGCGTCGACCTGCGCCACCATCTGGAGGTAGGTGGGCATGTAGGCGAGCGTGCCGAACATCGCGATGCCCATCAGCAGGCCCGCGGCGGTCGTGAGGTTGAAGTTGCGCTCCTTGAACAGCGTGAGCGGCATGATCGGCTCGACGGCCCGGCGCTCGACCAGGACGAAGGCGACTCCCGCGACGACGGTGAGGCCGATGAGCGACAGGATGACCGGCGAGTCCCACTCGTACTGGCCGCCGCCCCACGAGGTGACGAGCACGAGCGAGGCGGACGCGATCGCGATGAGGATCATGCCCGCGATGTCGAGCTTCGGCTTGGCGCGGTCCTGGGCCGGCGGGTGGAGGAAGATCGCGACCGAGGCCATGGCCAGGATGCCGAGCGGGACGTTGATCCACATGCACCACTGCCAGCCGATCGACTCGGTGAACCAGCCGCCGAGCAGCGGCCCGATCACCGAGGCGAGCGCGAAGACGCCGCCCATGAGGCCCATGTACTTGCCGCGCTCGCGGGCCGGGACGATGTCGGCGATCACTGCCTGCGACAGGATCATGAGCCCGCCGCCTCCGAGGCCCTGGATCGCGCGGCCCACGATGAGCTCGGTCATGCCGGTGGACAGCGCGCCCACGACCGAGCCGATCATGAACAGCCCGATCGCGCCGAGGAACAGCGGCTTGCGTCCGACGAGGTCGCCGAGCTTGCCGTAGACCGGCATCATGATCGTCGCCGCGAGGATATACGCGGTGGTGACCCACAGCATGTGGTCGACGCCGTCGAGGTCGCCGACGATGGTGGGCAGCGCGGTCGAGAAGATGGTCTGGTCGAGCGCGGACAGCAGCATGGCTGTCATGAGGCCGACGAAGACGAGCAGGATGCCGCGCCGGTCGGGCGCGGCGGCCGCGTCGGGGCGCGGCTGCATGGTGGTGTCTGACATTTCCGGGGAACTCCTTGTGGTGCGGCTCGCCTAGGGGCGAGTGGTCTGAGTGAGACGACGGATGCTGGGGACGAGGCCGTGGATGAGGGCCTTGAGCTGGGACACCTCTGCCCCGCTCGACAGCCAGGTGCGGCCGATGGCCTGGAGCGCGCCCATGGCGAGCGCGACCACGAGGGTGGACTCGAGGGCGAGCTGCTCCTCGTCGATCTCCGGGCGATGCGCACGCAGGCGCAGGACTGCGATCTCGGCGAGGCGCTCGCGGGACTCGCCGATCCGGGCGAGGTTGGCCGCCGCGAGGGTCGGCTCCGCCTCGTACAGGCGGTGCCGCAGGGCGAAGAGCTCGCGGTCGGGCTCGTCCTCGACCCACACGTCGGCCATCATGAGAGCGAAGGCCTCGACGTCGCTGACGTCGTCCCGCGCGACGAAGCGCGCGATGTGCGACTCGGTCGGCACGGGCTTGGCGTCGCCGAGCAGCGCGCTCTCCCGCGTGCCGAAGTAGTTGTAGAACGTGCGCGCGGAGATGCCCGCCCGCTCGGCGATCATCTCGACCGTGACGGCGTCGAGCCCGTGCTCGAGGCACAGCTCGATCGCGGCCTTCTGCGTGGCGTTGCGCGCGAGACGCAGCTTGCGCTCGCGCAGCCCCTCACAGGCCTTCGGGGTCGACTCGATCAAATCTTGCATATTCTGCATTGTTGCAGACTCTGCAAGCTTTAGTCAACCACCCGTGAACTATCTCCCGCGGAGTTGCCTGATGTCGGGGATCGTCGGGTCGTCGTCGTGCGCGAGCTCCTCAATGTTGACGTCCTTGAACGTCACGACGCGCACCTTCTTCACGAGGCGCGCGGAGCGGTACACGTCCCACACCCACGCGTCGGTCATGCTCACCTCGAAGTAGACATCGCCCCCCGAGGCGCGCACCTGGAGGTCGACCTTGTTCGCCAGATAGAACCGGCGCTCGGTCTCGACCACGTACTGGAACAGGCCCACCACGTCGCGGTACTCACGGTAGAGCGCCAGCTCCGCCTCGGTCTCGTAGTTCTCCAGGTCGTCGCTGCTCACGGTCCCATTGTGGCCGATGCACGCCCGGCGCACGCAACCGACGCGTGCGTGGCGCTCACGCGTCGCGCTGAGGAAGGGACCAGCTCAGTCGGTGGAGGGGGCTCGGGCCCCTCTCGCGCAGGGCCGCGAGGTGCACCGGCGCGCCGTAGCCCTTGTTGCGGGCCCAGCCGTACGCGGGGTGGTCCGCGTCGGCCGCGACCATAAGCGCGTCGCGCTCGACCTTGGCGAGCACCGACCCCGCGGCGATCGACGCGCACTTGCCGTCGCCCTTCACCACGGTGGTCACCGGGGCGACCTCAGGGGCTTCCGGCACGAGGACGACGAGGGGGTCGCCCGCGTCGGCGGCGAACAGGTCCGGGGCGGGCGCGGTGAGCCAGTCATGCGTGCCGTCGAGCAGGATCGCGTCGACGACGACGCCGTCGGCCGCAAGGGAGGCGAGCGCACGCAGTCCGGCAAGGCGGAGGGCCCCCACGATGCCGTGGGCATCGATCTCGTGCGGCTGGGCGTGGGCGACGGCTCTGGCGACCCCGTAGCAGGACAGCTCGGCGGCCATCGCGTCACGTCGCGCGGGCGTGAGCTGCTTGGAGTCGGCGAGCCCCTCGGGCCAGTCGTCGCGCGGCGTCACGGCGCACAGCCCGACGCTCACGGGGCCGGCGAGCGCTCCCCTGCCGACCTCGTCGATCCCGGCGACCACCGTGGCGCCCGCGTTCCAGAGGGCACGCTCGTGATCGAGCGAGACCGCGGTGCGCACGCGCTCAGGCCTGGTTGGAGTCGACGAGCGGGTTGCCGATGCCGCCCCAGTTCTCGACCGGCCACACGGTCACGAAGGCCGTGCCGACCACGGAGCTGACGGGGATCGTGCCGCCCCCGGGAAGTCCCATGTGATAGCGGGAGTCCGCGGAGTTGTCGCGGTTGTCGCCCATGACCCACAGCGAGTTGTCGGGCACGGTGACGGAGAACTCGGCGCCGCACGGCTGCGAGCCCTCGGCCAGATAGTCCTCGTCGAGGTAGACGCCGTTGACCATGACCTGGCTGTCCGCGCTCTCGCAGACGATCTCATCGCCGGGCAGCCCGATCACGCGCTTCACGAGGTGCTCGCCCGCGTCCTCAGGCAGGAGCCCGACGAACTGGAGGACGTCCTGTGCGGCCTTGCGGACGCCGGTCGCCTCGACGGTCTCGGAGCCTGAGAGCCAGCCGCCCGGGTCCTTGAAGACGACGACGTCGCCGCGTCGCAGCTCGAGGGGGTCGGGTCGCCACTTGGTGACGAGGATCCGGTCGCCTTCCACCAGCGTCGGGTGCATCGACCCGGAGGGGATCCAGAACGACTGGAAGAAGAATGTCTTGATGATGAGAGACAGGACCAGCGCCGCGACGACGATGATCCCGATCTCCTTGAACCAGCCCCATACACGAGCGCCGGCGGACGGGGTTGGCCCCCCGTCCGCCGGCTGCTGCGTGTCTGCGCTGATGACTAGTTCTCGCGCTTCTCGCGGATGCGAGCGGCCTTGCCGCGGAGACCGCGGAGGTAGTACAGCTTGGCGCGACGCACGTCACCGCGCGAGACGACCTCGAGCTTCTCGATGGTCGGCGCGTTGATCGGGAACTTGCGCTCCACGCCCACACCGAACGAGATCTTGCGGACCGTGAAGGTCTCGCCGACGCCCTTGCCGTGGCGGGCGATGACGACGCCCTTGAAGACCTGGATACGCGAGCGGTTGCCCTCGATGACCTTCACGTGGACGTTGACGGTGTCGCCGGCGCGGAAGTCCGGAATGTCGTCGCGGATCTGGCCCGCGACCACGGAGTCAAGCTTCTGCATGACATCTCTCCTCGCACATGCCACAGGTCACCATGCGGTTCTGCCCGAAGGCTACGTAAGTGAATGCCGCGCTCCGGGCTGGTGCTCCACCCCCTGTGGCAGGTGCGAGCGCCGGGCGCGCCGACGCACTATTCTGCCACATCGTCCGGCCCCGGCCCAACAGAACCCCAGGTCAGTCGTCCGCCCGCGGCTCCTCGAGCGCGGCGAGCATGTCGGGGCGCCGCTCACGCGTGCGCGCGACCTGCTGCTCGTGACGCCACTCGGCCACGCGACCGTGGTGACCGCTCAGCAGCACATCGGGCACGTCGTGGCCCCGCCACGACGCGGGACGGGTGTACGAGGGGTACTCGAGCAGGCCGTCGGAATGGGACTCCTCGACGATGGACTCGGCGTTGCCCATGAAGCCGGGGATGAGCCTCGTCACGGCCTCGATCATCGCGAAGGCCGCGACCTCTCCCCCATTGAGCACGTAGTCGCCGAGGCTTACCTCGAGCACGCGGAAGCCCTCGCCCGCGTAGTGCTCGGCGACGCGGGCGTCGATCCCCTCATACCGACCGCATGCGAAGACGAGTTGGGGCGCGACGGACAGGTCCGCGGCGAGCGCCTGGGTGAACGGGATCCCCGCCGGGCTCGGGATGACGAGCACGCCGCCAGGCTCGAGCACGTCGTCGAGCGCCTTGCCCCAGACGTCGGGCTTCATCACCATGCCGGCGCCGCCGCCGAACGGCGCATCGTCGACCGTGCGGTGCGCGTCGGGGGTGCCGTCGGCCTTGAAGGCCGCCCAATCACGCAGCTGGTGCACGTGGGTATCCACGAGCGCGGCCTGACGCGCCTTGCCCAGGAGCGACACATCGAGCACCTGGAAGAACTCGGGGAAGATCGTCACGACGTCGACGCGCATGTCAGCCTCCCGCAGTCTCACCGGTCGCCTCGGGCTCCTCGCCCGCGAGCAGGCCATGCGGCGGGTCCACCACGACCCGTCCGCCCTCGAGATCCACCTCGGGCACGAACGCTTCGACGAACGGGATGAGGGCGCGGAAGCCGCCCGGCTGCTTGACGACGAGCAGATCCTGCGCGGGCATCGACTGCAGGTCCACGACCTTGCCGACCTCCGTGCCGTCCGACCGCACCGCAGTGAGACCGACGAGCTCATGGACGAACCACGCGTCGTCCTCCATGTCCTCGTCGGAGTCCATCACGAGGGACACTCCCCTCGCCGCCTCCGCCGCGTTGCGGTCCGTGATCTCCGCGAAGCGCACGTACCACCGCCCCGCCTGCACGCGCGTTCCCGCGATCGTGAGCGGCCCGGCGCTCTCGGGATCGGTGGTGAACTCGGCGCCCGCCACCAGTCGTTCCTCGGGGATGTCGGTGCGCAGCTCGACGCTCACCTCACCCTTGAGCCCATGCGCACGCCCGATGCGCGCCACTGTCACGTCCATGCCGACAAGCCTAGGGCCGACGGGCCCACGCACCGGCCCTCTCAGGTTCACTCAGGGCCACCAAGTCGCACCATCCGATACCAAATGCCACGATGGTGCCGGGGTTCCCGCCCTGGGGCACCCCTCACGGAGGACATGCATGGCAGGCACGCGCCCCTGCGTCGTCGTCGCGGCGACGGCGCTCGCGTGGAGCACGGCCGCGCTCGACACGATCGCGGGGGTGGCCGCGCTGGCGCTCGCTCTCGACGGATCGTTCGCGGAGCGCACGGGCACCTCGGCTGAGATGCTCGCGTTGATCGGGTCGGCACTGCTGGTGCTGGGGATCCTCACGGGCGCGGCCGCGGCGATGCTCCCGCACGGGACGCCGACGGTGCGCGCGATGGTGTCGGGCCTCTTGCTGACCCGACTCGCGACTCAGGGCGCGGCGTGGGGCGTGCTCGGCTGGGCCGCACTCGGCTCGATCACGGTCTCCGCGGTGCTCGCGACCGCGTCGCTCACGCTGCTGTGGACCGCCCGGGCGACGCGCTGGTTCCGCGCGTCCTGAGGCGCGCTGGTTCCGCGCGTCCTGAGGCGCGCTGGTTCCGCGCGTCCTGACGCTCGCCGCTACCTGCGGCCCCGGCCGCGGCCGAGGTCCATCACGCCGACCGTGACGACGGTGTCGAGCTCGGCGAGCGCGTCGGAGAGCGCATCGAGGTCGGCCTCCCGCACCTCGGCGGGGCCGACGATCGAGGTCTTGGTGTCCTCCTGCGAGAACCGGTACATGTACGTCGTGCCGAGGAACGCGGACTGCCGCAGGACGTCGACCTGCAGGGGCGTGCCTGGCGTCATCGCGCGGCGCCGACCCCACCAGCCGAGTCCGGGCGCGTGCACGACGATCGCGTCAGGAGAGACGGACACGCGCGCGAGCGGCACGACTCCGAGCGCCTTGAGCAGATCCCAGCACAGCCACGCGGTGGTCCCGAGGATCGCGATCATCAGCACGATCGCGACGGTCGACCCGTCGCCGGTGACGTTGACGACCGAGGCGAGGGACAGCGCGAGCATGAACAACGCCCCCAGACCGGGCAGGACGAGCCTGCCGGTCGAGGGGCGCTGGCCGCGGAGCGTGACGTCCGCCATGGGTGTCAGGCGACGTCGACGATGTTGACCCGCACGTCATCGCGCGCGACGGCGTCGACGACGGTGCGAATCGCCTGCGCGGTGCGGCCACGGCGGCCGATCACGCGAGGCAGGTCGTCGGGGTGGACGACCACGTTCAGCGTGGTGCCTCGACGCCCCGTGCGCTCGGTGACGCGCACGTCGTCCGGGTTGCGGACGATGCTGCGGACAAGGAACTCCAGGGCGTCGAGGACCATCGCTTAGTTCTCCTCGGACTCGGCGGCCGCGGGGGCCTCGTCCTCGGCGGGCGCCTCTGCGGCCTCAGCCTCGGCGGCGGCGGCCTTGGCGGCCTCCTCCTTCTTGGCGGCGGCGTCGGCCTTGGCCTTCTCCGCGGCGTCGGCGTGCGCCTTGATGGCGTCCTCGGCGGAGGCCTTGCCCGCGGCGACCTTGACGGTGCTCGTGGCACCCTTCTCGCCCTTGAAGGTGCCCCAGTCGCCGGTCAGCTTCAGGAGGGCCGCGACCTGCTCGGTCGGCTGCGCGCCGACGGAGAGCCAGTACTGCGCGCGCTCCGAGTCGATCTCGATGACCGAGGGCTCCTCGGTCGGGTGGTACTTGCCGATCTCCTCGATGGCACGGCCATCGCGCTTGGTGCGCGAGTCCATGACGACGACGCGGTAGAACGGGGCGCGCTTCTTGCCGAAGCGCTTCAGACGAATCTTCACAGCCATGCTGCGGTCTCCTTGATCATTCGGTATGAGCCTGACCTCGCGCCCCCGGGGAATCACGGGGAGGTCGGTCCGGCAAGACGAATCGCTCGCACGGGTAGAGGGCCGTACGCGCTAGCGGTCAAGTATGCCAGATGCGGGGGCCTCGCGACGACCAGCGGCCGGTCAGGCCGCCCAGGTCCAGCCGGGCGACCGGTCCGCGACGACCCTGCCCTCGCGCATCCGCAGCGCGAGCACGTCCATGCCGCGCTCCTGGGCCGCGAGCGCGGCCCTCTCGCCATCCGCGACGATCGCGGTGGCCCACGCGTCGCACTCCACGAGGTCGTTGCCGACGACGCTCGCCTGAACATATCCCGACGTGCCACCCTCGGTGCGCCAGATGTGCTCGCCGTGCTCCGAGGTGCCGGAGGTCGCGATCGCGGTGCGGCGCCCTCCGAGCGCCACGGTTCCGACCGACTCGAAGCGGTGCTCGGGGTGCGCGATGCCCACGCGCCAGACCCGACCGTCGTCCGGCCCGAGTCCCGACACGGTCGCGTCGCCCGCACAGCCCCACATCCAGCCGCGGGCGGGGAGCGAGTCGAGGCGCCAGCGCACGCGCTCCATCGCCCAGGTCTTCACGATGCCCGTGGGATCGATGCGGCCGTCGGGCCTGATGGCGTCGAACGCGCCGCCGGTCGCGTCGCGGTAGTCGGCGCACAGGTCGAGGACCTGGGCCACCGCAGGCGGGCACTCCTCCACCGTCGTCTCGCCTCGACCAATGCGGGAGACGCACGAGTCGTCCTTGAAGGTCGAGAAGGTCTCATCGACCCACCGAAGGTCGTGCTCGATGTGCTCCATGATCGTCGCGAGAGCGTCGCGGTCCACAGCGTCGTCCACGTGCAGCGTGAACCCCATGGCCATCGCATGCGCGGCGACGATCATCACAGGCCCGCCTGGTCGAAGGCGTCGGCGACGGACTGCGCGAAGCCGTCTGACGTGTAGCTCGCGCCAGAGATGTACGTGACGTCCGCGCTCTGGGTCTCGAGGACCTCCTGGATGAGCTGCGGCAGAGCGGTCGAGTTGATCTGCTGGGACTCGTGGTCGGTCTCGCCGGACTCGACCATGGTGACGTCGACGACCTCCCCGCCCTCCACGGTGATCGCGACCGAGAACGACCCGTACCGGGTCTGGACCGACTCTCCCGTGTAGGTGCCGTCGGAGTCGGACGACGAGGTGTCGGTCGAGTCCGTCGTGGTGCTCGTGTCGGTCGAGGCGTATGCCGTCGACGAGTCCTTCGGCGTGAGGGCCCAGCCGGCGGTGAGGACCGCGGCTGCGGCGCCGCCGACCATGAATGCGCGTGAGGTGTTCATCTCTGCTCTCCTTCCGCCCTCTCAGGCGTACTGCTGACGGGTGTGGGCACGCCGGCCGTCTCCCACGGGGTGGGGACGGGCCGGGTCGGGCTGGACGGCCATCACAGGCCCGCCTGGTCGAACGCATCGGCCACGGACTGCGCGAAGCCGCCGGACGTGTAGCTCGCGCCCGAGATGTAGGTCACGTCGGCGCTCTGCGTCTCGAGGACCTCCTCCATGAGCTGAGGAAGCGCGGTCGAGTTGATCTGGATGGACTCGTGGTCGGTGTCGCCGGACTCGACCATCTCGACCCCGGTGACCTCGCCGTCGACCACGGTGATCTGGACGGAGAACGAGCCGTAGCGCGTCTGCACGGACTCACCCGTGTAGGTGGTGCCGTCTGAGCTGCCGGTGTCGCCCGCGCTCGTGGCGGAGTCGTCAAGGGTGCCGCTGCTCTGCTCTCCCGATCCGGGGGGCCCGCCATGGCCGCCCCCCTCGGGCCTCTCGCCCTGATCGAAGGAGGGAGCCGAGCCGTCCGTGGACCCGTCGCTCCCGTCGTCCTCGAGGGTCAGTCCGGAGTCGTCGCCCGAGTCCTCGCTCAGGTCGTCGCTCGACTCGGAGCCCTCGCTCGAGCCCGCATCGTCGGCCGAGTCGGACTCTGCGAGCGAAGAATCGGACGATGCGGCGTACTCGACCGCGTCGGTGGCCTTGGGCGACAGGGCCCAGCCGGTCGTGAGGATGGCCGTGGCGGCGCCGCCGACCATGAATGCGCGTGAGGTCTTCATTCGTCTTCCTCCCGCCTCACCAGGCGAACTCTTCGCGGTGGATCGCGTGGCTCGGCACTCCAGCCGCACGCGCGTCCGCCTCGACCTGAAGGCCCCACTGCACGGGGCCGCAGATGTACACATCGGTGTCCGACGGATCCTTGATCGCGCCGACGAGCGTCACGGGGTGGAGCGCGGTGCCCCACGTGGTGCCGCGGCGGCCCAGCAGCGCCGCGTAGCGCGCGCCGCGCACCATCGACAGCTGCTCGATCTCGTCGAGCAGCGGGATCTCCTCGCGCGAGCGACCGCGGACGATCACCGACACCGAGCCGTGCTCGGGCGCGTCCTCGAGCAGCGAGCGGATCGGGGACACCCCGATGCCCGCGCCGATGAGCATGAGGTCGCGGCCCGTGCGGGCCTCGTGGGTGAAGACCCCGAGCGGACCCTCGATCCAGGCGCTCGTGCCGACCTCGAGGTCGGCCAGTGCCGACGAGGCGTCGCCGAGCGGCTTCACCGTGATGCGGAGGGTCTCGCCGGGCGCGGCCGACAGCGAGTAGGGGTGCATCTCGCGCAGATAGGCGAAGCGCCCGAACGCGATGTTGAGGAACTGGCCCGAGCGGGCGCCGATGTGGGACACCGCGTCGCCGCCGAGCGTGATCGTGACGGAGCCGTCGGTCTCGTGCGCCACGTCGGTCACCGTGAGGCGGTGGCGGCGGTTGACGACGATGGGCGAGATGATCCGTGAGTAGACGAACGCGGACACCGCGCCGGCCCACAGCACGAACCAGAACCACCATGCGGCACCGCCGTCGCGGAACGTCGAGCCCTGCAGGAACTGGTGAGGCACGGCGGCGATGATCGCGACGTAGCTGAGCAGATGGATCGCGTGCCACTTGTGGTACGCGATCCGCGCCCTCGACGTCGCGAAGGACGTGAACAGGACGACCAGGATCGCGGCGACCGAGACGACGGCCCACGCCATGAACCAGTCGTACGACCAGTAGTCGAACAGCTGCGAGACCGGGTTGGTCCCCGCGGTGTGGGAGTCGGCGGTCGAGACGACGGCGATGTGCAGGAGCATGACGACGAACGACGTCACGCCGTACTTGGTGTGCAGCGCGACGGCCTTGTCGTGGCCGATCACCCGGTCGATCCACGGGGCGCGCGACGCGAGCAGCAGCTGCATCAGCATCATCACCGCGGCGACGATGCCGAGCGCGCGGGCGATCATGCCGAGCCAGCCCCAGAAGCCCGAGTCGAGGAACGCGCCCGAGCCGATCATGAAGGCGATTCCGGTCACCGCGGTGAGCCATACGGCGGCCTCGAGCATGTCGGCGCGGAGGCTGCGGCGGCGGGCCACGGCCTCGGTCGGGGTGCCCACTTCGCGCGCCAGCGCGCCCGCGTCGCGCCGGATCGGCAGCGGTGCGGGCCGATGGTCGCCCGGCGGCGTCTCGATGATGGTCATGCGGGCTCCTCCCCGTCTCCATGCCGGGCTGTGCGTGCCCTGACATGAACGATGCTCCCGCTCGCACCTGAGAACCGGCTCAGAGCAGGCGGGGAGGACGCCGGGGATCGGCCCTCAGTGCCACTGTCCTGACCACGCGGGTGTGGTCAGGGCGTCGTAGCCACCACCTGATCGTGCTCCTGTGACGGCGAGCGCGGCAACCTTCCGATCGGCCGCGAGCGCGAGTGCGTGAGGACCGCCCGCGGCGATGGCCGTCGCCCAGGCGTCGCACGCGACGAGATCCGGGCCGATGACCGAGACCTGCAGGTAGTGCCTCGCGACGTCACCCGTCACGGGATCCCAGATGTGATCGTGGACCTGCGAGCCGCCCGAGGTCGCGAGAGCGCGACGCCGACCGCCGAGCGCCACCACCTCGACGGGACGCGTGCCCGCGGGGTCGCCCTGGACCCGGGGATCGGCGATCCCGACGTGCCACTCGCCCTCTCCCCCGACCACCACGTCGCCTGCGGCTCCGACGAGCCAGCCGTCCGCCGCGACGCTCTCGAGCGCGGGAAGCGCACGGGCGACCGCCCAGGCCTTGACGATGCCGGTGGGATCGGGGGCGCCGGCAGGGTAGGCGACGGGCAGTCGGCGCGTGGCGCGCGGGGTGAGGCGCGCGTCGAAAGCGCCGTCGGTGGCGTCCCGCCAGCCCGCTGCCAGGGCGAGCACCTGCGCGATCTCGGCCGGCGCATCGTCCACGTCCAGGTCTCCCCTGGCGACGCGGCTCATGGGCGTCTCCGCGCGCCACATCGACAGCAGCGCGTCCGCCTCCCTCAGCGAGTCCTCGAAGTCTCCGATCACGCGGTCCGCCTCGGCGGGGTCGGCGACGTCGCGCAGCCGCACCGTGAACGGCATCGCCATCGCATGGACGATGCGGGTGAGGGTCTCATGATCGTCCCCGTGGGGCATGGGGGTTAGAGCCCTGCGTCGTCGAAGGCCCCGTGGACCGACTCGAGGAAGCCGGGCGACGTGTACGACGCCCCCGAGTAGGCCTCGACGTCCCAGTCCTGCGCCTCGAGGACGCGCGCCGACAGCTCGGGGATCGCCTCCGCGTTGATGCGCTGCGACTCGGATGCGGACGTGCCAGCGGCGAGGGCGTTGACCTCGACGACGACCCCATCCTGGACGACGATCTGCGCCTGGAAGTCGCCGCGCACGTTGGTGACCACGGGACCATCGAAGGTGCCGGAGCCCACATCGGCCTGTCCGGCCTGGTCGCCGCCCGAGGTGGTCTCCGAGGTCGGCTCCGGCGTGACGGTGGTGCAGATCTCGACGACCTGGACCGCGTCGTCGTCGTGATCATCGTCGTCATCGTCATCGTCATCGTCATCGTCATAGTCGTCGTCGTCGTCGTGATCATCGTCGTCATCATCGGCGGCGTCGTCGGCGGACACCGCGACCTCCTCGCATACGACCGACGGCGTCGGCTCGGCCTCCACCGCGTCGTCCGCATCGTCGGCCGTCGTGTCCTCGCCCGCAGACGCGTCCGAGTCCACGGACTCGGCGAGGTCGAGCGTCACCAGCCCCTTGGGCGCCGTCGCGTACCCGACTCCGACGATCGCCGCCGAGCCGACCGCGACCGCGGCCATCCTGCTCGCTCTCATGCCCGTCCGCCCTTCCTCGTCACCATGCGAACCTCTCTCGATGCACCGCCGCCCGTGGGACCCCGCAGGCCAGCGCGTCCGCCTCGACTGCGTCCGCCCATGCGAGCGGCCCGCAGATGAACACGTCTCGCCCGCCGACGCCCTCGACGAGGTCCGCAAGGCCGCCTGGGGCGTCCCTCGGGGTCCAACTGTCGCCTCGCGGCCCGTGCAGGACGTGGAGCGAGGCTCCCGCGCGCTCGACCAGCTCCTCGACCTCGTCGAGCAGCGGCGAGTCCGCGGTGCCGCTCGCGCGCACGATCACGGTGCACGGCTCCGAGTCGTCGCATTCCTCGAGCATCGCGCGGATCGGCGTGATGCCGATGCCCGCGGCGACCAGCACGAGGCCGTGGCCCTGGCGCGCGGAGTGGGTGAAGATGCCGAGCGGCCCCTCGGCCGCCACGCGCGTGCCGGGCGCGAGGCTCGCGAGCTGTCGGGTGAAGTCTCCTGAGGGACGCACCGTGAGTCGCAGCGAGGTGCTCGTGGGCTTGGCCGACAGCGAGAACGGGTGCGCCTCGCGCCAGCGGGCACTATCGAGAAAGCGCCACAGCATGAACTGGCCTGGCTTCGCGCCGAGCGCGTCCATGTCGCGCCCCGTCACGGTGATCGACACGGAGCCGTCCGGGAGCGGAGTGACCTCGGACACGCGCGGGTCGTGGCGCGCGAGCCGCCACAGCGGCACGGCGAAGCGGAACACGAGCAGCGACCCGAACGCGAACGTGTACAGCGCGAACCAGAACCACCACGCGGCTCCCCCGTCGCGGAACGTCGAGCCCTCGAGGAACTGGTGCGGCACCGCCCCCGCGATCCCGATGTACACGAGCAGGTGGACCACGTGCCAGCTCTCGTAGCGCAGCCTGCGTCGCACGATCGCGATCGACGTGGCGAGCACCGCGAAGAAGGCGGTGAGGGCGATCTGCGCCGCGGCGAGGTACCAGGCGCTCGTGAAGGTCGTCACCGCCTGGTCCAGCAGGCCGCGGCCGTCGTAGTAGGCGGACATCCCCGTGATGATCGACGCATGCATGAGCATGAGGACGATCGCCCACGTGCCGAGCCGCGTGTGCAGCGCGGTGGTCCGGTCATGCCCCACGGACTGCTCGATGTACGGCGCGCGGGACACGAGCAGCACCTGCGCGAGCATCAGCACCGCGGCGACGATGCCGAGCGCGCGGCCGAGGGTGTACACGAGGTCGACAGGCGCGGCTATCTGAAGACCCCCGCTGCGCAGCATGAGGGCGACTCCGATCGCTGCGGCGACCCAGATGGCGGCCTCGAGCCCGTCCGGCCACCAGGTGCGTCGCGCGCTCGCGCGGACGCGTTCCCGCTCCACCGTCGTCGTCATCGTCTTCTCCCCGTCTCGCGCATCCACCACAGCCCCCACGGATGTCGTGTCAACTGTCCCTGGTATCGCGGTGTTCCCGCAACCTCTCCGGAATCGTCCTCAGCAATCCCTCAGACTCGTGGCGACCACGGTCGGCACGACACACGACGCGGCCTCGCGGCGCTGACGACCTGCTACGGCGCGACCCGGACGCCGCGCAGCACCACGTGCGCGGGCGAGGCGAGGGCCCGGATGTCGTCGCGAGGATCCGAGTCGTACACCACCAGGTCCGCGGACGCTCCCTCACCCAGGGACGGGACGCCGAGGAAGGCGCGCGCCTGCCAGGACGCGGCGGCGAGCACCTCGGGCGCGGGAATCCCGGCCTCGACGAGAGCGGCGGCCTCGTCGGGCAGCCGCCCGTGGCCGATCGTGCCGCCTGCGTCGGTGCCGAGCAGCAGCTGCATCCCTGCGGCGCGCATCGCCTGCACCTGCTCGTGCCGACGCTCATGCATGCGCGTCATGCGCGCCGAGTACTCGGGGAAGCGCTCCGCTCCCTGCGCCGCGTATCCGGGGAAGTTGTCGATCTGGAGCAGCGTCGGCACCGCGGGCACCCCGAGGTCGGCGGCCTGCGCCATCTGGTCGGTGGTCATCCCGGTGCCGTGCTCGAGGCAGTCGATCCCTCCGTCCAGGAGGGCGTCGATCGACTCGGTCGCGAACGTGTGCGCGGTGACGCGGGCTCCCTCGTCGTGGGCCGCCTTGATGCCCTCCTTGAGCACCTTCGCGGGCCACAGGGGCGTGAGGTCTCCGACCTCGCGGTCGATCCAGTCGGCGATGATCTTGACCCAGCCGTCGCCCTTGCGGGCCTCCTCCGCCATGACGCGGGGCAGGTCGTCGACCTCGATCTCGCGCGCGTAGTGGCGCAGATACCGCTTGGGGCGTGCGATGAAGCGGCCCGCGCGGATCAGGCGCGGCGTGTTGAGGACACCTTGGAGGAACGACGTGTCCGAGGGCGAGCCGGCGTCGCGGATCAGCAGCGTGCCCGCGTCGCGGTTGAGATGCGCCTGCTTGAGGGACAGGTCGGGATCCACTGCTCCGCCGCTGTCGAGACCCACGTGGCAGTGGACGTCGACCAGTCCGGGTACGACGACGCCGTCCACGCGTGCGCCGACGCTGCGGCCCTCGGGTGGTGCGAAGGCCATCCGGCCGTCGACCACCCAAGCCTCTGGCCTGACATCGTCGTCCCCCACAAGCACCGGTCCGGCGAGGTGCAGCACGTCGGTCGGGGCCCCTGGGACGACGGTATCCATGCGTCTACCTTCTCAGGTACTTGCCCAGATCCGCCTGAAGCTGCGCGGGGTCGATGTCCTCCTGCGGCGGCTGGGTGCCGAGCCCGAAGGCCGAGCCCGCGGGCGCGGCGGGCTTCTCGCCTGCCGCGCGTGCCCGCGCGGCCTGCTCCTGCTGGGCGCGCTTGGCGGGGTTGCCGGACTTGCCCTTGACCTTGCGCTGCGGCGCCTGCTTGCCCTTGGACTTCTTGCCGCCCGGCAGGCCGCCGAAGGCGCCCGGGCCGCCGCCCATGCCTGGCATGCCCGGCATGCCACCGCCCTGGGCCATCGCCTTCATCATCCGCTGCGCGTCCTCGAAGCGCTTGACGAGCGAGTTCACGTCCGCGACCGTCATGCCCGAACCCGCGGCGATGCGCGAGCGGCGTGAGCCGTTGAGGACCTTCGGGTTGTCACGCTCGAGCGGCGTCATGGACTGGATGATCGCCTCGGTGCGCACGAGCTCACGCTCGTCGAGGTTCTCGATCTGATCGCGCATCGCGCCCATGCCCGGCAGCATGCCGAGCATCTTCTTCATCGAGCCCATGTTCTTGAGCTGCTGCATCTGCGCGAGGAAGTCCGTGAAGGTGAAGTCCTCGCCGCGCTGCATCTTGCCAGCCATGCGCTCGGCCTCGGCCTGGTCGAACTTCTGCTCGGCCTGCTCGATCAGGGTGAGGATGTCACCCATGTCGAGGATGCGCGACGCCATGCGGTCGGGGTGGAAGACCTCGATGTCCTCGAGCTTCTCTCCGACGGAGGCGAACATGATCGGGCGGCCCGTCACCTGGGCGACGGACAGCGCGGCACCACCGCGCGCGTCGCCATCGAGCTTCGACAGCACGACGCCGGTGAAGTCGACGCCCTCCTGGAAGGCCTGCGCGGTGGCCACGGCGTCCTGACCGATCATCGCGTCGATGACGAACAGGACCTCGTGCGGGTCGATCGCCTTGCGGATGTCGCCCGCCTGCTTCATGAGCTCGGCATCGACGCCCAGGCGTCCCGCGGTGTCGACGATCACGACGGTGTGCTGCTTGTCCTGCGCCTCCCTGAGGCCGCGGCGCGCGACCTCGACGGGGTCGCCGTGCGGGCGCTCGTCCTCGCGCGTGACTCCGGCCTCCGGGGCGAACACGGGCACGCCCGCGCGCTCACCGACGACCTTGAGCTGCGTGACGGCGTTCGGACGCTGGAGGTCGGCCGCGACCAGGATCGGGGTCTGGCCCTGCGACTTCAGGTGGTGCGCGAGCTTGCCCGCGAACGTGGTCTTGCCGGCACCCTGGAGACCCGCGAGCATGATGACCGTGGGGCCGTGCTTCGCGAGGGTGAGCGGGCGCTGCTCGCCGCCGAGGACAGCGATGAGCTCCTCGTGCACGATCTTGACGACCTGCTGGCCAGGGTTGAGCGCGCCCGAGACCTCGGCGCCCAGCGAGCGCTCACGGATGGCCGCGGTGAACGACCTGACGACGGGCACGGCGACGTCGGCGTCGAGCAGGGCGCGGCGGATCTCGCGGATCGTGCCGTCGATGTCAGCCTCGGAGAGCCGTCCCTTGCCGCGGAGGCTCTTGAAGGTCTCAGCGAGGCGATCGGAGAGGTTGGCGAACACAGGTGTCCCTTCAGGCGTGTCTCAGGCGCACCAGCCTACCTGGCGCCCCGGCTACGCGCCGCCGACCTCGCCTCTGCCGACGGCGACGGCGCGCGCCCTCGTGTAGAGCGTGTTCACCAGCTGCTCGCGCCACTGGGTCCACGCCTTGGGGCCCGCGGCGCGCGCGTCGCACTCGGTGAGCGCGCGCAGGGTGTCGAGAAGCTCGACGCGATGCTCGACCGCGTCGAGCAGCCGCTCGATCGTGGCCGGATCCTCGGGGTCCTCGGTCGTGGCGAGGTTCGCGAGGGTGAGGTGCTGGCGGACGAGCAGCTCGACGTCATGAATGGTCTGCGGCGAGAGCCCGAGGCGACGGCCCATCTCGGGGATGAGCACTGCACCGTCGATCGAGTGGTCCGTGGCCCCTGGTCGCTTGCCGATGTCGTGGACCAGCAGCGCGAAGCGGAGCAGGTCGTGATCGATGTCGTACTTGCGCATCTTCGCGGCGAGGACGACGGACTCGACCATATGGCGGTCGACCGTGAAGCGGTGGATCGGGCTCCGCTGCGGACGGTTGCGGACCCCCTGCCATTCGGGCAGGCCCCGCACGATCAGGCCGGCGAGGTCGATGGCCTCCCAGACCGCGATCAGATGGGCCGAGCCGCGCAGCAGCTCGCGCAGGTGCTCGCGCGCCTCCTCGGGCCAGGGGTCGGGCAGCGCGGGGCAGCGCTGCAGGGTCGCGAGCAGCGTCGGCGTGATGGTGAGCCCTGTCGATGCCGCGGTGGCCGCGGCCCGCAGCGGCAGCAGCGCGTCGGAGGTCGCGTCGTAGCTGGGGGCGAGCGCGAGCTCGCCGTCCACATCGATGAGCCCCGTGGCGACCACCGTGTGGCGAGGCGCGCGGGCACGGCGTCGCGCGAGGAACGCGCGAGAGCCGACGCCGGAGCGCTCGAGCGAGCGGCGCGCGCCGCGCTCGGTCATGTCGAGCGCGTAGGAGATCTCTCGGCCCGCCTCGGCCAGCGACGCGAGCAGGTCGTCGGGGTCGTCGTGGCCCATGAGCGCGGCGACCTCGTCGGCGAGGTGTCGGCCCAGCACGTTCTGCGGGCGGCCGACCTCCATCTGGATGGCGTCGCGCACGTCCATCACGTGCGCGCCGGCCTCATCGACCGCACCGTGGGGCCGGTCGGTGAGCCACGTCGCCGACAGGCCCGTGAGGCTCACGAGGTCGCGCAGGCCTCCGCGGGCCTCCTTGAGGTTCGGCTCGATCAGGTAGGCCAGCTCGCCGTGCCGCTCGGCGCGCGCCTTCGACGCGGCGAACAGCTCGGGCAGGCGCTTGCGCGCCGCGGCGCGCCAATCCTGATAGATGAGGGACCGCGCGCGCTGCGCGAGCTCCTTGTCGCCCGCGACCGGCTTGAGGTCGAGCAGGCCGGAGGCCGCGGCGAGGTCCTTCGACGCGACCTGGCGCACCTCGGTGAGCGAGCGCGACGAGTAGTCGAGCTCGAGCCCCGCGTCCCAGATCGGGTACCAGAGCCGCTGCGCGAGCTCGGCGACCTCGTCGGACTTGAGCGTGCGGCCGTCGTGGATGAGCACGACGTCGAGGTCCGAGTACGGTCCCGAGTCCCCCCGACCCAGCGACCCGACGGCCCCCAGCGCGATCCCCTCCGTCAGCCCGTCCGCGGCCTCGTCCCAGTGCGCCGAGAGGGCGGCGATGGTGAGGTCGGTCAGCGCCTGACGGCGGTACTTCCCGGGAGCTCCGTCCCGGTACAGCGTGTCAGCCAGCTCCCGCCTCAGACGCTTGAGGTCCCGCACCCCCTCGGGATGCGGGACCTCAGCGTCCGAGCCTTCACGGAACTGACCGTCCCGGCTCGGCATATGCGGTGTGGCTCCTTACAGAGCGTCCGCGCCGTGCTCGCCGGTGCGAACCCGGGCGACGTCGTCCACCGGGACGACCCAGACCTTGCCGTCGCCGATCTTGCCGGTCTGCGCGGCCGAGACGATGGCCTCGGTCACGGTCGCGGCGTCGGCGTCGTCGACGAGGACCTCAAGACGGGTCTTGGGGACCAGGTCGACGGTGTACTCAGCACCGCGGTAGACCTCGGTGTGTCCCTTCTGGCGGCCATAGCCGGCAGCCTCGGAGACAGTCACGCCCTTGACGCCGGCAGCCTCAAGGGCTGCGCGGACCTCGTCGACGCGGTGCGGCTGGATGATTGCGGTCACGAGCTTCATGGGTTACACAGCCTCCTCGTAAGCGGTCTCGCCGTGCTCGGCGAGGTCGATGCCTGCCACCTCGACCTCTTCGGCCACACGCAGTCCGATCGTGTACTTGATCGCGAGACCGATGATCAGGGTCATGACCGCCGAGTAGACGATCACGACGAGGGCGGCAAGTGCCTGGACACCCAGCAGGGTAAGGCCGCCACCGTAGAACAGGCCAGCGTCGCCGTTGATGGCGCCCGAGGCGACCAGACCGATGGCGAGCGTGCCCCACAGACCGGAGACGAGGTGGACACCCACGACGTCGAGCGAGTCGTCGTAGCCCAGCTTGTACTTCAGGCCGACCGCGAGCGCCGAGAGCACACCGGCGAAGAAGCCGATGACGATCGCACCCCAGGTGTCGACCGAGGCGCACGACGGGGTGATGGCGACCAGACCGGCGACCACACCGGAGGCGGCACCGAGCGAGGTCGGCTTGCCGTCGCGGACCTTCTCCGTCAGGAGCCAGCCGAGCATGGCGAGCGCGGTCGCGGTGGTGGTGTTGACCCACGCGAGGGCGGCGTAGCCGTCCGCGGCGAACGCCGAACCAGCGTTGAATCCGAACCAGCCGAACCACAGCAGCGCGGCGCCGAGCATGACGAACGGCAGGTTGTGCGGACGCATCGGCTCCTTGCCGAAGCCCTTGCGGACCCCGAGCAGAAGCGCGAGGACGAGCGCAGCGACACCGGCGTTGATGTGGACGACCGTGCCGCCCGCGAAGTCATACGGTCCGGGCAGCGACTCGAACCACGGGCCGTCGGGGCCGAGGAGAGCGGCGAAGCCGTCGCCCCACACCCAGTGCGACACGGGCGCGTAGACGAGGATGACCCAGACGAACGCGAAGAGCATCCAGGCACCGAACTTCATGCGGTCGGCGACCGCACCGGAGATCAGCGCGACGGTGATGATCGCGAAGGTCGCACCGAAGCCGGCGGAGATGATCGCGGTCGCGTCCATCGACTCGAGCGTCGAGATCATGCCGAAGTCGTAGGTGGGGCTACCGATGATGTCGTTGACGGTTTCGCCGGCGGACAGCGAGTAGCCGACCAGCACCCACGCGAGCATGCCGACACCCATGGCGCCGAAGCTCATCATCATCATGTTCAGAACAGACTTGCTGCGCGACATGCCGCCGTAGAAGAACGCCAGAGCAGGCGTCATCAGCAGCACCAGCGAAGCCGACACGAGGAGCCATGCGACCGCCCCGACGCCGTCGGCGTAAGCCATTGCGTCTTCCATTGTGTTTCTCCCTTTCGCTAACCCTTCGGCTAGTCAAGGAAGACCCTCCCGCAGAACTGTTACACCTGAACTGCCCCTGTGTTTCGGGACTGTTACAGGGGTGGCATCCGAGTAAAAGGTGTGTTGCGGATCTCACACGTTGGGACAATGGCCGCGCGGACCGTCACCGGGTGACGTATCACCCGAACCGACCTGCTACTGCCCGAGCAGACCGTCCACGAACTGCTCGGCGTCGAACGGGGCAAGATCGTCCTCGCCTTCGCCCAGGCCGATGAACTTCACGGGCACGCCCAGCTCGCGCTGCACGGCCACGACTATGCCGCCGCGAGCCGTGCCGTCGAGCTTCGTGAGGACGATGCCCGTCAGGGGTGCGACCTCACCGAACACGCGCGCCTGCGTGAGCCCGTTCTGACCCGTCGTGGCGTCGAGGACGAGCAGCACCTCGCTCGGCGGGCTCACCTTCGACACCACGCGCACGATCTTGCCGAGCTCGTCCATGAGGCCGGCCTTGTTCTGGAGCCGGCCGGCGGTGTCGACGAGCACAACGTCGAGCCCCTGCTCCTTGCCCGTCTGGGCGGCCTCGAAGGCCACGGACGCGGGGTCGGCGCCCTCGCGGTCCGAGCGCACGACGGGCACGCCCACCCGCGAGCCCCACGTCTCGAGCTGATCGGCGGCGGCGGCGCGGAAGGTGTCGGCAGCGCCGAGCACGACCGTCTTGTCCTCGGCCACGAGCACGCGCGCGAGCTTGCCCACCGTCGTCGTCTTGCCGACGCCGTTCACTCCGACGACGACTGCGGTCGCAGGCATGCCCTCGGCGCCGGTGAGGTCGAGCGAGCGGTCGAGCGAAGGGTCGACCACGTCGAGCAGCGCCTGCCGCAGGAGCGCGAGCGGCTCGGCCTCGGGCTCGGCCTTGAGGCGCGCCCGCAGGTCCTCGAGCAGCACGTCAGTCGAGGCGGCGCCGACGTCGGCGGCAAGCAGCGTCTCCTCGAGCTCGTCCCAGTCGTCCTGGCTCAGCGAGTCGCGGGAGAAGATCGCCAGCAGCGTCGCGCCGAAGCCTCCTGACAGGCGCGAGCGCAGGCGCGCGAGCCGCGACTCAGGTGCCTCGGGTGCGACGAGCGTCCGTCCGGGCTCCTCGGCGGGGGCCTCCTCGACAGCGGTCGAGGTAGCGGGCTGCTCGGCGGTCGGCGGGGCGGCAGGAGGTCGCTGCCCTCCCCCTGGCCGCCGCAGCAGCGCGAACGCGCCTCCTCCGATCGCCGCGACGGCGACGAGGATGACGACGAGGTCAGCGTCTCCAGGAATCCATGTGACGTCCACGGGCCCAGTCTGTCAGACGATGCGGGGCGTCAGCGGCTCGCGGTGTCGGCGAGCACCGGGGTGCCGGTCGTGTCCACGGGAGCCTCCTGCGGGGCCGCGAGGGAGCGCAGCACCGGCAGGTCCTTGAGCGCGGGCAGGGCGCTCCTGACCTCGGGCAGGCGGTCCTTCACTGCAGGGAGCCTGTCCTTGACCGCGGGAAGTCGATCCTTGACCGCGACGACGTCCTTGAGGCGCGGCCGGGGGTCGCCGTCCTCGTCACGCGTCGGCGAGTCGAGCCTGCCGACGACGGACCACTCGTAGCCCTCGCGCGGGACCTCGTGCTCGAGGATGCCCTCTTGTGGCGCGTTCCCTTGCCGCATCCGCTGGATCAGGTCGAGAAGATGCTCGCCGCGGCCCTCGGAGAGGGCGGCGACGACGATGACGATGACGGAGAGCGCGACTGCGAGGAGCAGCGTGGCTTCCATGTCCTGGAACGAGATCACAGCGGGATGAGTCCTCTCGTGGTCGGGTACGAGGCCGTCCTCGCTCCACCCGGTCGGGACGACGAGGGGAAACGGGACATTCCGGGCCTTCCATGAGCGTGAACGATCGGCATGCGGGATACGCTCCACCCATGCCGGAGTCCGCCGATCGCCTGCCTTCAGGCCACCACGACGCCCCCACGCCCGGATCCGGAAATACTCGGACATTCTACGCGATCCTCGCGGCGGCCCTCGCGCTCGCCGTGTTCCTCGGGGGCACATACCTGCTCTGGAGGGCCGTGGACGACGACGCCGGACAGGCCACGTCCGAGGCGAGCTCCTCGACGACCGCGGCAGCGGACTGCTCCCCCGTCGACGCCGTCGCGCTCGAGCTCGACGGCCAGGTCGTGGAGCCAGGCAGCCCGTTCTGCCTGGTGATCGACGAGCGGACCGAGCTCACGGTCGGCGCCGCGACCCTCGAGGAGGGCGAGAGCCTCGCGCTGTCGCTCGAGACCCCGGACGGCGCCGTGCTCGCGACCGCGGACACGTCGCTCGGGGCGGACCCCGTGGTGACCGTCGTCGTCGAGCCGGGCGCCTACGTCGGCTACGCGACGGCGCTCGACGGGACCGAGGCACCGCCGTTCCTCGTGTACACGTCGACGCTCGCGGCGGGCGACGATGCGACCACGACCACCGCGGTGGCGACCCCCACGCTCGCCGAATGCGGCGGCGAGGTGCCGCTGTTCACGGACGAGGCCTCGCTCGAGACCGACGGGGACGCCCCGTACCTGTGCCTCGAGGTCACCGAGGCGACGTTCCTGGTCGCGGGGGCCGAGTCGCATGCGGACGTCACCCCCGACGAGGGCGGGC
This sequence comes from Demequina sp. NBRC 110054, assembly GCF_002090115.1. Lineage (NCBI taxonomy): Bacteria > Bacillati > Actinomycetota > Actinomycetes > Micrococcales > Demequinaceae > Demequina > Demequina sp. NBRC 110054. The sequence continues at coordinate 238,849 of NZ_BBRK01000006.1, forward strand.
CCGACCTCACGCTCGCGATCTCCGCGTTCGACGACGATGGCGTCGCGCAGGTGCTCCAGTCGAACGACGACGTCTTCGACTACGACCCCGAGATCACGATCGACCTCGAGCCGGGCACCTACCTGATCTCGGCGACCGCGTGGTTCGGCACCGACGCGGGCGACATGACCCTCTACGCGGGCCCCGCCGGCTCCGTCATGCGCACCGGAGCGGTGAGCACCGTGATCGACGGCGTCACCGAGGCCGAGTGCGCGGACACGACGCAGATCGGCGTGGGCGACGCTGTCACGATCGACGGGGCGCAGCAGTACGTGTGCCTCGACAACCCGTCCCAGCAGCGCCTGCGCATCGAGGCGGCGACGCTCGCGGAGCAGGACCTCGTGCTCGAGGTCGTGCAGTTCGTGGACGGCGAGGCCGTGCGGGTCGCATGGACCGACACGGACCCCGACGCGACCTCGCTCGCGAACACCGACCCCGCGATCGATCGCGTCTTCCCCGAGGGCACGCTGCTCCTCGCGGTTACCACGTTCTTCGACGACGATGCGGCCGACTACGACCTCAGGGTCGTCGCCGAGCAGTAGGGACGATGCGAGGGTCTCGTCGGCCGTGCGGGCCAGGTGGGCTGCGCGGTCCGGGCGAGGCGCGGCCTACGCCGCGTCGTCGTCGCGCAGGCGCTGCGAGATCACGGTCGTGACGCCGTCGCCGCGCATCGTGACGCCGTACAGCGCGTCGGCGATCTCCATCGTGCGCTTCTGGTGCGTGATGACGATGAGCTGCGAGTCCTCCTGCAGCTCCGTGAAGATCTCGAGCAGGCGCCCGAGGTTCACGTCGTCGAGCGCGGCCTCGACCTCGTCCATCACGTAGAACGGGCTGGGGCGGGCCTTGAAGATCGACACGAGCAGCGCGACCGCGGTCAGCGAGCGCTCGCCGCCCGACAGCAGCGACAGCCGCTTGACCTTCTTGCCCGCGGGACGGGCCTCGACCTCGATGCCCGTGGTGAGCATGTGCTTGGGGTCGGTGAGGACCAGCCGCCCCTCGCCTCCAGGGAACAGCCGCGGGAAGACCCTGTCGAACTGCGCGGCGGTGTCCTCGAACGCCTTGGTGAAGATCTGCTCGACGCGCTCGTCGATCTCCTTCACGATCTCGAGCAGGTCCTCGCGCGAGGACTTGATGTCCGCGAGCTGGTCCTGCAGGAACTTGTGCCGCTCCTCGAGCGCCGCGAACTCCTCGAGTGCGAGCGGGTTCACGCGGCCAAGCTGGTTCATCGCGCGCTCGGCCTGGCGCAGGCGCTTCTCCTGGACCTCGCGGACGAAGGGCTCGGTAGGAGTGAAGTCCTCCGGCAGCTCCTCCCCCGACTCTGCCGCGGCGGCGATGGCCGCGTCGCGCGCGGCGTCGCCGACGGGGCCGAACATCGGCACGGGCAGATGCGGGCCGAACTCCTCGACGAGCTGCGAGGGATCCACGCCGAGCTCGTCGATCGCGCGCTGCTCGAGCTGCTCGAGGCGCACCCGCATCTGGGCCCGGGCGACCTCGTCCTTATGCGCGTCGTCGGTGAGGCGCGCGTGCTCCTGCGCGTACTCGTCGACCGCGCGGCGGACGGTGGTGAGCTCGCCCGAGCGCTCGCTGCGCGCGAGCTCGGCCTCGGCGCGCGCATCGTCGGCGCGCTGGACGGAGACGTCGATCGCCTCGATCGCCTCGGTCGCGCCCGCGAGCACCTCCCTGGCCGCAGCGGCCTGGCGTTCACGCCTCGCGGCGGACTCGGCCGCCCTGGCCCGAGCGTCGCGTTCGGCCTCGGCGGCGCGCTCGAGGCTCTCGGCGCGCGCGGCCAGCGCCCGCGCCCGCTCCTCGCTCGTGCGCAGCGCGAGCCTCGCCTCGGTCTCGCGCGCACGCGCCGCGGTCGCGGCGCGCGCGTCGGCGGCACGGTTCTCCTGCGCCTCGTTGACGTCGGCCTCGAACTGCTCGGGCTCCTCCTGAGCGGCGGCGAGCCGATCGGTGAGCTCGGTGAGCGCCTCCTGGTCCGCGGTCATGCGCTCGGCTGCCTGGTCGAGCTGCACCTGCACGCGCTCGGCCTCGGCGCGGGCGGCCCTCGCGGACGCGTTGAGGTGCCCCAGCTGCTCGGCGACCGCGGACATCTTGGCGTCGGACTCGTTGAGGCGATCGAGCGTGAGCTGAAACTGCGAGTGCGCGGCCTGAGACTCCTCCTCCGCGGTGCGGATCTCGAAGCCCGTCGACTCGACCCTCCGGGCCGCGGCGTCCCTGGCCTCACGCGCATCGTCCAGCGCCGCCTGCATGTGCAGGACACTCGGCGCCTCGCCCGCACCTCCGTATGCTCCGCGGCCGGACAGCAGGTCTCCCCTGCGCGTCACCGCGGTGACCTCGGGGTGGGCGGCGACGAGCGTGCGCGCGGCGACGAGATCGTCGACCACTGCCACGCCGGACACGGTCGCGCGCACGGTGTCGACGATGCCCTCGGGGCCGGAGACCAGGTCCGACGCCCAGGCCGCGCCTTCCGGAAGCGAGAAGTCCGGGTTGGTCGGGCGCGCGTCGGCGTCGGCGACCACGAAGCGGGCACGGCCCGCGTCCTCGTCGCGCAGCCACCGGATCGCGTCCACGGCGTCCTCGACCGTGTCGACCGCGAGCGCCTCCGCGAGCGGGCCCAGGGCCGCCGCGATCGCGTCCTCGGCATCGCCCGACACCTCGATCAGCGCGGCGACCGTGCCGCGCACCGCGCGCACGCCCTCCGCGAGCAGCGCGCCCGCGCCGTCCTTGCGGGCCAGCGACATCTCGAGGGCCTCGGCCTTCGCGGCCCACGTGTCGCGCTCGCGCATCGCGGCGTTGAGCGCGTCCTTGAGGTCCGCGAGCGCCTGCTTCGCGGCGTCCCAGCGCTCGGTCGCGACCTCGTGCTGCTCGTCGAGGTCCTCCTCGCCCTCCTCGACGGAGGTGACCGTGGTCTCGAGGGCCTGGAACTCGGTCGTGGCCTCGTGCGCGCGCTTGTTCGCGGCGGCGAGCTGCTCCTGGAGCCGGCCGAGCTCGTCCTCGGTCGCCTCGACGCGCGAGCGCTTGACCGCGACCTGGCCCGCGATGCGCGCGACGCCCTCGCGGCGGTCCGCGATCGCCCTCAGGAGGTTCGCGTGGTGGCGCTCGGACGTGTAGGCGGTGTCCTCGGCCTCCTTGCGCGCGGCCTCCGCTGCCTCGAGCTCGGCGGCCGCGGCGGCGACCTCGGCGTCGAGCTCGGCGCGCGCGGCCTTGGCGCGCTCGACCTGCTCGTCCATGTCGACCAGGTCCGCGGTCGGCACCTGCTCCACCTGGTGGCCGAGCATGCGCAGGCGCTCGTCGGCGAGGCTCGCGAGGTTGCGCAGCCGCTCACGGATCGCGCTGAGGCGGTAGAAGAGGTCGTTGGCCCGGGTCAGCGCGGGAGTGGCCTCGGCCGCGACGCGCTCAAGCTCCGCGAGGCGCGAGCGCGCCTCCTGCATCGCCTTCTCTACGGCCTCGCGGCGCTCGGTGAGCGCCGACTCGTCGGCCTTGTCCTGCTCGAGCCTGCCGGTGAGCTGCGCGAGGTCGTCTGCGATGAGGCGGGACTTCGCGTCGCGCACCTGCACCTGGATGGTCTGCGCCTGTCGTGCGACCTCGGCCTGCTTGCCGAGCGGGCCGAGCTGGCGGCGGATCTCCGCGGTGAGGTCCTGGACGCGCGTGAGGTTGGCCTGCATCCCGTCGAGCTTGCGCAGCGCCTTGTCCTTGCGGCGGCGGTGCTTGAGGATGCCTGCGGCCTCCTCGATGAAGTGGCGGCGGTCCTCGGGGGTCGCGCGCAGCACGGCGTCGAGCTGGCCCTGGCCGACGATGACGTGCATCTCGCGGCCCAGGCCCGAGTCGGACAGCAGGTCCTGGATGTCGAGCAGGCGGCATGGCGAGCCGTTGATCGCGTACTCCGAGCCGCCAGAGCGGAACAGCGTGCGGGAGATCGTGACCTCGGAGTAGTCGATCGGCAGCGCGCCGTCGGTGTTGTCGATCGTGAGCGAGACCTCGGCGCGGCCCAGCGGGGCGCGGCCGGAGGTGCCGGCGAAGATGACGTCGTCCATCTTGCCGCCGCGCAGGGTCTTGGCCCCCTGCTCGCCCATGACCCAGGCGAGCGCGTCGACGACGTTGGACTTGCCGGACCCGTTCGGTCCGACCACGCACGTCACGCCTGGCTCGAACTCGAGGGTCGTCGCCGACGCGAAGGACTTGAAGCCTCGCAGCGTCAGCGTCTTCAGATGCATGGTCGGGAGTCTAGGGGAACCGCGGGTGCGAGCCGGGGACGCTCACCGGGCGACGGCCGAGACCGCGCGACCGCGGCATCGTCCACGTGCCGCGACGACCCGGCCGCCGCATCGTCCGGCTGCCTCGACGATCCGGCCCCAGCATCGTCCGTGTCGCTACTCGACCTCGTCGAGGTGAGGAGCCTGCACCGACGGGTGCGCATCGTGCGCCTCCGCGAGCAGCACCTGGCGCTTGGCGCCGATGTAGTCCATGAGCGCGAACAGCACGCCCGACAGCACGAAGGTGAAGTGCAGGCCAATGCGCCACGCGATGCCCGTGTAGTCGTAGTCCTCGCCCGCGCCCTCGACCGCGACGAAGTCCTTGAGCAGGAGGATCACCGAGATCGCGACCAGCGAGCCGATGAGCTTCATCTTGAGGCCCGAGAAGTCGACGTGGCCCATCCAGGACGGACGGTCCTCGGAGTCCTCGGCCGCCTTCATCTTCGACACGAAGTTCTCGTAGCCCGCGAAGATCACGATGACGATGAGGTTGCCCAGCAGCGCGATGTCGATCAGCGACAGCAGGTCGACCGTGATGTCCTCCGCCTCGGTCTTGAGGCTGAAGCCGGCGACGAGCTTCCACAGCGCCGTGAAGAACTTCGCGAGCACGACGAGCAGGCCGACGACGAGGCCGACGTACATGGGGGCCAGCAGCCAGCGGCTCGCGAAGAGCGCCTTCTCCAGGCCGTTCTCAAGGTTGTCGCGCATGGGGGCTCCTCAGCGTTCGGGGACCGCGGCGTCCGAGGACCGCCGCGTGGGGGGACTGCCGCGTGGGGGATGACGCGCCGCCCGGTGAGGATACCTGCCCGCAGAGCGCCTACAGCTCGGGGAACCAGATGCCGATCTCGCGCTCGGCCGACTCGGGCGAGTCGGAGCCGTGCACGAGGTTCTGCATGACCTTGAGGCCCCAGTCGCGGCCCAGGTCGCCGCGGATCGTGCCGGGCGCCGCCGTGGTCGGGTCCGTCGCGCCCGCGAGCGAGCGGAAGCCCTCGATCACACGCTGACCCTCGGCGACGATCGCCAGGGTCGGGCCGGACAGCATGAACTCGACCAGCGGCTCGAAGAACGGCTTGCCGGCGTGCTCCTCGTAGTGCCTGCCGAGGATCTCGGGGGTCGCCTGCCGCAGCTCGACGGCCACCAGGCGGTATCCCTTGGCCTCGATGCGTCGCAGGATCTCCCCGGAGAGGCCGCGGTGGACCCCATCGGGCTTGACCAGAATCAGCGTGCGCTCCATAGCCGCGACCCTACCGTGCGTCGTCGTGCCAGGATGGGAGCCATGATCACGCTCGATGACTTCGACACGTACCCCGACTTCCCCGTCGAGGGGATCCTGTTCTACGACATCGCGCCGATCCTGGCCAGCCCTGAGCGCTTCCGCGAGGCGTGCATCTCCCTGATGCCCCCGCGCGACGCCGAGGTCGACATCGTCGCGGGCGTCGATGCACGCGGCTTCATCTTCGCGCCGGTCGTCGCGCAGACCCTCGACGTCGGCATGACGATGGTGCGCAAGAAGGGCAAGCTGCCCGGCGAGCTGCTCGAGGCCGACGCGACCATCGAGTACGGCGCCTCGGAGCTCGTGATCAACCCCGACGGCATCGAGGGCAAGCACGTGCTCGTGATCGACGACGTGCTCGCGACGGGAGGCACGGCTCGCGCCGTCGCGGACATGCTCGAGCGCGCGGGCGCGGCGAGCGTGCGCTTCAGCTTCCTGATGGAGATCGGTGACATCCCCGGGCGCCTGGCGCTCGCGGACTACGAGGTCACGTCGGCCGTCGTCGTCTGACGCTCCCGGGCGCGGCCTGCTGTCGGCCGTCCCACGTCACAGGGACGATGCGACCGTCGCCTTCCCTCGTGGGGCTCAGGACCTGACGGCGGTGTGCTTGTAGCCCGGGGCCCAGCGCACCGCGGCGAGCACGAGGCTCACGGCGACGAACATCCCCATCACGACCTGGAATGCGACGTAGCCCTGGTTGGGGTCCACCGGGACCGAGTCGAGCGAGCGGACGTACGCGGCATGCGTCGCGACCGCCGTGACGAGCGCGGCGACCGCGAAGGCGCTCACGAGCCCGAGCGCCCACATCGGCACCTGCTTCGTGTCGGGGTTCTCGCGCAGGAACCGTGACCACTGGAGCATCGCGAGGAAGGCCGCGACGTTCATGAGCGACAGCCCGATGAAGAGGATGAAGTAGATCCGCGCCGGCGGGTTGCTCTCGGCGCCCGCGGCGAACGTCAGCAGCACCGTGCGCTCGAGCGCCCAGAACATCATCGTCATGCCGAGCATCCCGGCGGCCGTGAGGCCGCCCATGGTCCACATCAGACGGGACATGCTCATGCCTGGTCTCCCTCGGTCGCGGTCTCGCCGCGCTCCACCGTAGCGGCAGCGGCCTGCGCGCGCTCGGACCGCTCGCGGTCGATGCGTCCGCCGAGGCGCAGCGCGGTGATCCACAGCGCGAGGAACACCACGCCGAGCGCGGCGATCGCGGGCACGACGAGGCCCGCCACCAGCATCGGCACCTGCAGCAGCCAGCCGAGCCAGCGACCCCAGGGCCGCTGCTGCACGCCGGCCGCGAGGAGCAGCAGGAGCATGAGCACGAAGCCGCCGAGCAGCATGCCCAGCACGACGCCGTAGGAGTGGTCGGACAGCGTGTCGGCCTTCGCCAGACCGAAGACCGTGAGCGCCGCGAACAGCGCGACGAAGGCCTGGAGGGCGAGGACGGTCTGCGTGAAGACGAGGACGGCGGGCCTCTGCGCCCGCGGCTGGGTGTCGCTCATCGGGCCTGGCCCGCGCCCTTGCGCTTGTCGGCGTCGAGGAGGATGCGGGCGTCGGCGACGAGGGTCACCGAGCCGACGACGAGCACGCCTGCACCCATGTCGTGGTCGCGCTCGGCGCGCTGGACCGCCGCGTCGATCGCGTCGGGCAGGCTCGGCTCGATCGTCACCCGGTCCTCGCCGAAGACCTCGACCGCGAGGGTGCCGAGCTCGTCGGCGGGAATGGCGCGGGGCGAGGACGATGCGGTGATGACGATGTGGTCCAGGGCGGGTTCGAGGCCGGCGAGGATCCCCTCGGCGTCCTTATCCTGCAGGATGCCCACGACACCGACGAGGGCCTTGAAGACGAAGGACTCGTCGAGCGCATCGACGAGCGCGTCGACCCCGTGGGGGTTGTGGGCGCTGTCGACCAGGATCATCGGGGAGGTGCGCACGGCCTCGAGCCGGCCCGGCGAGGCGACGGCCCCGAAGCCGGCCTCGACGATCTCGCCGACGAGCGCGCGGGGCTGTCCCCCGCCCGCCATGAGCGCCTCGACGGCCGCGAGCGCGAGCAGCGCGTTGTGCGCCTGGTGGGCGCCGTAGAGCGGGACGAAGATCTCGGCGTAGGTCGCCGCGGGCGTGCGCAGCGTCACGAGCTGGCCGCCCACCCCCGGCTGACGATCGACGACCTCGATCTGGTCGCCCTCCCACAGGGACGATGCGGCGCGCTCCTGAACGGCCTCGCGCAGGACGGGGACGACGGGCTCGGACTGCTCGGCGATCACGGCGACGGAGCCGTCCTTGATGATCCCCGACTTCTCGGCAGCGATGTCGACCAGGCTGTCGCCCAGGAAGTCCTGGTGATCCATGGCGACCGGGCCGATCACGGCGACGTCGGCATCGGCCACGTTGGTCGCGTCCCACACACCGCCCATGCCGACCTCGATGACCGCGACGTCCACGGGGGCGTCGGCGAAGGCCGCGTACGCGAGGACCACGAGCACCTCGAAGAAGCTGAGCCTCGGTCCGCCGTCCTGCTGGGAGCGGGCGTCGACCATGTGGATGATCGGGGCGACGTCGGTCCACAGGCGGATGAAGTCCTCCTGGCCGATCGGCTCGCCGTCGATCTGGATGCGCTCGCGCACCGAGGTGAGGTGCGGCGACGTGAACAGGCCCGTGCGCAGGCCGTGCTCGCGGATGAGCGACTCCGTCATGCGCGCGGTCGACGTCTTGCCGTTCGTCCCCGTGAGGTGCACGACGCGGAACGAGCTCTGCGGGTCGCCGAGGGCCCCGCACGCCGCGCGCACGCGGTCCGTGGTGGGCTCGAAGCGATGCTCCGGGTTGCGACTGATGATGTGGGCGTAGATCTCGCGCTCGGCTTCGTCGAGCGACAGTCCGCCGAGGTCCAGGTCTGTCATGCGCACCAGTGTCCCATGCGCGCGCGAGCATCAGACCAGGTGCATCTCTGGCACGACCAGGAGTCGGCGGCTTACCCTGGCGGCAACGTCCAGCACCGACGGCTGAGGGGGCGAGATGACCGAGACGACGCCGGAGGCCGGCTGGTATCAGGACGCGTCCGCGCCCGGCATGGCCCGATGGTGGGACGGCGCGCAGTGGACCGAGCACACCGCGTCGCTCGACGGACCCGAGCCGCCCGCGCCGACTGCGGTGCAGGCCCGATCCGCAGGGGCACCGCCCGACGCCTCCGCCTCGCAGCAACAGAGCTCCGCGCCCGAGCCGACCGAGGACAGCACCCCGGACCCGGACCCCACCGGACACGAGACCCAGGCAGTCGGGGCGTACATCCCCGCGCCGACGTCACAGCCGACCCCGACCGTGCCGAGCGGCGGCCGCTCCCCCAGGATGCTCGTGCTGCTCCTGATCCTCCTCGTCGTCGTCGCGGGCGGCGCAGCCGTGTGGTGGTTCGCGCCCTCGCTGCTCACCGGCATCGAGGAGGCGAGCGAGTCGACGACCGCCGGCATCGATGAGGCCGAGGACACGGCGGCGCAGAGCGATGTCCGGCTGCTCCAGACCGCGATCACCGCGTTCGTGGCGGCGGACGCCTCGGGGGAGATGCCGACGGTCACGTCCGACGGAAGCGTCTACCTCATCGAGGGCGCCTCGGGCGAGAGCACCGAGGTCGGCACCTCGTCCGGAGTCGAGCTCGGCGGCTTCACAGGCAAGGACGCCACCGACTGGTGCGTGTGGGTCACCTCCGCCAGCGGCACCTCGTACCAGGGAGAACCCGGCGGGTCGCCCTCGGAGGGCAGCTGCTCCTGACGCTGGCGCACCGCACCCCGGACCGCTAGCCTGGCGCCACCGTCCAGGGGGGACGGGCTGAAGGGGGACCTCATGGAGCACACGCCGCCCGCAGGCTGGTACGCCGATCCGACCATGCCGGGGACGATGCGGTACTGGGACGGCGCCGCCTGGACCCAGCACGTCTCCCCTGCCCCCGGGGCAAGCGCGGTGGCCGTCGCGCCGCCTGCGCCTCGGACGGGCGCGGGCGCCGCCGGCAAGGTGCTGCTGGCCCTCGGCATCGTCATCGGAAGCCTCATGCTGCTCGGGTTGATCGCAGCGGTCGCGATCCCGATCTTCCTGAACCAGCAGCACAAGGCAGAGGATGCGCAGGCGCAGGCCGCGGTCGCGGAGCTGGGCGTCGCGATCGCCACGGGATTCGTCGAGGACCCCGCGAGCGACCTGCCCCAACTGTGGCAGGACACCGATGGGGCCGTCATCGTCCTCTATGACGGGAACTGGTCGGAGACCGTCGCGATGCCCGACGGAGTCACCCTGGGAGGGGCGAGCGGCGGCTCGACGGGCTTCTGCGTCTTCGTGCTGTCGGCCTCCGGCACCGGATACCAGTACAACGCCAACAGCGGCGTCGGCGTCGGCACGTGCGGCCAGGGCGAGGACCTGTCGTAGCCTTCTCGACCCCTGCGGGCATCGCTCGCCTCGCGGGACTGCCGCCCGCGTTCAGGCTGGCTGCGGCTCCGCCGTTCCGTCTGACGCGCCGTGATCCTGGCCCCGCGCGATCGGCAGCGTCGCCTCGGTGACCGGGGCCATCGCCTGCGCGGCGAGCTCGCGGCGCGCCTCGCCCACGAGCGTGATCGACCCGGCGACGAGCACGCCCGCTCCCTCGCCGTGCGCGGCCGCGAGGGCTCGTGCCTCGGCGAGGGCGCTCGAGACGTCGGGCGCGACGGTGACGCGCTCCTCCCCTAGCGACGCGCGGGCCTGCGCGGCGAGCACGTCGACCGCGAGCGCGCGTCGCGACTCGGTGCGCGTGACGACGGCATGGTCCAGGATCGGCGCGAGGCCGTCGAGGATCCCCGCGTAGTCCTTGTCGGCGAGCACGCCGACGACCCCGATCACCCGGGTGAGCCCGAAGGCCTCGTGCAGCGAGCGCGACAGGGCCTCGATGCCATGCGGGTTGTGCGCGGCGTCGCCGACGACGATCGGGTCGGCGGCGATGACCTCGAGCCGTCCGGGTGAGGTCGCGGCGGCGAAGCCGCGTGCGACGACGTCGGCGTCGAGCGAGCGCGGGATCCCGTCGCCGAGCGTCACCTCCACGGCCGCGAGCGCGGTGAGGGCGTTCTGCGCCTGGAAGTCGCCGTGCAGCGGCACGTGCACGTCCTCGTAGGTCGCCGCGGCGGTGCGCAGCGTGACGACCTGTCCGCCGGGTGCGACGCGACGCGACTCCACGCTCATGTGCGCGCCCTCCCAGAACACGGAGGCGCCACGGTCGGTCGCGGCCGCGCCGATGATCTCCGCGGCCTCGTCCTGCTGAAGAGCCGAGACGACCGCCGCGCCCGGCTTGATGATCCCCGACTTCTCCGACGCCACACCGGGCAGGCCGCCCGTGAAGTAGCCGTCGTGGTCGAGGGCCATGGGGGTGAGGACCGCGACGCGCCCGTCGCCGACATTGGTCGCGTCCCTGCGCCCGCCGATGCCGACCTCGATCACCGCGACGTCGACGGCGGCGTCGGCGTAGGCCGCGAACCCGAGCACGGTGAGCACCTCGAAGAAGCTCATGCGGGGGCCGCCGCGCTGGAGCGAGCCCGCGTCCACCGCGTGGATCGCGGGCGCGACCCGCTGCCACAGCCGGATGAGGTCCTCCTGAGGGAGCGGTCGGCCATCGATCTGGATGCGCTCGCGCAGGGTCGTGAGGTGCGGCGACGTGTACAGGCCAGTGCGCAGCCCCGAGGCGCGCAGGAGCGACTCGATCATGCGGCTGGTGGACGTCTTGCCATTCGTCCCTGTCACGTGCACGATCCGCAGCGCGTGCTGCGGATCTCCGAGCATCCCGAGCGCCTCGGAGACGCGCAGAAGCTTGGCCTCGTGATCGGCCTCGGGGTGGCGGGCGAAGATGTGCGCGTCGATCTCGCGCTCGGCCTCGGAGAGGCTGATCTGGGGGAAACCTGCGGTGGTCACCGGGCAATTCTGGGGCACGCCGAGGCATGCTCGTGACCATTCTCGGGAGCGAATTTCGAAGCGCTCCCCAGGCACAGCATCGTCCCTGCTAAAAACGATCTTTCCAAGGCCCAGGGAACGTTCTCACGGACCCGTTCACCGCATTGTCATCGAGGCGCGCGTCAGTTGAGCTGACCGAGCAGCCCTCCGATGACCTGGATGAGGATCCAGCCGCCGACGATGAAGAAGACCAGGCGCTTGACCTTGCGTCCCGCATCGGCCTGGCGGGCGGGGATCTCGGGCTTGTTGGCCCCCAGCGGCGCGCGCGGCAGAGGGGACGATGCGCCAGCGGCCGGGGACGATGCCGGAGGAGGGGTCAGCGGTCGTCCCGAGGGCGGCCCTGGCCGGGCGCCAGGCGCCGGAGGGGGCGTGCCGGGCGGCGCGGGCGCGACGGTCATGCCGCCGTACGCGGACGAGGGCGACGAGCTGGAGACCTGCGTCTCGACGCTCGGGGACGTCGTGGACTCGTAGGAGCGCGCGACCGACGGGGCCGCGACGCCGGACGATTCCGCGAGCAGCTGGGGCGAGACGGTCTCGGGATCGAAGTCTCCCCCGACCCACTGCGAGCCGTCCCAGTACCGCGCCCGTCCACGGACGATGCGCCACCCCGCCGCCGCTGCCATCGAGATCCCCTCTCTTCCTGCCCATCCTCGCACGTAGCGCCGGGCAGACGATAGGTTGGCAGGGTCGAAGGGATGCTCATGCGCACACTCGCCCTCTGTGGCACTCCGGCACTCGGGATGCCGCCCGAGCAGACGGTGCTGATCGACCCAGAGACGCCGATCGCGACGGCCACGGACCTCGGCCTCACGCGAGGCGACGGCGTCTTCGAGACGGTCGGCGTGCACCACGGCCGGATGCTCGACCTCGAGCCCCACCTCGAGCGGCTCGCCCAGTCGGCGCGACTCATGGACCTGCCGAGCCCCGACCTCGCGGCATTCAGGATGGCGATCACGCTGTCCGTCAACGAGTTCCTCGACAAGGTCGGCCGACCACCGGTGACGGCGCTGTGCAAGATCGTCTACACGCGGGGCGAGGAGGACGCGCTCGTCGCGCCGCCAGGACGACCGCTCGGCTTCGCGCTCACGTACGGCTTCCCGGATCCCACGGAGGCGCGCGAGAACGGCACCTCGGCGGTGACGCTGTCGCGCGGCTACCCGCTCGGGATCGGCAACGAGGCGCCGTGGCTCACGATCGGTGCGAAGACGCTGTCGTACTCGGTGAACATGGCGGCGCTGCGTCACGCGCGCACGCTCGGCGCCGAGGAGGTGCTCTTCGTCACGACGGACGGCTATGTGCTCGAGGCGCCGCGCTCGACGCTGCTGCTGCGGCAGGGCGAGGTCATCGTCACGCCCGCCGTCACGGGCGGGCTGCTCCACGGGACCGCGCAGCGTGCCGCGTTCGAGGCGTTCGAGTCTCTCGGCCTCAAGACGGAGTACCGGGACATCCACCACGACGAGCTCGCGACGGCGGACGCCCTGTGGCTCGCCGACTCGGGCTTCCTGCTGCGTCCGATCCACACGCTGGACGGACGTCGCTACGCGGTGGACGAGCGGCTCACGATGGCCGCGGTCAGGCTGATCCTGGCCGGCACGCTGTAGGTCGGGCGGCGCTGGGCGCACGGCCCTACAGTGCGCCGACGCGCGTCGCCGGCAGGGCCCTTCAGCGCAGCAGCAGTCCCGCGAGGACGAGCACGACGCCCGTCGCGGCGAAGAGATTGGCGAGCGTGACCCGGGGCATGCGTTCGCCCCAGTCCCTCGCGTGGTCGGTCAGATGATGCTGTCGCGCGTCGCCTTCACGACTGCCTGCGATCGCGTCTTCCTCGCGCGCTCCTGCCCCCATGAGACCCCCCGATCTCGTGTCGTTCCCTCATCATGACACGAGATGACACGGGGCCGCGGGACGAAGGTCAGGGCGTCGCGCCGGTCGCCACCGGGCGGCCCTGATTCGACCACGCGGACCACGATCCGGGGTACAGCGCGACGTCCGAGATCCCGGCGATCTCCATCGCCGCGATCTGGTGCGCGGCGGTGACTCCCGAGCCGCAGTAGACGGCGATCGCCCCCGGCTCGGTCCGCAGCTCGGAGAAGCGCTCCGCGAGCGCAGCGGCGGGCTTGAACCTGCCGTCGAGCTCGGAGTTCTCGGTGGTCGGCGCGTTGACGGCGCCCGGGATGTGCCCCGCGACCGGATCCATGGGCTCGACCTCGCCCCGGTAGCGCTCGCCCGCCCTCGCATCGAGCAGCAGGCCCTCGTAGGAGGCCGCCTCGTCCGCGGTGATGACGGGCATGTGACCCCACGACAGCGTCGCGTGGCCCGCGAAGGGCATCGCGGGGCCCGCCTCGATCGGCAGCGCGAGCTCGGCCCATGCCGGGTAACCGCCGTCGAGGATCCTCACGTCGACCCCCGCGTGACGCAGCAGCCACCACGCGCGAGAGGCGCCGAAGGACGGTCCGCCGTCCATCACGACGACGCGCACGCCGTCGTTGAGCCCCCACGCGCGCGCCGCCTCCTCGAGTCGCTCGCGCGTGGGCAGCGGATGACGACCGGCGGTGGGCTCGCCGTGGGTCGACAGCTCGGTCTCGAGGTCGACGTAGACGGCGCCGGGCACGTGGCCGGCCTCGAAATCGGCACGCCCGTCGGGCTGGGTGAGCGCCCAGCGCACGTCCAGCACGAGGGGCGGGTTCGGCCCCGCGAGCTCCTCGGCAAGCTCGCCTGCCGTGATCAGCACCGTCATGTCGTCCTCCTCGTCGAGAATCGCTTCGGTCAGGCCTTCGCCACGGCGATGGACTGCTCGCCCTCGGCCACCTCGAGCGAGGTCGCGAGCACCTCACCCGCGATGAGCTCGCGGTGCGCCTCGACGGCCGCCACGCGCTCGGCGGGCACCGTGAGCGTGAGGACGATGCGGTCGCCGACGTTGAGGCCCGCGGCCTTGCGCTCGTCCTGGATCGCGCGGATAAGGTCGCGCGCGAAGCCCTCGGCCTCGAGCTCGGGGGTCAGCACGGTGTCGAGCGCGACGAAGCCGCCGCCCGCGAGCACCGAGGCGACCAGCGCATCGTCCCCTTCCCCGCCGATCACCGTGACGAGCTCGTACTCGCCCTCGACCAGGTCGATGCCGCCCGAGGTGACAACCCCGTCGGTCTCCGACCAGTCGCCGGTCTTGGAGCCCTTGATCGCCGCCTGGACGTTCTTGCCGATGCGCGGGCCGGCCGCGCGGGCGTTGACGGTGAGGCGGCGCTCGACGGGGTTGGCCTCGGTGAACGCGGCCTCCGTGACGAGCGCCACGGCCTTGACGTTGAGCTCGGACGCGATGAGGTCGGCGTACGGCGCGAGCGCCTCGGGGTCGGCCACGGCCACCTCGAGCGCGGGCAGCGGCTGACGCACGCGGATCTGCTCCTTCTTGCGCAGCGCGTGCGCCGAGGAGACGACCTCGCGGACCTGATCCATCGTGGCGCCGAGGGTGTGGTCGTGCCACTGGCTGGACCACACGGGGTAGTCGGTGAGGTGCACCGAGCGCTCGCCCGTGAGCCCGCGCCAGACCTCCTCGGTCGTGAGGGGCAGGAGCGGCGCCGCGAGGCGGGACACGGTCTCGAGCACGGTGTAGAGCGTGTCGAACGCGTCGCGGTCCTCGTCCCAGAAGCGGTCGCGCTGCGTGCGGACGTACCAGTTGGTGAGCAGGTCCATGTACTGGGCGAGCTCGTCCGACGCACCGGGCACGTCGAACGCGTCCATCTGCGCGGTGACGGTGTCCACGAGCTCGGCCGTCTTGGCAAGCATGTAGCGGTCCATCACGGGCAGCGACGCGATGCGCTCGGGGATGACCTTCTTGCCGAGCAGGCCGGCGCCCTTGTTGGCGGCGCCCGCGTACAGGGTGAAGAAGTAGTACGTGGACCACAGGGGCAGCATCACCTGGCGAACGCCCTCGCGGATGCCCTGCTCGGTGACGATCAGGTTGCCGCCGCGCAGGATCGGCGAGCCCATGAGGAACCAGCGCATCGCGTCGGAGCCGTCGCGGTGGAACACCTCGTTGACGTCCGGGTAGTTGCGGCGCGACTTGGACATCTTGGTGCCGTCGTCGCCCAGGACGATGCCGTGGGAGATGCACGTGGTGAACGCCGGGCGGTCGAACAGCGCGGTCGCGAGCGTGTGCATCACGTAGAACCAGCCGCGCGTCTGGCCGATGTACTCGACGATGAAGTCCGACGGGTTGTGGCTGTCGAACCACTCGCGGTTCTCGAACGGGTAGTGCACCTGCGCGAACGGCATCGAGCCCGAGTCGAACCAGACGTCCAGGACGTCGGGGATGCGACGCATCGTCGACTGCCCGGTCGGGTCGTCAGGGTTGGGGCGCGTGAGGTCGTCGATGTAGGGACGATGCAGGTTGGGCTCCCCGTTCTCGTCGAGCGGGAGCCGGCCGAAGTCGGCCTCGAGCTCCGCGAGCGAGCCGTAGACGTCCATGCGCGGGTGCTCGGGGTCGTCCGAGATCCACACCGGGATCGGGGTGCCGAAGTAGCGGTTGCGGGACACGGACCAGTCGCGCGCGCCCTCGAGCCACTTGCCGAACTGGCCGTGCTTGATGTGCTCGGGCACCCACGTGATGTCCTCGTTGAGGCCCACCATGCGGTCGCGGAACTCGGTCACGCGGATGAACCACGAACTCACGGGCTTGTAGATCAGCGGGTTGCGGCAGCGCCAGCAGTGCGGGTAGCTGTGGTCGTACGTCTCGTGGCGGACGACGACGCCGGCCTCCTTGAGGTCGGCGATGATCTGCTTGTTCGCCTCGAAGACCTGAATTCCCTGGTACTCCGGCACGAGCGACGTGAAGCGGCCCTTCGCGTCGACGGTCTCGACGGGGTGCACGCCCTTGACGCCGAGCAGCGCGAGGTCGTCCTCACCGTAGGGGGCCAAGTGCACGAGCCCGGTGCCGTCCTCGGTCGAGACGAAGTCGGCGGTCCAGGCGCGGTGCGCATTGTCGTTGCCCACGAAGTGCGGGAACGGGGGCGTGTACTGAAGCCCGTCGATGTCCGCGCCCTTGACCGTCGCGAGGGTCTCGAAGCCCTCGCCCAGCTCACGCGCGTACATCCCGACTCGCGCGGCGGCGAACACGAGCTTGCGGCCCGCGAACGCGCCCTCGACAGGGCGGACGACGACGTAGTCGATGTCGGCGCCGACGGCAGCGGCGAGGTTGCTGGGCAGTGTCCAGGGCGTCGTGGTCCAGACGACCAGCTCGGCGCCCGCCAGGTCACCGGGACCGTCGACGAGCGGGAACGTCACGGTGAGCGCGGGGTCCTGGCGCATCGCGTAGACGTCGTCGTCCATGCGGAGCTCGTGGTTGGACAGCGGCGTCTCGTCGCGCCAGCAGTACGGCAGCACGCGGAAGCCCTCGTACGCGAGGCCCTTGTCGTACAGCGTCTTGAAGCCCCAGATGACGGACTCCATGAAGGTCACGTCGAGCGTCTTGTAGTCGTTCTCGAAGTCGACCCAGCGGGCCTGGCGGGTGACGTACTCCTCCCACTCCTTCGTGTACTTCAGCACCGAGGTCTTGCAGGCGTCGTTGAACTGGGCGATGCCCATCTCCTCGATCTGCGACTTGTCGGTGATGCCAAGGATGCGCTCGGCCTCGAGCTCCGCGGGAAGGCCATGGGTGTCCCAGCCGAAGCGACGCTCGACCTTCTTGCCGCGCATCGTCTCGAAGCGGGGCACGACGTCCTTGACGTAGCCCGTGAGGAGGTGGCCGTAGTGCGGCAGGCCGTTGGCGAACGGCGGGCCGTCGTAGAAGACGAACTCCTCCGCGTCGGCTCGGTTGTCGATCGACGCCTGGAAGGTGCCGTCCTCCTTCCAGTACGCGAGCACGTCCTCCTCGATGGAGGGGAAGCTCGGCGAGGCGGGGACCTCGGCGTCGGGACGGTGGAGCGGATAGCGGGCGTCGGCCATGTGGAGGCTGTCCTTCGGTGGTGCGTCTGGCGGTGCGTCGACTCGGGGGCCGTGGGGCTGGCTGCCTCAGGGCCGCTCTGCGAGGACGCTCGGGGCCGGCCGTGACCGGTCCGCTCGCGCGGTACCACCTCGCTTGCCACTCTCCCCTGCCGTGCAGGCGGATCGCGGCCGCTCGTGCCCCGCTTCCACGGGACGGACGCTGTGACGGGCTGCCCGTGCGGTTCTACTCCCCGATACTCATGCCACGGGTTTCTTCCGCAAGCTCGCCGGTGATGGCCGGGTCGACGCTGGTGGGTCAAGTGTAGCGGGCGAGCCTTCGCCCGGGCACCGGGTGATGTGAGACGCATCACCGGGTACTCGACACGCGTCGCCTGGAATATCTACGCTGGAGTCACTGGTTGCACCTATCTCAGGATCCACGCGATCCGGCCGGGCGGCGTTGCCCTTCACGCGCCGCCCCCGTCGCCAGCGGGTCAGGCGCTCGTCCCCTTGCCTTCGTCCCCGCATTGGAAGCCCTGAATTGTCCTCGAACACCCGCACCCTGGAGCTGCCCGGGCTCGACGCGCTCCTCGCGCACGCGCCCGACGCGCGGCCCGGCCCCGCCGGGCCCCACGAGCACGAGCCCACGACCGCAGCGATCCCCGTCCTCGGGGGCACCGAGGCCGTCGTCATCGACGAGCCCGAGCGTGCCCACCGCTCGCTCGCGGCGCTCACGCTGTCCCCCCGCCGCGCGAAGCTCGCGCTGCTCGTCCTCGCCGCCGGCGCCTTCGCGACCGGCGCCAACGAGGCGTCGATCATCGCGCTCAGCCCCGCGATCGCGAGCGGCCTCGGCGTGCCCGTCGCGCAGGTCGGCCTGCTCGCGACCGCCTTCGCGCTCACGGTCGTGATCGCGGCGGTGCCGCTCACGCTGCTGACCGCACGGCTCGCGCCCCGCACGACGCTCACGGCCACGCTCGCGCTGTGGACCACGGGCGTGACGATCGCCGCGACCGCGGGCACCTTCGTGCAGCTGGCCGGCGGGCGCATCGTCTCCGCCGCCGCCCACGCCCTGTTCTGGGCGCTCGTCGCGCCCACGGCGGCCAACCTCTTCGCCCCGCACCTGCGGGCCATGACGGTGACCCGCATCATGGTCGGCGGCGCCGCCGCGGGCGTCATCGGCACGCCTCTGGTGACGATCGCGGGAGAGCGAATCGGCTGGCAGGCGCCGTACTGGGCGTTCGCGGCGATCGGAGTCGTCCTTGCCATCGCGCTCGCGCTCACGCTCCCCGGCCCGGTGAAGGATGACTCCGCCGAGCCGGACGACGAGCCCCCCGCCGCCGAGCACACGCGCGGAGACGTCCCGTCGATGGCTCACTTCCTCCGCGTCCTCGCGGTGACCTTCACCGTCCAGGTCGCCATGTCCTCGACCTGGACGTACATCGCGTCCTACTTCGGCGAGGTGGCAGGCATGCCGTCGTCCACGCTGCCCGCGCTCTTCGCGCTCGGCGGGGTGATCGGCGTGGCCTCCACGCTCGCGATCGGCCCCCTGCTCGCGCGCCGCGCGGTCCACAGCGTCGGGCTCGGCATCATCGGCATCGGCCTGGCCTGGGTGCTGCTCGCCACCGGCACGGTCTGGGGAGCGGTCGGCGGCCAGATCTTCCAGGCCGCAGGTTGGGCCGTGCTGGTCGCCGCGCTGCTCAACTGGGCGATGCGCCACACCCCCTGGCGCACCGACGTCGGGGCCAGCACGTTCATGGTCACCGCGAACTCCGGCGCGGCGCTCGGCCCGGTCCTCGGCGGCATCGTCCTCGCGTCGATGGGCCTCGCCGCCCTGCCGCTGCTCTCTCTCGTGCTCACCGGCGTCGCCGCGACCATCATCGCCACCGTCGACCCCAAGGTGCTGCGCCGGCTCGGCGTCGCGCGCAGCGTCCGCACCGCGCTCGAGCGCAGCCAGCAGCTGCGCGCCAAGCGCGAGGAGTGGTCGCGCCGCACCGGCAGCACCGCGCCGCGACCCGTCGCCGCGGCCTGGGCCGTCGGCCAGAATGCCGCCCGCCACGCGGGCCAGGGCGCGCGCACGCTCACCCAGGGCGCGGTCGCGGCCTCCCGTGCCACCGCGAACGCCACGGCGAAGGCCGGCGTCAAGGCGGGCGAGGCAACCAGGTCGGCCGCCTACCTCCACATCGCCTCGCTCCAGGCGCTCGATCCCTACCGCGAGGATCCGTACGGCAACCGCCCGTACGGCAACGACCCCTACGACGGGGAACCGTTCCGCGACGAGTCCTGAGCGACTGCGCGGCCCCGAAGCCGGGACCTTCCGCTTCGACATCAGGCGGCCTGGAACCGTACGATCAATTGCCGCGTTTCCTGCGCGGATACCCCACCCCGGCGAGGCCCCGACCTCGGCGTCCACATCCCCTGACCCACCCCCGGCATCGTCCCTTGATGCTGCCCCGAGACCCGTCGAGGTTCACCGCCGTTGTCCGCCACGACCCGCACTCTGGAGATGGCCGCGCTCGATGAGCTGCTGCACTCCGACGAGCCTGCGCACCCGGCGGCGACGGAGGCCTACGACCCCGAGCCGACCACGGTCGCGATCCCCGTCACGGGAGTGATCGACGCGGTCGTCGTGGACGAGCCGGAGCCTGGAGCCCGCTCCCTCGCAGCGCTGACCCTGTCCCCTCGGCGGGCCAAGACCGCGCTCATGGTGCTCGCGGGCGCGGCTTTCGCCGCGGGCGTGAACGAGGGCGCGATCGTCGCGCTCACGCCCGCGATCGCGGACGACCTCGGCATCGCCGTCGCTCAGGTCGGACTGCTCGCCACCGCCTTCGCGCTCACGGTCGTGGTCGCCGCCGTGCCCCTGACGATGCTGGCCGGGCGGCTCTCGAAGCGCACGACGCTGACCGCGACGTTCGCGGTGTGGACCACGGGCGTCGTGATCGCCGCGACGGCGCACTCGTTCGCGCAGCTCGCCGCAGGCCGCATGGTGACCGCCGCGGCGCACGGACTCTTCTGGGGCGTCGTCGCGCCCACGGCCGCGAGCCTCTTCGCGCCTCACCTGCGCGCGATGACCGTGACGCGCGTGATGGTCGGCGCGTCCGTCGCGGGCGTCATCGGCACGCCGCTCGTCACCGTGGTCGGCGAGACCGTCGGCTGGCATGAGCCGTTCTGGGCGCTCGCCGTGCTCGGGCTCGCGCTCGTCGTCGCGCTCCCGCTGGTCCTGCCCGGCCCCGTCAAGGACGAGCACGAGGACGACGACGAGGGCGTGGACCCGCCCCCGGTCCACCACACGATCGGTGACGTGCCGTCGCTCAAGCACTTCCTGAGAGTCCTCGTCGTCACGTTCGGCATGCAGATCGGCATGGCGATCACGTGGACGTACATCGTCGCCTACTACACCGGGGCCGCGGGCCTGCCTCCCGGCGCGGTGCCACTGCTGTTCTCTCTCGGCGGGATGGTCGGGGTCGCCGCGACGCTGCTCATCAGCCCGTTCCTCGCCCGGCACGCGGTGCAGACGGTCGGCCTCGGCATCCTCGGCGTCGTGCTCGCGTACGTTCTGTACGCGCTCGCGCAGCCCTGGTCGGCGGTGCTCGGGCAGGTCTCCGTGTCCGCGGGCTGGGCCGTACTGGTCGCGGGGCTGCTGAACTGGGCGATGCGTCACACGCCCTGGCGCACCGACATCGGCTCGAGCCTGTACATGGTTACCGCAAACGTCGGAGCGGCGGTCGGCCCGCTCATCGGCGCCGTCATCGTCTCGACGTTCGGCATCCGCTGGCTGCCGATCGTGTCGCTTGCCTTCTCCGGGGCCGCGCTGGTCGCGCTCGCCACGGTCGACGCCCAGGTGGTCGCGCGCCTCGCGGTGCCGCGCCAGGTGCGCATGGCGCTCGAGAGGCAGCAGGAGCTGCGGGACAAGCGCCGCGAGTGGCGCCGCCGCACCGAGGCGCCCACGCATCGTCCCGTCGCCGCGCAGTGGGCGGTCGGCCAGCACGCCGCCGAGCAGCCCGGGGCGGAGCGCCGCTCCAAGATGGCGTCCGCCTGGAACCGCCCGCTCGTCGGGGCCCGCCTCGCACGACCCACCCCGCATTGGCCGTCCGCGCGCACGGCGCGCGTCGGCAGGCGGTCCACGGTCGAGCAGAAGCGCGCGCTCGCGCAGGCCGCGGCGCTCTCCGCCCAGCAGGAGGCCATCGCGGCGGAGGCGGTGCGCCTGGCCGCGGAGGAGCACGTCGCCGCGTCCGACGCGGTGCTCGCCGAGCACGCGCCCGCCCCCGGGGACCACGATTCGCAGGCCGACGCGGTGCAGGCGCCGGAGATGACTCCCGGAGAGGCGAAGGCCGAGTCCTACGCCGAGTCCTATGCCGAGGAGCAGATCGCGGCCCTCCAGGCCCTGGACCCCTACCGCAGCGAGGACTGACGCGGCCTACTCTCGTCCCATGAGCTCTCGGGGCGGGCGCGGCGTGGGACTCGCGGACGCGCTGTCGTTCGCGCGTGTCCCGCTCGGAGTCGCGCTCGCCGCCGCGGCGATCGCCGCACCGCAGGCCCAGACGATGCTGGTCACCCTCTTCGCGCTCGGCGTCGCCACGGACGCCCTGGACGGCTGGTGGGCGCGCCGCTCCGGGACGGCCTCGGACCGCGGCGCGAGGCTCGACAGCCTCGCCGACGCGGTCTTCACGGTCGCGACGGTCGTCGCGCTGCTCGTCGCCGTGTCATGGCCGATCGCACCCTGGGTCTGGTGGGCGGTCGTCGCGGTCACGGCCGCCAGGCTCGCGGTCGTCGCCGCGACCTGGACCCGCTTCCGCGTCGTCTCGATCATCCACACGCGCCTCAACAGGGCGACGGGCGTCGCGGTCGCGATCGCCGCGGGCGCGGCCCTCGCCACGGGGACGATGCCGGTGTGGGCGCTCGTGGTCGCGGGCCTCGTGTCGGTGGCGGCCTCGACCGAGGAGCTCGGGATCGTGCGCACAGCCGAGACGTACGACCGCGACACGCGGTCGTGGCGGGACCTGCGCGCGCCTCACGTCTCCGAGGATTCGGCGTAGCGTCGAGGCATGTCACAGCTGCAGCGCATCGCCGACGACCTCTACGACCACGCTACGTCGAGCAACCCCACAGGGCTGCTGTGGGACGGCAAGCTCGACCACCTGAGCGAGTGGACCGACGTCTCGCCTGAGGCCCGTGCGGAGAGTTCCCGGCGCTACGACGAGATCGCGAGCGCCGCCGAGGCACTCGAGATCGACGACGATCCGGCGCAGCGCGCGCTGCGCGACGTGGTGGCCACCACCGCACGCAGCAACGCCCTCCTCGCGATCTGGGAGCCCGAGCTGCTGTCCGTCACTCCGCGCATGGGGGTGCTCGAGGACATCATGTCCTTCGCCACGATGTTCCCGCTGGCGACCGCCGCGCACGGCGAGGACTATCTCACCAAGCTCACGCGCATGCCCGCGATGCTCGACCAGCTCATGGACGTCGCCGAGGCCGCCGCGGACGAGGGCCGCGTCGCGCTGCGCAGCCACCTGATCGGCACGGCGGAGACCGCGGAGACCTACCTCGCCACTCAGGCGGGTCCCGCGGAGCGGCTGTGCGGCCAGGCCCCGCCCACCGAGCTCGACGCGGCGCAGGCCGATGCCTGGCGCGAGCGCCTCGTGGCGATCGTGCGCGACGAGGTGCGCCCCGGCCTCGCCGCCTACGCCGCACGCCTCCGGGCGCTCGCGGAGCGCGGCCGCCCCGACGACAGGCCCGGCCTGTGCCACCTCGACGGAGGGCTCGACGTCTACCGCAAGCAGATCTGGGGGACCCTGCTCCTGGACCGCACTCCCGACGAGTTGCACGCGCTCGGCCTCGCGCAGGTCGCGCGGCTCGAGCAGGAGTACCGCGAGCTCGCGGGGCCTCTCGTGGGCACGGACGACGTCGCCGAGATCTACGCGCGGCTGCGCGACGACCCGTCGCTGCGCTACTCGTCCGCGGAGACGCTGATCGCCGATGCGACCGAGGCGCTCGCGCGCGCGGACGCGGCCTCGCACGAGTGGTTCCACACGCTGCCGCAGTCTCGCTGCACCGCGAACGCCACCGACTTCGGCGCGATGGGCTACTACTCCGCCCCGGACCCCGAGACCGGCAAGCAGCCGGCGTTCTACGTCAAGACCTCTGACCCGTCGGCATGGTCGACGTACGAGCTCGAGGGGCTGACGTTCCACGAGGCCGTACCCGGCCACCATCTCCAGGTCGCGCTCGCGGCAGAGGACGAGTCGCTGCACCGTGTGCAGCGGGAGTTCTTCAACACCGCGTACGTCGAGGGCTGGGCGCTGTACGCCGAGCGCCTCGCGGACGAGATGGGGCTGTACTCCACGCCTATGTCACGCGTCGGGATGCTGCTCAACGACTCGATGCGCGCGTGCCGGCTCGTCGTCGACACCGGGCTGCACGCGTTCGGCTGGACCCGCGAGCAGGCGATCCAGTACATGGTGGATCACTCGCCGATCGACCGCGCGCACGTCGAGCAGGAGGTGGATCGCTACATCGCGCTGCCCGGGCAGGCGCTCGCCTACATGGTCGGGCGGCTCGAGATCCAGGCGATCCGCGCGGAGGCGGAGAAGGCCGCGGACTTCGACATCCGTGACTTCCACGACCGGGTGCTGCGCTACGGCGCGGTGCCGCTCACGACCCTGCGGACGCAGGTGCTCGAGGGCTGAGCCGAGCAAGAGGTACCCCGCTCGCGGGTGATCGACGCGAGGACTCGGCCAGCCTGAGGGCCGAGCCGAGCCGGAGGAGCCTCCTAGGCGTGCGCGTCGGCGGTCTCCGGCTGCTCCGCTGCCTCGTCCTCGTGGTGCTCGCCCGCGACGTACGGGAAGGCCGACACGTTGAGCAGGGTCGGCTTGGTGCCGGGGCGGTACTCGGCGGCCTTCGCGAAGCGCTCGATGAGCTCGTTGACGAGCGCCTGCACCTCGCCACGCTCCTCGTCGTCGAAGTAGCCGATGTTGCGGCTGATGCGGGTGAAGTCACCCACCCAGTCGAAGCCCTCGCTCGAGATGTACCGCGAGGCGTCGGCCGCAAGCATGCGGTTGAGGCCCTCGATGCCGGCGACGAACTCGGCCGGGCCGAGCGTGCCGAGATCCTGGCGCGAGATGAGGCTCTCCTGCTCGTTGGCGCGGAAGTACCGCTCGATCGCACCGCCACGACGCTCCTCGCGCGTCACCTCGATGATGCCGCCGTCGAGCAGCTCCGCGACAGCGCGGTAGAGGGAGGCCTGGGGGACGTCATCGAGCACCTTCGCGAGCTGCTTGACGTTCATCTCGGACTGGGCGAGCACGAGCGACACGCGGATGCGGACGGGGTGCAGGAGAAGGCGAGAGCGTCGAGGATCCATATCAATCATTCTACTGTCTGGTAAACGCGAATTCGAGCCTATCGGTCACTCGATGCCGCACAGTTTGCTGAGAATACCGCTGGTCCGGGCCCGAATGTGCCAGTTTCGCCGGGTTTGTCCGCGCCCGATTGTGACATTATCAATATGGGAATATCGAACCGGGTCGACATTCCTGCAATTGATACTACCCGCCTTCTGCGGATTCGTCCGCTATCGGATCCGGCCCAGTCCCGGCACGAATTTCCCGGTCCTCGAGGCGTAGTCCGCGTAGCCGTCGTACTCCCTCAGCAGATACGACTCCTCGAGCCGTGTCTTGAACTCGAAGAAGACCGCGAGCGCCCCCACAAGCGCCCACACCACGACCTCACCGCGCGCGATCGCGACGCCCGCGCAGATCACCACGACCGCGGTGTACAGCGGGTGTCGCATCCACCGGTACAGCCCCTTGGCGATGAGCCCCGTGCCGTTCGGCGTCGGCAGCGGCGTGAGCGCGCGCCCGAGGTGGTAGCCCGACACCGCGAGCCCGACGCTTCCCACCACGACGACCGCGAGCCCTGCGAGCGGCGCGCCCGGCACATCGGGGCTCCACGATCCAGGCCAGAACCCCACACCGAGGAACAGCAGCGCCTGCACGCCGACCAGTGCCCAGTCGATGCGAGCCTGACGATCGAGCAGTTTCATGCGCCCAGGGACCAGTCGCCCCTTGCCTGCGGCGTCCGACACCTCGTCCTCCTTGCTGCTGATCCAGCCGTCCACGCGCTCCCACCAGTCGAAGAGCCACGTGGTGCGCTCCTCCGCGTCGGCGGGGATCTCTTCGGGCATCGCGGTCCAGCCCTTCATGGTGATGCGCTTGTCGATCGGCAGCTCACGCCAGACGTCCTTGATCGTCGACAGGTCCTCGAGGCCGGTGTGCGCCACGACGATCACGGCGGCGTCGGGGCTGGCCTCCATCGCCGCCATCACTCCCCCGACGTGGGGCGGCATCACGTTGGGCATCGCCTCGGCCCGGTCGGCGAGCGCGTCGTGACCGGCCGCGCGCAGCGACCGGATCCGGGACTCGCGCCGGCGCGAGGTCACGTTCGCGCCCTCGGGGAAGATCAGCACCGCGTCGTCATCGTCCATGCCCGCGGCGAGCTGCCCGACCGCCTCCGAGCCGCCCGGCGACCCCGCGCGGCGGTGGCGCCGCGGCGTCACGAACCTCGACGGGATGCGATGCAGCAGCACGTCGATCGCGGGGTCCCACTGGAGCGTGTCCTTGAGCACGATCATGGGGTCGCGCGAGTAGTGGTTGAGGAGCGCCTCGACGATCACGAACGAGTCACCTGGACCCGCGTGTCGGCTCACGACGATGACCGGCCGACCCTCGGCGGCGCCGTACAGGTCCTCGTCCTCGTGGACGATCTCGAGCCGCAGCGTCCACCGCACCTGCCAGAACAGCAGCGCGAGGAGACGGCTCGTGAGCGTGTAGTGCGCCTGCTGGAAGCCCGGCCGCTTGAGGAGCAGTCCGAAGCCAGATCCCACCCACAGCAGGAACAGGCACACGAGCGCGAAGGCCTCCCACATCAGGTAGAACACCGCCATCGCGAACACGCGCGTGAGCCGCAGCCGGCCCGGAAGCGCCCAACTCACGACACCCGCGACCACCGCGAGCAGGATCACGGTGACGGGCAGTACCGCGATCGCCACGAACACGAGCGCGGGGGCGATGACCATGCGGCGCACCCAGATCGGGGGCAGGCGGAAGCGTCCGGCGGCACTCATGCGAGCATCCTCCCGTGCCTCAGCGCTCGCCGTCGAGCGCCAGGTAGGCGGCCGATGCCTCGTAGGCGGCCGCGATGCGCGCGTGGGTGGCGTCCATGCGCCGGTACGAGCCCGGCTTGGAGTCCAGCGGGTGCGGTCCGCCGTAGGGAAGGACGTGCACGGTGACCCCGTCGGGGATCTGCGCCCGCTCGCGCGCGAAGCGGTGCCTGCGCGCGATCTCGAACGACACCTTCGCGACATCCGACGGCCTGCGAGGCGCGGTGAGCGGCTCCTCGATGCGGCCCACCTGGAGCACGTACACCTGGGTCGCGCCGCGTGCGATCGCCTCGCCCAGCGGGATCGAGTTGACGAGCCCGCCGTCCACGTAGTGCTCGCCGTTCAGGTACGTCGGCGGCAGCGCCGCGGGCACCGAGGCCGAGGCGAGCACCGCGCTGATCAGCGGCCCCGAGTCGAACCACTGCTCCGCCGCACGCTCGATGCTCGCGGCACACACCGCGAGCGGGATCTCGAGGTCCTCGAAACGGGCGTCTTCGCCGACCATCGCGGCGATCAGCTCGCGCAGCGGCTCGGGATCGTTGAGGTGGATGCGGGACGTCGCGAGCCGCTGGAGCTGGCGCGCCCACGAGTCGCCGTAGACGGCCGACGCCGCGGGCGAGCCCCACGCGTCCGTGAGTC
Organism: Demequina sp. NBRC 110054; assembly: GCF_002090115.1. NCBI lineage: Bacteria > Bacillati > Actinomycetota > Actinomycetes > Micrococcales > Demequinaceae > Demequina > Demequina sp. NBRC 110054. Next base: position 266,065 of record NZ_BBRK01000006.1, read on the forward strand.
GCTCGATGACCGCCGGCGTCGGGTCGGCCGCGAAGGCCGCGCCGTTGATCGCGCCGATCGACGTGCCGACGATCACGTCGGGGCGGATCCCCGCCTCGACGAGCGCCTGCAGCATGCCGATCTCGACCGCGCCGCGCACGCCGCCGCCTCCCAGCACGAATCCCACCGTCATGGTCTCGACTCTTCCACGCGACCCGGCCAACCGCCAGAAGACGCCCCATGCACCACGCACGGATCGCATGACGACGCGCCAGCGTGTCGCCCGCCACTGTCGGCGTGTCGCCGGGGTGTCGAATCAGAATCCGTGCGGAGCGCATGGTGAGCGAGGCGGCGGCGGGGCCAATGGCATCACCCGTCCCCCGCCGGGTCGCCTCCGAACACCAGACATGATCACGCTCCTCATCGTCGGGCTCGTGTCCGGCATCATCACCGCGGTCAGCCCCTGCGTGCTGCCGGTCCTGCCAGCCATCCTCACCAGCGCGATCCAGGACGGGGCGGCCTCGAAGCGGCGCCCGATCGTCGTGGTCGCGGGGCTCGTCACGAGCTTCGCGGTGTTCACGCTGCTCGGCGGGATCCTGCTCTCGAGCCTCGGCCTGCCCGACGATCTGCTGCGGTGGATCGGCATCGTCGTGCTCGCGATCGTCGGCCTGGGCCTCGCGGTCCCCGCCGTCGGCCACATCCTCGAGCGCCCGTTCCAGAACACGCGCATCCCCACGCTCAACCGCGACGGCAACGGCTACGTCATGGGCCTCGCACTGGGCCTGGTCTTCGTCCCGTGCGCGGGACCCATCCTCGCGGCGATCACCGTGCTCGCCGCGACCAACGGGGTCAGCTGGGGGCTCGTCGTCCTCACGCTCGCGTTCTCGGCAGGCATCGCGATCCCGCTGCTGGTCTTCGGCCTCGCGGGTCAGGCGATCGGCTCGCGCACGAAGTGGGTGCGCACCCGCCTGCAGGGGATCCGGATCGCCTCGGGCGTCGTCCTCATGCTCACCGCAGTCGTGATCGCGACGAACATCGCGGAGCCGCTCCAGCGCTCCGTGCCAGGATTCCTCGCGAGCATCCAGGAGCGCGTCGAGAACAACGACGCGGTCCAGGACGAGCTTGACGAGCTCACGGGCAGGGACGATGCGGCAGCCGCCTCGGGCGATTCGCTCACCTTCGACCAGTGCGAGGAGGACGCGACGATCCTGCAGGACTGCGGCGAGGCGCGCGGCTTCGAGGGCATCGAGGCGTGGCTCAATACCGACGACGGCGCCGAGCCGGACCTCGAGGGCAAGGTGGTCCTGGTCGACTTCTGGACCTACTCGTGCATCAACTGCCAGCGCACGTTCCCCTACCTGACCGGCTGGTACGAGAAGTACGCGGACCAGGGACTCGAGATCGTCGGAGTCCACTCCCCCGAGTTCGCGTTCGAGAAGGTCGAGTCCAACGTGGTCGACGCGACCGAGCGCTACGGGATCGAGTACCCGGTCGCGCTCGACAACGACTTCACCACGTGGCGGCTGTGGGACCAGCGGTTCTGGCCCGCGCACTACCTCATCGACACCGAGGGGAACGTGCGCCAGGTGCACTACGGAGAGGGGAAGTACGAGGCCACCGAGGCGCTGATCCAGGAGCTGCTCGGAGCGTCGGACGGCGACTTCGTGGAGGCCGCGGAGACTGCGGACACGAGCGGGCGCACGCAGGAGTCCTACCTTGGTTCGAGGCGCATCGCGTACGCCGAGAACAGCCCGCTGCCGTTCGGCATGGCGACCACGTTCACCGGCCAGGCCTCGCCCGAGCTGGATCACTTCGCCTTCGCGGGCACGTGGACGATCGCGCCCGAGTACGCGCTCGCGGGCGAGGACGCGAGCCTGTACCTGCACTATTACGCCGCCGACGTCTACCTCGTGCTCGCGGGAGAGGGCACCGTCACGGTGACCGACATCGACACGGGCGACGTCTCGGAGGTCCAGGTGGACGGCACATCGGACCTGTACACGCTCGTCTCAGGGGACGCGAAGGACGGGATCGTGAGGCTCGACTTCACCGAGGGTCTCGAGGCCTACGCCTTCACCTTCGGATGATCGACCCCATCCGGGGAGCCACCCGCACCGAACAACCCCATGAGCGGCGCCCGTCGCTCACGAGCACAGGGAGGGAACCAATGAAGCTCGCACCCAAGATGATCGTCGGCCCCGCCGTCGCGCTCCTCGCCGCCGGCATGCTCGCCGGCTGCGGAGACACCGAGGACGCGGACGACACGATGGAGCCGACCGCCTCACACTCCGAGATGATGTCGGAGGACTCGATGGAGGAGGACTCCATGGAGGACGATTCGATGGAGGATGACTCCATGGAGGACGACGAGATGATGGAGGAGAGCTCCGACTCCTGACGGGGGCGGTGACGACGACCATGGGCGAACGGCATCTCAGGGCGGTGCGTGGCGACGGGGACGACCCCGACGCCCGCACCGCCGCGTCCGCCCCCGACGCCGCATCGTCCGGGCGTCGACCACGCGAGGCCGACGCGCTCGACCACCTCCTCACCCGCGTCGGCCGCGGCGACCAGGTCGCCTTCGAGGAGCTCTTCGACGCCGTCGCCGGATCGGTGCACGGCCTCGCGGTGCGGATCGTCCGCGACCGCGAGATGGCGCAGGACGTGGCACAGGAGGTGCTCGTGGAGGTATGGCACCGTGCCGCGCGGTACAGGTCCGATGCGGGCTCGGCCCGGTCGTGGATCCTCACCATCGCTCACCGCAGGGCGGTCGACCGCGTGCGGTCCGAGCAGGCGCACGCCGACAGGCTCAGGGCCCACGGCGCGCAGCCTGAGAGGCAACCAGCCGAGCAGGACACCGTGATCGACACGATGCAGCACGAGTGGGAGGCCGCGCGGGTGCGCAGTGGCCTGGCCGCGCTCACCGAGCGCCAGCGCGAGGCCCTCGAGCTCGCGTACTACCGGGGCTTCACCCACCGCGAGGTGGCGCAGGCCCTCGACATCCCGCTCGGGACCGCGAAGGCGCGGATCCGGGACGGACTGACACGACTTCGAGACATCTGGGGGGAGGAGCGATGAGCGACGATCAGAGCGTGCACGCACTGCTCGGCCCCTACATCGTGGACGCGGTGACGGACCAGGAGCGCGCCGCCTTCGAACGCCACCTTGCGCGCTGCTCGGACTGCAGCTGCGAGGTCGCCTCGCTCCGCGAGGTGTCGGCGACCATGGCCGACGCCGAGGCGATCGCGCCTCCCGAGACCCTGCGCGCCGACGTCATGGCCCGGATCGCGGTCACGCCCCAGCTCACGCCCGGCGATGCCGGAGAAGCCGGGGACGATGTGGTGGCGGAGACGGCCCACACGGCCGCGTCGGAGGGCGCGCCAGAGCACGCCTCAGTGGCGGCGACCGCCGACATCGCTTCCCGCACAGGCGGCCGGTCCGCCTCCCGGGCGCTGCGGCGGCCCGCGCACCGCTGGCTTCCGCTGAGCGCCGCGGCCGCCTCCGTGGTCGTCGTCGTCGCCGTGGGCCTCGGCCTGCTGCGACCGACCACGGACCCGGGCGAGACCGCGGCCATGGAGCGGGACGTCATGATGATCGTCTCCGCCCCCGATGCGCACACCATGGACCTGGATCTCGGCACCACGCACGTCGTCGTGTCGGACCGGATGGAGGGCGTCGCAGTCATGTGCTCGGATACGCCGATGCCGGAGGACGGCATGGAGTACCAGCTATGGCTCGTGATGGACGACGGCTCCACCATGGCCGGGCCGACGTTCATGCCCGACGACTCGGGCGAGGTCATGACGATGATGCACGCGAGCCTCGACGACGTCGCCGCGATCGCGGTCACCGAGGAGCCCAAGGGCGGTTCCGAGGAACCGACGTCGGACGCCCTCGCGACGACCGGGATGTAGGTCACGATACGGTCACGGGACCGTGCGGACGTCCACCTGTGAACGGTCACAGGCATTAAGTTCGGTTCTGAGAACGAGGCGCCGCCGATGGCACCACCAGAGACCTGTCCACGTATGGTCAATGGCGCCCATACGTGGGCGGCTATTTCGAGCACCGGCCCCATCTCCCCTGGCAGAAGCCTCCATTACCCGTCGCGAACCCACCCGTCCTCGCCATGGCGCACGCACGCTCGACTCGCGTGGAGGCCACGTTCGGGCGAGACTGGGCTTATGGCAGAGATCCTGCTCTTCCACCACGCGCACGGCCTCACGGACGGTCTGAGGTCGTTTGCCGATCGCCTGCGTGCGCAGGGGCACATCGTCCACACGCCCGACTCCTACGCAGGTAAGACCTTCGACAGGCTCGACGACGGCATCCAGCACGCGCAGAGCATCGGCCACGACGCCCTTGCCGAGGTCGCGCACCGCGCCGCACGCGAGCACCGGCACGCGACCATCGTCATGGGCTTCTCGCTGGGAGCCGCGCAGGCCCAGCAGCTCGCTCAGGACCTGCCCCGGATCCGCGGATGCCTGCTCATGGGCAGCTGCCTGCGACCGCTCGCCCTCGGCGGCGACTGGCGCCACCAGGTACCGCTCGACATCCACATCGCCGATCCCGACGAGTGGGTCGACGAGCAGGCGCTCAACCGGCTGACGTTCCGCGCACCGCACGCTCGCGTGTTCCGCTATCCCGATCGGCGGCATATGTTCGTCGACCGGTCGCTGCGCGACTACGACGCGGACGCGGCAGACCTCTTCGAGCAGCGGGTCGACGAGTGGTTGGGCACGGTCGCCCTACCCGTCGACCACCGGGCCGCCGCACGCGCACTGTAGGGGACGCAAGGATCTGGCGGTCGACGATGTCGCGCCAGTCGGCGGCGTCGCCGCCGCCTCACCCTTCGATCAGGTGAAGACGCCGGTTGCCCGGCCGACCATCTCCGGTCCCGTGGAGCCCATCTCCGGCGGGGTGCGGAACGACAGCCCCAACTCGAAGTGCGGCGCGATCGTGTCGATGTACCAGTCCGTGAGGGACTCGATGCCCGTGAAGAACCACTGCTCGGTGAACGCGGTGTAGGCGAGGTACGCGAGCGCGGCCGCGAGCACCAGCTCGATAAGGAAATAGATGGGGACGCGGAGCGTCGGCGCGCTCGTCACGGTCCCCCGCGTCGGTGCGACCGGTCGTCGCAACGGGCGGATGGCTACGGTCGCCAGGTTCGGCGTGGTCACTGTTCCCCCTTGATGTAGAACGTTGCCAAGTGCCATCACTGACAACGCTAATTCGCCCCCACGTATTTCGCGAGCCGTGCCCGTGGCATCCCCCGATACCAGGCACGCTGCCCTACCCTACCCGGTTTGCCCCGGTTCGCTCCCCAGGTGGACGGACGTGTCGCGCGGCGCTTCCCGTGCTCCCCTGGACCTCACCGCAGCGACCTGCCTCCGGCGTCTCGGTCCACGACCGCGCCCCACGGTCGAGCATCGTGCGACACGGCTGCTGGGAGTTGCCGCATAACTGGCTGGGACGTCCTCTGAGACGGCGCAACGGCTCGTAACGTGAGTGCCATGAAGACATCGACTCCTCGGTCAAGCGGGACCGACACCCCTCCCCCATAGCCGTGGCGGCGGGCGTTCCTTCTCCCCCTGGCCCGCCGCCTCACATCTACGCCCGGTGCACGCGTCACGGCGCGACGCGAGCACCGGGTGTTGCCATGTCCGGACCGCTCAGGCGGCGAGCGCGTGACCCGCGCGCGTGGCGCATCGTCCTCGCCCCATGCCGTCGGCGACCCGCACGTAGGCGCCCTCCCCCAGCCGATTCGCGGGCCTCTCGAGCCATACGACGTCGTCCGCGCCCGCGGTCAGCTCCGCCGACGCCGTGATCGGCATCGCCGCGACCGTGGTGCGCACGCCGGCCGCCCGCAGCCCCGCGACCGAAGCGACGAGCTCGTGGTCACCGCTCGCAATGACGACCTCCGCGAAGCGCGAGGCGACCCACTCCGCGTCCTCGACCTCATCGCACAGCGCTCGGTCGGCGCCCGACGCGCCCTCTCGCACGACGAGCCTCGCATGCGGGAACCGCGCGCTCGCCTCGAAGGCCCACGCCGGCGCCGAGGCGACGGTGAGCCGGTCGGTCTCGGGCCGATAGCCGAGCGCCTCGACGAGCCCCTCGCAGGCGGCGTCCCACGCCGCGTCGGAGGCGAGCTCGGGACTGCAGCCGAGCAGGTTCTCGATGTCCACGAGGATGTAGCGGGTGTCGATGGTGTGCATGGTCAGATCCCCCTCAGGATGCGCCGAGGCCCCCGATCGAGGGCCATGGCGACGACCGTAGAACGGGGGTCTGACACCCGACCCGGCCGGCGCATCGTCCGGAGAAGGCGAGAGCCCGGCCGGCGCATCGTCCGGGGACGACGAAGGCCCGGCCCCCGCGCGCTGCGGGAGCCGGGCCTTGGCGTCGGTGCGGGCGTCAGCCGTTCAGCAGGCCCTCGGCGCGGCGCGCTCCCTCGCCGAGCGACTCGAGCTTCGCCCACGCGATCTGGCCGTGGACGCGGCCGCCGAGGCCGCAGTCCGTCGCCGCGATGACGTTCTCCGGTCCGACGAGCTCGGCGAAGCGGAGGATGCGCTCGGCGACCAGGTCGGGGTGCTCGACGACGTTGGTCGAGTGGCCGACGATGCCGGGGACGATCTTCTTGCCCTCGGGGAGCTGGACGTCCTTCCAGACCTTCCACTCGTGCTCGTGACGCGCGTTCGCGGCCTCGAACGAGTACTCGCCCGCGTTCACCTCGAGCATCTTGTCCGCGATGTGCGCGAACTCGAGGTCCGTCGTGTGCGGACCGTGCCACGAGCCCCAGCACAGGTGCAGGCGCACCTTGTCCTCGGGCAGGCCCTCGATCGCGTGGTTGATCGCGTCGATGCGGGTCTGGATGAAGGCCCGGTAGTCGGCGACCGACGGCTCGGGGTTGATCTGGTCCCACGACTCGGCGAGCGAGGGGTCGTCGATCTGCAGGGTGAAGCCCGCGTCGACGATCGCCTTGTACTCCTCGCGGAGCACGTCGGCCCACGCCCAGATGTGCTCCTCCTCGGTCTTGTAGAACGAGTTGCCGATGCGCGCGGCGGAGCCGGGAGCGAGCGCGGTGATGAAGCCGTCCTCGAGGCCGTTGGCGTCGAGCGCCGAGCGCAGGTGACGGACGTCGGCCGACACCAGGTCGTGGCCGCGGTAGGTCAGCGGGCCGGAGGTCTCGGGCCAGTAGGGGACGTCGCCGAGCAGCACGCCCGACGTCGGGTCGAAGTAGGCCTCGGCGAACTTCGTCCAGTCGCGACGGTCGTTCATCGACGTGAGGCGCACGTTGCCGGGGCTCGAGCGGACCGGCTCGGGCATCGGGGCGTCCTTCGGCGGGAGCGACAGGCCCCCGGTGCGCTGGAACGAGTACGACCACCAGGCGCCGAAGTCGTGACCCGGCGACATCGCCTTGCCGAACTCGCCATCGCCGACGATGTCGATGCCGGCCTCGACCTGCTGCTTCACGACGTCCGTGACGGCCTCCTGCAGGAGGGACTCGAACTCGTCGTTGGTCTCAAAGGTGAAGCCGTCCTCGGACACGGGGCGCGCGGCGTTCGCCTCGGCGAGCTTCTTGGTGCGCGGCAGCGAGCCGGCGGTGGTGGTCTGGATGAGCTTGCTCATTGTTCTCCTCGGTGCGGCGACGGCTGAGCCCGGCATCGGGCGGCCGTCGACGCGGGGTCGACGGGCTGTCGCAGGCAACTTCCACTTCGCATTCCGGCTGGTCGAGCCGGGTGCGGCGGATCCGAGGCTTCGTTTGATGCGCTGCGTCGCCCATTGTGCACGATGCGCGCGCGAGCCTCAACGTCGGGCGTCGTCGGCGCGCCGCGGCGACCTCGGACATGCGACGGATCTGCCGTGGGTCAGCCTCGGCGCGCCCCGTCAGCCGACGTAGTTCGGGTTGGCCGCCACCGCGTCGGCGCTGTCAGCCGCGGGCAGCTGGTCCGAGGTCGGTTCCGTCGTCGAGTCGGGGTCCACGCCGCCACCTGTCGTGGTCGAGTCGCCGGTGGGAAGCGCGGATCCGGTGAGGCACGGGCAGGGCTCGGTCTCCGTGATCGTGACGGCCGGCTTCGCGGACTGGGTCAGCGTGAAGGTCACGGCAGGCTTGGACTCCGTCTCGGTGACCGTCACCGCAGGCTTGGACTCGGTCTCCGTGATGGTGACTGCCGGCTTGGATTCGATCTCGGTGATCGTCACCACGGCGTTCGGGCTCGCGACCACGGTCGCGGTGACGGTCACGACGGGCGCGGGCTCGGCGGTGACGGTCACCGCCGGCTTGGTGACGGTCTCCGTGGCGGTCACGGTATTCGTCGCCGTCTCGGTCACCGTCACGACGGGCGCGGGCGAGGCCGTCACCGTCACCGTCGGCGGCGTCGCAGTGACCGTCTCCGTCGCGGTCGCGGTGGCTGTCTTCGTCGCCGTCTCCGTGGCGGTCTCCGTCGCGGTGGCGGTCTGAGTCGCCGTCTCGGTCACCGTCACGACGGGCGCGGGCGAGGCAGACACCGTCACCGTCGGCGGCGTCGCGGTCACCGTCTCCGTCGCTGTAGCCGTCACAGTCTTTGTCGCGGTGGCCGTCGCGGTCTCCGTCGCCGTCTCCGTGGCGGTCGCCGTCTCGGTCGCCGTCTCGGTAGCCGTGGCGGTGGCCGTCTCGGTGGCCTTCTCCGTCACCGTCTCCGTTGCCGTTGCGGTCGCCGTCTCAGTGGCGGTCTCGGTCGCGGTGACGGTGGCCGTCGCGGTGGCAGTTGCCGTCTCGGTCGCGGTCGCCGTCGCGGTGACCGTCGCGGTCGCGGTGACGGTCACGGTGACGGTCGGGGTCTGCTCGGGCGAGCTCGCACCGCCGCACCAGATGCCGTCGTATACCGACGGGAACTCGACCTCGTCGACGTAGTTGCCCTCGGAGTCCAGCTCGACGAAGGTCGCGTCGACCGTGTAGTCATACCCCTCGTCAGGCAGGTCGGCCGCGGGGATGAACACATGCATCCCCATGAGGTCGCCGTCGGTGTCGACCATGTCGAAGGTCATCGGTACACCGTCGGAGCCGACGACCGTCGCGTGGAGCACCCAGTAGCCCGGGGTCGGGTCCTCGTTGTAGGTCACGTCGAGGTGGTAGTCGGTGCCGCAGGCCGCATTGACGTTGACGTTCGGAGCCTGCACGGTGTCGACCGTCGCGGCGACGGCGATGGGCGCGATGAGGAGCGCGGCGGCTGCGCCAGCCGCAACGAGCACCTTGCGACGCATGCGTTCACCCCCTGGATCGTCACGCTTGTGTGCGAGATACGGACCCTTGAAGGGGTCCCTCCTCCCACTGACGTCACTTACGTCACTTATGTCACCAATTTCGATGGTCACTCCGTTTGTCCAACTTCGCAAACGCTGAGCGGTACGCCGTGCCAGTGAGCCGACGCTCTCCGCGCCTGCCCGCGCATGTCAGGGCTCCCGGATAGCCTCGGGCCATGCGAGTGATCCACACGTCGGACTGGCACCTCGGACGCACCTTCCACGGGCACAGCACGGATGCGCATCTCGAGCTCGTCCTGTCGGCCCTGGTCGCCCAGGTGACGGAGCACGGCGTGGACGCGGTCGTCGTCGCCGGAGACGTGTTCGACTCCTCCACTCCCAAGGCGGAGGCGTTCACGATGCTCAACCGCGTGATCGCGGAGATCCGTGCCGCGGGCGCCGAGGTCGTGCTCACGTCGGGCAATCACGACGGGCCCGCGCGCCTGGGCCACATGGCCGGATTCGCGGCCTTCGGCGGCGTCCACATCCGCACCGACCTCGCGAGGCTCGCGGAGCCGGTGCTGCTCGAGGATGCGCACGGCCCGGTAGCGATCTACGGCCTGCCGTACATCCACCCCGAGTTCCTGCGCGCCACGTTCGCCGACTTCACGGGATCCACGCACGAGCACGCGCTCTCGTTCGCGATGGGCCTGGTCAGGGACGATGCGACGGCCAGGCGGGCCGGCTCCCCCACCTTGCGCACGGTGGTCGCGAGCCACTGCTTCGCCGCCGGAGTGGAGGCGACGACGGAGGACTCCGGGCGGACCGAGGAGCGCGACATCACGCGCGGAGGCCTGAACCTCGTGCCGATCGAGGTCTTCGCCGGTGTCGACTATGTCGCCCTGGGGCACATCCACGGCCGCCAGACGCTGAGCGAGAGCGTCCGCTACAGCGGCGCCCCCCTGCGGTTCAGCTTCGGCGAGCGCTCGAGCGCCAAGGGTGTCTGGCTCGTGGAACTGGACCAGGCAGGCCTCGCGTTGGTCGAGTGGCTCGAGCTGCCCACTCCACGCGCGGCGGTCAGGATCGAGGGCACCCTCGACGAGCTCCTGACCGAGGACGCCCATCCCGAGGCCGTCGACGCCTGGGTCGAGGCGATCCTCACGGACGACCAACTCCCCCGCGAGGCGATGCGGAGGCTTCAGACGCGCTACCCGCACGCGGTGACCCTGGCGCATCGTCCCGCAACGAGGCATGACCATGGCGAGGCGACGTATGCGACGCGAGTCGAGGGCAAGTCGGACTCCCTGGTGATCGATGAGTTCCTCGCGTTCGTGCGCAACGGTCAGGGCCCGACGGCGGAGGAGACCGCCCTGCTGCACGAGGCTCTCGAGGCGATCGACGCCAAGGAGTCGCTCCGATGAGGATCCTCAGCCTCGAGGCGGAGGGCTTCGGGCCCTTCCGCGCGCGCCAGACGATCGACTTCACGCAGTTCGACGCCGAGGGGCTGTTCGTCATCTCGGGCCGCACGGGCGCGGGCAAGAGCACGATCCTCGACGCCATCTGCTTCGCGCTGTACGACAAGGTGCCGCGCTATGAGGGCACGGACAAGTCCGTCCGCTCCGACTTCTGCGGACCCGACGAGCCGACGACGGTGACGCTCGAGTACGAGCTGCACGGGCAGCGCTACAGGGTCGTGCGCTCGCCCGCCTACGAGCGCACCAAGCGCCGCGGCGACGGCGTGACCACGGAGAAGGCGACCGCCTCGCTCTACCGGGTGGGCGAGGGCGAACCGGAACCGATCGCGACGATGCCGCGCGAGGTCGCGGAGCACGTCGCGACCACGGTCCCGCTCACGAGCGACCAGTTCCTCCAGGTGATCCTGCTCGCGCAGGGCCGGTTCGCGGAGTTCCTCAAGGCGGACACGCAGGAGCGCCGCAAGCTGCTGCGCTCCCTGTTCGGCACCCAGCGTTTCGAGGACCTCGAGGCGAGGATGCGCGAGCGCGCGAAGGAGGCGTCCAGGAAGGTCGAGTCGGCCGACGCGGGCCTCGCCTCGCTCGCCGCGCGTGCGGCGGCCCTCGTGGGGCTCGAGACGCCCGCCGCCTCGGACCGCGAGCAGTTCCTGTCGGTGCAGTCCGACGCGCTGACCGAGGCCGCGCGCCTCGCCGGCGAGACCCGGTCCGCGGCGGTCGATGCGGCCGAGTCGGCGACCGCGGCACTGTCGAAGGCACGGTCGGACGAGGAGGCACGCGTGCGCCTGAACCGCGCACGCGACACGCAGGCCGAGCTCGAGACGGACGCCGAGGCCCAGGCGGAGCGTGAGGCACGGCTCGCTCTCGCGCGCCGCGCGGTCCCCGTCGCCGGACCCCGCAGGACGCTGCTGGAGGCCGAGCGCGAGGAGTCGTCGGCGCGGGCCGCACTCGCCACAGTCCTGGCCGCCGCGGAATCGGATCCGAGCCGTGCGCTCGCGTGGCCCGAGGGACACCTGGCCGAGGCGGCGCCGGAGGCCCTCGACGGACGCGCGAGCGCGCTGACCGCAGAGAGGGGCTCGCTCAAGGACGCGCTCGAGTCCGAACGCGCGCTGCCGCGCCTCGCGGCCGCATCCGAGGCCTGCGCCACGGCGGTCGTCGCCGCCGCCGCAGCGCAGGTCGCGACGCAGGAAGGGCTCGACGCGCTGCCCGCGCAGGAGCAGTCGCTGCGCGCAGACCTGGAGATCGCGACGACGGCCGCGGCGCGAGCCGACGACCTAGAGGCCGAGGTGGTGCGCGCGACCGCCGCCGTCGCGGCGCACACGCTCGTGTCGCGGCTCGAGGAGCGGGCGGGACCGATCCGTCTGCGCGAGGCCGAAGCGGCCGACACCTCCGCGGAGCGCCACGAACACCACGCGGCGCTCGTGCGCAGGCGCCTCGCCTCGCAGTCGGCGCACCTCGCCGAGGCGCTCGTGGACGGCGAGTCGTGCCCCGTGTGCGGCTCGCTCGATCACCCCTCGCCCGCCCAGCCGACGGACGACCACGTCACGGACGAGGAGGTGGACGCCGCCTACGAGGCCGCGCAGGCCGCCGCGACCGCCCTCGAGGGCGCCCGCGCGGAACGGGTCGAGCACGACAAGAGGATCGCCGCCGCCGCGCAGTCCGCGGGCGAGGGCAGCGCTGAAGATGCCGCAGAGGCGCTCGAGGCCGCACAGACGGCACGGGACGCCGCGCTCGAGGCGACCGCCGAGCGCGACCGCCTGCGTGCCGCGCTCGAGTCGCTCGAGACGGTCAGGGTCGGGCTCGCGGAAGAGCTGGCCGCGCACGCGAACGCGCTGACCGAGGCCCGCGAGGCGCAGACCCGTGCCGACGCCGCTCTAGACGCGGCGCGCGCACACGCGGCCGACCGACCCGACGGCTACGACAGCGTCGCCGCGTACGCGTCGGCGCTCGACCGAGCGGTCGCGCTGCTCGAGCGCGTCGGGACCGCGATGCAGTCCGCCGTCTCGTCGCGTGAGGCGGTAGCGAAGGCGCAGGGAGCGCTCGAGACGGAGCTCGCCGCGGCAGGGTTCGACTCGGTCGAGGCGGCCTCCGACGCCGAATTGCCCCGGGACTCGCTCGGCGAGCTCGAGCACGCCGTCACGACGCACCGGGAGCGGCTCGCGTCCGCGAGGGCGGTCGTCGCGGAACTGTCCGATCGCGAGCTGCCGGAGGACGCGGCGGACCTCGACGCCCTCGCGGCGACAGAGGCCGCGGCCGTGCTCGCGCGCGACGCCGCGGTAGAGGAGGCCACCGCGTCGCGGGACCGCGCGCAGCAGTTCGAGAGCCTGCGCGCGGAGTACGAGGAGCTGGGCCGGTCGAGCGTCGCCGCGCGCGCCGAGCGCGACACGATCGCCACTCTCGCGGACGCGCTCGAGGGCAAGCCTCCGAACGACCGGCGCCTGCGGCTCGAGTCATTCGTGCTCGCGTCGAAGCTCGAACGGATCGTCGCCGCCGCGAACGCGCGGCTCCTCGTGATGTCGTCCGGTCAGTACCGCCTCGCGCTCGACGACTCCGCGCAGTACCGCAACAAGGAGGCGGGCCTCGCACTGTCGATCGAGGACGCGCACACCGGCCGCACGCGCGCGACGCAGTCGCTGTCGGGAGGCGAGACGTTCCTCGCGTCGCTGTCGCTCGCGCTCGGGCTCGCCGAGACGGTCTCGGCCGAGGCCGGAGGCATCCAGCTCGACACGCTGTTCATCGATGAGGGCTTCGGCTCGCTCGACGAGGAGACCCTCGAGGTCGCGATGGCGACGCTCGAGGACCTGCGCGACCAGGGCCGCACCGTCGGGCTCATCTCCCACGTCGAGACGATGAAGGAGGCGATCCCGGCGAAGCTCGACGTGGTCAAGTCCGCGGACGGCTCCAGCCGGGTGCTGTCACGCCCGCGAGGCGAGTGACTCCTCGACGATCGAGCCGACGCGGCGGGCCCGCAGCGCCCTCGTCACCGCCACGCCCGCGGCGACGATCAATGCGGACGCGGCGGCTTCGAGCAGCCCCCACGCGGCGTGCGGCGCCACGACCTCGCGCAGCACGATCCCGGTGACGCCGCCGACGATCGACAGCACCGCCAGGGTCAGCGCCGACGCCATCACGCTCACCCACGCCCCCGCCGCTGCCGCGGGCACGCGCCACCACGACGTCGCATCGTCCGCGCCTGGTCCGCGCCGTCGGGCGACCATCGTCAGCACCGCGCGATAGACGCCCCAGCCGGCGAGCACGCCGGCCGCCCCCATCACGACGAAGTTCACCCCGAGCGCCGCGACGCCGCCGTCGCCCCAGGCGAGGGCCTCAAGCGCGAGCGCGACCGCCATCGTGAGCATCGCCATCCACGGGCCGAGCGCCGCGGCGAGCAGCGTGCCGCCGATGACGTGCGCGGAGTACGGACCGTAGAGCGGCACATCGGCCAGATGGGCGACGAGCACGAGGCCCGCTCCCCCGGCGGCCAAGCCCCAGCGGACGTCGCCGCGTCTGAGCTCTCGGGCCGACCAGGCGATCGCTCCGACCGACACGGCACTCGCGACGCTCAGCGTCACCGGGTCCAGGACTCCATCCGGCATGTGCATGACTCTCTCCTCTCTGGCGGGCGCCTCACGCGAGCACCGCGGCGGGTGCCGAGTAGGCGCACGAATCGACCGCCGCCAGCTCGTGGGCGGTGGACTGTCGCAGGTCTCGCAGGTCGGCGGGCGCGAGCCTGTCGCACACCCAGTCCCAGTGCAGGGACACCCAGTCGCCGACCGCGAACGGCCGGGCGAGCGCGTGCTCGCCGCGCCGCATGCGCATGGGCTCGAGGCGAGGCGCGCCGAGCGTGAGGCGTCGGCCGTCCCACGCGAGCCGAGGGATGAGGACGTCGGCGGTGTCGCCTCGGAGTTCGACCACCCGCCCCCAGCTGATGCGGCAGCGGTCGAGCACCTCCAGCGGAGCCTCGCCCGCGCCACCGCGGAGCAGCCCGACCCAGGGGTAGACGCCGAACACGTGGAAGCTGTGATGCGGGGTGGCGCCGTGGCCGACCGCCGCCGCGAGCCGCTCGAAGTCGATCCGCGTGAGCCGCGGCCGGAAACGCACCTCGAGAGAGTCGGCGAAGGCACGCCCGCCGCAGCGCGCGAGCGCGCGGCCGCCGAGCCAGTAGGTGCGCACCACGACCGGGTCGAGCGGCGCGCGGCCGAGGCACTGGCCGAGGTGCTCGAGGTAGGGCCAGGCCCCCTCGAAGCCGCGCGCGACCTCCTCGAGCGCGCGGCCGGACGCTCCGACGCTGACACGCTCGAGCAGCTCGCCGGCGCGGTCGGGTCCGCAGTACCCGCGCTCGTTGGGCGGGAAGGCGTAGCGGCCGAACAGGACCGCGCCGTCTGCCTCGGTGTCGTAGGCGGCGGGCGTGGCCTGCGGTGCGGGCCTGCGCGCGACGGCGGTCATGTCATGCGTGCGCTCCCTGGGTCTCGGCGTCCGCGGGACTCTGGGGGCGCGGCGCTCCCCAGATGAGCGCGGCGCCGGTAAGGATCGCGGCGAGCCACGGCGCCTGCGGGGCGAGCACCGCGCCGTCGAGGATCGTGGCGAGCAGCGCGGTGACGAGCGCGCCGAGGACCAGCACGGCGGTGACGTCGATCGCAGGAGCGCGCATGAGCGCCTGGTGCCACGTGAGGACGTAGCCGGCGAGCAGCAGCCCGGTGGCGAGCACCCACCCCCACTGCTCCGCGGTGCTCGGCATGACCGTCGCGAGCGAGCCGGTCGCGACGGCCCACGCGAGGAGCGCGGCCGAGCCGCCCGCCATGCGCACGAGGGAGACCGTCCACGGGGTCACGTCCGCGAGCAGCCGCTTGGCGACGACGACCTCGACGGCCCACAGCAGGGTCGCCGCGCCGACCAGCATGGTCCCGGTGTCGGCGAGGAGCCCGAGGGGTCCCGCGAGCCCGACCTGGCCGACCACAAGCAGCGCGATCGCGGCGAGATGCCACGCGGTGAAGCGCTCCTTGAGCAGCGGCACCGCGAGCAGGGCGACCCCCACGATGAGCATCTTGTGAAGGAACGACGCCTGCGTGGACTCCGTCGTCACGAGCCCGCGGAAGAACAGCACGAAGGGCACCGCGCCGCCGAGCACGGCGACGTACGCGAGGCCCCACCACTGGAGGGCGCGCGCGGGTCGGGTGACGGAGACCGCGTCGGGGCCCGCCGCGCGCCGCGCGACGAGGAACACCACGGCGATGATCAGTGCCGCCATCGCGTTCTTCGCGGTCGTGTACGCCGCAGGATCTCCATACGCCGCCACACCGTGGGAGTTCAGGAAGATCGCGACGCCCGAAATGCAGGCGGTGACTGCCGCGAGCGTGAGGCCGCGGCTGCGAGTGGGATTCATGATCGCGCCTCCCGGGGATCGAGCGCGGGCACCGCATGCGGGCGCCCCCGCGGCGGCGCCGGCTCCGCCGCGCGAATGGCCAGGGCATCGAGTGCCTCGGCCTCCGACAGAGTACCCAGGACGAATCCGGAGTGGACGATCACCCAGTCCCCGCTGTGGAGAGGCACCTCGCCCGGCGTCAGGTTCGCGGCGTCGAAGGCGCGCCCCTCGGCCTCGACGACGACGGCGCCCCCGGCGCGCACCGCGACGACCTGACCGATCGACCCTAGGCACATGTCCCGGCCTCCGTGTCCTTG
Organism: Demequina sp. NBRC 110054; assembly: GCF_002090115.1. Lineage (NCBI taxonomy): Bacteria > Bacillati > Actinomycetota > Actinomycetes > Micrococcales > Demequinaceae > Demequina > Demequina sp. NBRC 110054. The sequence goes on from NZ_BBRK01000006.1 coordinate 282,411, forward strand.
AGCTCGCCCACGGCCCGCGCGAGCGTCGCGATCACCGTGGCGACCGCATCGTCCACGCACGCGACGACCGCGTCCGACATCGGACCGTGGTCGAAGGTCTCCGCTTCGATGCCAACGATCGCGAGCTGCTCCGGCAGCGTGCCGAGCGTGCGCGACAGCTCGACCGCGCCCGCGACGCCGAACGCGTGGCTCCCGCCCCGGCCGGCGGCGGTGAAGGCGTGCGTCGGCAGTGTCTCCGCATCGCGGCCCGCCTTCCTCACGGTGAGAGTGCCGGGGTCGGCGCCCGTGAGGACCGCGTCGATGAGCACCGCGACGCGGTACCCGTCCCAGGCCTGGACCAGGGCGGTGGGGTCCTCCCGCGTGAGGACCGTGACGCTGTCGCCCGCGAGCTCGCGCACCCGCGCGGCGACGACCGGTCCGACGGCGTCGTCGCCCCGATCGGGCTGTCCGAGCCCGATCACGAGCATGCCCTCGTCGGCGGTCGCGGCGCTCATGAGCGCTTCACCCGCAGATCCAGGAAGTGCGTGGCGCACGAGATGCAGGGGTCGTAGTTGCGGATGGCCTCCTCGCAGCGATGCGTGAGCATGTGGTCGTCGAGGTCCACCCACTGCTGCGCGGCGAGCCGCAGGTCGGCCTCGATGCTGGCCTGGTTCTGCGACGTGGGCGGGACGATCTGCGCGTCCTCGATCACCCCATCAGCGTCGATGCAGTAGCGGTGCCAGATGGTGCCGCGGGGCGCCTCGGACGCGCCGACGCCCTCTCCCGCGCGGGGTGCGATCGGCACCGACGGTGCGTGCCCGTCGCGCCACAGATCGATGATCCGCACGGCCTCCTCGAACGCGTACGCGAGCTCGACGGTCCGCACGATGATCGACTTGAACGGGTTGCGGCACGTCTCGGTGAGGCCCGCCTTCACGGCGGCCTCCTGGCAGCGCGGCGACAGTTGGTCGAAGTTGTTGCTGTAGCGCGCGAGGGGGCCAACAAAGTACGTGCCGCCGTCGAAGCGGGCATGCAGCGCGTTGGAGTGCGCGACGTGGAACTCCTCGATGTGCTGCGGGATCTCCGCCACGGGGAAGCGCACGCCGTTGGTCGCGACGATCTCGTTGCCGCGCTCGAGCGGGTACCAGTCGGGGTGGCGCAGCGACACGTAGGTGTAGTCCTGCTCCATCTCGGGGAAGTCGAAGCCGGCGACGAGCTCGACGGCCGCGAGCGCATCCTCGATTCCCCGCTCGAGGTCGGGGCGGAGGTCCTCGAGCTCTGCGACGGTCGGCATCCGGTAGAAGCCGCCGACCTTCACGTTGACGGGGTGGATCGCGCGGCCGCCGACGAGCTCCATGAGGTCGTTGCCAGCCTTCTTCAGCCGCAGCGCCATCTTCACGACGTCGGGGTAGGTCTTGGCCATCTCGAGGACGGACTCGTAGCCGAGGAAGTCGGGCGCGTGGAGCATGAAGATGTGCAGCGCGTGCGACTCGATCCACTCGCCGCAGTACAGGAGCCGCCGCATGAGCTGGATCTCGGGGGTCGTGACGATGCCGCAGATGTTCTCCATCGCCTCGGTCGAGGCGCTCTGGTACGCGACCGGGCAGATGCCGCAGATGCGCGCGGTGATGTCGGGCGGCTCGGTGTACGTGCGGCCGCGCAGGAAGCCCTCGTAGAAGCGCGGCGGCTCGAAGATGTTGAGCTTCACGTCGACGACCTGGCGGTCCTTGATCTCGATGTGCATCCCGCCCTCGCCCTCGACGCGCGCGAGCATGCCGACGTTGAGGACCTGGCCGCCGTCCTTGAGCTGGTGGGTCATGGCACGCCTCCCTGCTCGGGCGCCCGGTCGACGGTGGAGCGCACGGTCGCGCCGACCTCGACCGCGTCGGAGGCCGCGGCGAACGCGGGGGCGCCGGCGTTGAAGGTGCGGTACACCCGGACGATGTCGTCGCTGGGCATCCCCAGCTCCACCAGCTGCCGCGTGAGCGACTCGGTATTCGCGCTGTCCTGCGGGCCGAAGCACCCGTAGCAGCCGCGCCCGTACGACGGGCACAGCGCGCCGCACCCCGCCTGCGTGACCGGGCCCAGGCACGGCTGGCCGGTCGCGACGGGCACGCACACGTTGCCCTTGAGCTTGCACTCGACGCACACCGAGTACGTCGCAATGCGAGGCTTGCGGCCGTTGAGGAACGCGGCGAGCACCTCGATCAGCTGCTTCTTGTCCACGGGGCAGCCGCGCAGCTCGTAGTCGACGTCCACGTGGCTCGCGATCGGCGTCGAGGTATCGAGCGTCTTCAGGTACTCCGGGTGGGCGTACACGACCGAGCGGTACTCGTCGACGTCCGCCCAGTTGCGCAGGGCCTGGATGCCTCCCGCGGTCGCGCATGCGCCGATCGTCACGAGCACCCCGGACTGGGCACGGATCTCGTGGATGCGCCGCACGTCGTCGGGAGTCGTGATCGACCCCTCGACCAGGCTTAGCTCGTACGGCCCCTCCACGACGGCCCTCGTGGCCTCCGGGAAGTACGCGATGTGGACGGCCTCGGCGATGCTGAGCAGCTCGTCCTCGCAGTTGAGCAGGCTGAGCTGGCAGCCGTCGCACGACGCGAACTTCCATACGGCCAGCTTGGGCCGGGACGATGCGGCGGCCGCCTCGTCGTGTTCGTGGGAGTGGGCGTGTGGTTCGGTGACGCCGTGGGGTTCGGGCGCGGTGGTCATGTCACAGCTCCCTCACGCTCATGAGCGGCTCGAGTCGCGGGTAGTCAAGCACGGGACCGTCGACGCAGATGAAGAGATCCCGCAGCTGGCAGTGGCCGCACAACCCGATGCCGCACTTCATGGAGCGCTCCATCGACAGCCGGATGTGGGACGCGGGGACGCCGCGGCCCGCGAGCGCGGACGCGGCGGAGCGCATCATCACCTCGGGACCGCACACGAACGCCCACGAGGCGCGCGGGTTGAAGCCGGCGCGCGCGATGAGCTCGGTGACGAAGCCGACCTTGCCTGTGTAGCCGTACGGCGCGTTGTCGACCGCCATCTGCACGTTGACGTCGTTCAGGTCGGCCCAGCGGTGCATCTCGTGGCCGAAGAGGATGTCGTCGGGGGTGCGGGAGCCGTAGAGCAGCAGCACCTTGCCGTAGCGGTCGCGCTCGCGGAGCACGTCGAGGATGGCAGGCCGCAGCGGAGCCAGCCCGATGCCGCCGGTGACGAAGACGACGTCCCCGCCCGCCGCATCGTCCACGTCCCACGAGGTCCCGAAGGGGCCCCTGACCCCGATCTCCGTGCCGGGGCTCGCGTGGACGAGCGCGTGCGTGACGGCGCCGACGTCGCGGATGGTGTGCTCGAGCGGTGCGCCTCCCTCCGCGAGCGCCGCGGCGGGGTCGCCCGAGATGGAGATGGGCACCTCCCCCACCCCGAAGGAGTGGAGCATCGTGAACTGGCCCGCGCGGAAGGCAAGCGGTTCGCCGTCGACGGGGTCGAGCAGCAGGGTGAAGGTGTCGCGCGTGTCCTGGCGGACGCGGCTGATCGCGAAGCGGCGCGGCACCATCGGGTCGCCCGCGTCGGCGATCCGTGGCTCGGCTGCTGCCGTGCTCATGCCCGCTCCCTAGGTGGTGGCGGCTGGGGCGGGAAGGCCGCTCATGCGCGCGAGCGCGGCGGCCTCCTCGGTGATGTCGATGCCCGCAGGGCACCACGTGATGCAGCGGCCGCATCCGACGCAGCCGAGCATGCCGAACTGGTCCTCCCACGACGACAGCTTGTGGGTGATCCATTGGCGGTAGCGGGCCTTCGTGGACTCACGGGTGGGTCCGCCGTGGATGTAGCTGAAGCTCTCGGAGAAGCACGAGTCCCACACGCGGTGGCGCTCGGCGCTGTCGCCGGCGAGGTCGGAGACGTCTTGCACGGTCGTGCAGAAGCACGTGGGGCACACGAGCGTGCAGTTGGTGCACGCGAGGCACCTGCTCGCGACGTCCTCCCAGCGGGACGACTCGGCCGAGGCGCGCAGCACGTCGTGGACGGTCGTCGTGTCGATCGCGCGGGACTGCCGCGCGGCGGCGTCGTCGGTCACGGCGATCGCGTCGTCCCTGTCGGCGCTGTGCCCGATCGAGGATCCGATCTCGTCCGCGACCTCCCTGCCCCGGTCCGTGCCGATCTCCATCACGAAGTGGTGGTCGCCCGCGGCGAGGATCTCGGTGAGGAGCAGGTCGTACGACGGCTCGCCGGTCTCGCGGCTGGTCGCGGAGGGGCGAGGCCCGGTGCCCATCGACGCGCAGAAGCAGCTCGCGGCCGGATCCGAGCACGCCACGGCGACGACGAACGCGCCGTCGCGGCGGCCCACATAGTGAGCGTCGACGTGGGCACGGTCCGCGAGCACCTTGTCCTGGATCTGGACGGCGCGCAGGTCGCAGGACCTCACGCCCAGGAGCGCGATCGGGGCGGCGTCAGGGGTGTCGCGCTCCACTGTGAATTGACCACCGGAGAAACGACCACCATCGTCGTGGTCGCGCCGCCCCCGCCACACGACCTCCTCGGCTGGGAAGAACACGGGCTTCGAGGACTGGGCCGGCGCGGCGAAGCCGAAGTACGCCTCGTCGTCGCGCGGGCGGAGCCGGTACGTCTTGGCGTCCTGAGAGTCACCCATGCCCCGCGGCAGGTCGGAGACAGCGCGGATCTCGCCGGTGACGATCGCATCGCCCCGGAGGGTCGGCCCGACGACTCGGAAGCCACGCGCGCGCAGCTCACCGACAAGGGCGTCGAGGCCGGATGGCTGAAGGATCCTGATGTCGTCCATGACATGCCTCTTCTGCGAGGCTAGAACTGCCGCTATTCGACACCCGGGACCAAGGTCCGGGTGGGGTGCGTCTCTCCTGGAAGGGACCTCTCTAGGAATCGAGAATTCTCGCGCCGAGGCTCGCCTCGGGGACTCGACCCAAGCCCCGTGCCGCCCCGCGAGAACGGCGTACCCCCTGCACGAATGTGGGCGCGCGGGCCAACTCCCCTCAGCCTGCTGGCCCGCGCGCCGACCCCCCGTCTAGAAGTCCTGGGCGGCGTCCCCCTCGAGCGCGCGCTCGAGGTCGAGCGCCTCCTCGAGACGACGGCCGATCGCGACCGACAGGTCCGCGGTGCGGGTGTAGTCGAGCGGCGCGCCGACCATCGCGAGGAGCGCCGCGTGACTGAGGCTCGTGAGCGCGCGGTCCAGGTCGCCGGCCGAGAGCAGCGCCGAGCCGTTGACCGCCGCGAGAGTCGCCCGCATGTACTGCCACGACACCGCGGGCAGCGGGAAGGTGCGGGCGAACAGTTCGCCGGGCTCGGTGTCCTCCAGGCTGAGCCGCTCGAAGTCGGGCCGGTGGGCGTGCGCGGTCGGCTGGGCCGCGCCATCCGACCTCGTCGACGTGTCGCGGAACAACTCGCACGGCGCGCAGCCCGCGCGGTTCGCGCGCTCGTCGAGCATCGCGATCGCCGGCGACAAGATCGAGATCGCAAGCATCGGGTCGCCGAGGTCCTCGAGCCGGGACGCGCAGCGCGCGGCGGCCGCTCCGTAGTGGAGCGCATCGCAGTTGCTCAGGTCCTCGAGCCCCTCGATCGAGGCGAGCGTCTCCGCGCATTCGGCGAGGAGCGCGAGCTCGGCCTCGAACCAGCCATCCTCAGCGTCCGCCCCGGCCTCGAACGCTCTCGCGATGAGCGCCTGGGCCAGGCCGAGCTTCGTGTAGGCGTCGGACGGCTTCTCGTCGAGCGCGGCGCGCCAGGCCCCTGGACTGATCAAACCCCTGGTGTACTGCATGCGAAAACTCCCCCAGAATTGACGCCGCTCCCCCGAGGCGTCCCTGGGTGCCAAACTAAAGGCTTCGTGTGACGAAGGCCACACCTCAGGGCAAAATCACCCGGAAATTGGGTGACATGTCCATCAATGTCCGATTCTCTAGCGGCTGGTCGCGCGCCCGTGAGGCGCGCTTGGCGCAAGAAGCTGCTCGAGTCGGCGGCCGATCGTGGCCGACAGGCTGACGGTGCGCGCGTAGTCATAGGGCGCGCCAGCGAAGCACGTGAGCATCGCGTCGCTGTGGACGGCGATCGCCTTCTCGGTCTCGCCGACGGCGGCGAGACCGCAGCCCATCGCGACGCCGACGGAGGCCCGCAGGTAGTGCCACGACACAGGCGGAAGCGGCCACGGCGTCGAGAAGACGGAACCGGGCGCGACGTCCTCGGGGCTGTACGGCGTGAAGGACTGGAACTTCTGCGAGGCCTCGGAGCGGCGGGCGGAGGCCGCGAGCGCGCGACCCTTCGCCTCGCTTGCGTCGTTGGCCTCGGAGGTCCCGGGCAGCTGAGGCTTGGCCTGCGGCGTCGGGATGCCCGCGAGATCCGGGCGCGAGTCCAGCACGTGGGCCGCGGGAGCAAGGACACCGAGCGCGAGGCGCGGACGGCCCGCGGTGACGAGCCCGCTCGCGCAGCCCGCCGCGGTGCCGGCGAACAGGAGCGCCTCGGGATCGGTCAGCGCCTCGAGGTCGTCGATCGCGCACAGGGTGAAGGCGCACTCGGCGAGCAGGTCGGCCCCGTCACCGCCCGAGCACGTGGCGCGGATCGAATGCGAGACCAGGGCGCGCGCGAGACCCAGCTTGAGTGCCGCATCGTCCTGGTGGTCGGCCACGGCCTTGCGCCAGAGATCCAGGCTGCTCGCGTCTCCGCCGATCTGCATTCTTCCGCCCCCAGTCCTCGCACTTCGTGCAATCTCGCACCCAGTGCAACTTCAACTGTGGTGAACTATACGGCGCACGTGTGACATCTGTCACACACCACGCTAGGCCTCGCCAACACTCGGGGCCACCGGGACACGCCGATGCCCGGACGCGAGCGCGCCCGGGGCATCGACATGCACTGCCGGTGTCAGGCAGTGATCTCGGTCTTGTGCTGCGCCTGGAGCTCCTTGACCTCCTTGTCGGTGAGGCGCTCGAGCGCGAAGCCCGCGCGGACGATGACCCAGTCCCCCGGCGTGATGTCGTCGTCGGAGACGGTCATCTCGAGCACCTCCTGACGCTCGCTGCCGATCTCGACGATGGCGCGGCCGTTGCGGTGGACCTCGACGACCTTGGCGATCTTTCCAGCGGTCACGGCATTCCCCTTCCGTAGGTGTGCGCGAGCCCGGCGCCCGCGCACTTCGTGTGGCGCGTGGCGGCACGGCAGCGCTGGCCGTGCCCCCGGGGAAGGGAAGGGTGCAGTCGCCTGTGACGTGCCTCCACCACAGACGCTAGGACCGTGTTTGACGGTCGTCAAGTGCCGGCTAGCCCTGAGTGCTTCGCGACTGCCGCATCGTCCCTTTTGCAGGGGCGACGCACCCGAACCGGAGGTATCCTGAAGGGGCAGTCTCAGACGCAGAGAGCCCCTTCCGCCCGTGGACCCGGACACCTCCGGACCGTGGCTAGAGGAGGAGGTGCGTCATGGCTGAGGGAAGGACGGCGACGCCCATCGTCGCCGCAGGAATCTGCATCCTCGCACTCGCGGGATGCAGCTCCGGATCAGCGGATCTGGAGGAGGAGCTCGCGCAGGTCACCTCAGAGAGAGACGCGCTGCAGGCCGAGCTCGACACGATCGACGCGCGGCATGACCTTGTCGTCGAGAAGAAGGCCGAGCTCGAGGAGATCCTGACCGACCACACGTCCTACGGAACGCCCGCGCAGGTGGCAGACCTGCTCGGGACGTTCGCCACCGAGGACGCCGTCATGGACGACGACGTCTACGGCGCCGTCGACTACCGCGACGCCTGGTACTACACGCTCTACCAGGACGCCACGTCCGAGGTGGAGTCCATTCACCAGTGGGTCGACGCGGACGGGTCCGAGGCAGGAACGCTCTGGATCTGGCGCGGCACCAACGGCATCGGCAATCCGTTCGAGCTCATCGGCATCTCCGTCGACTCGTACAACGACGAGGGGCTCATCACCAACGAATGGGTCGCGTATCCCTACGACGACGAGTACGTCCTTGAGGCGCTCGACGGAGCCGGGACCGCGACCGACATCTACGGGGAGCTCTGGGACGACGCGGCCGAGCAGTGACCCCAGCCCGCGACAGGCGGCTCAGCCGCGCGCGGCGCGGACCTCGAGCGCGGCGAGAGTCGCGTACGCGATCGAGCGATGGGTCGCCTCGGCGGCGACCTGCGCGCGCGTCTTCTTCTTGCCGAGCAAGGTCACGGACGCGTGCACGCCGCGGTCGGTCGGGACGTCGAGGATCTCAGTGTCGGCCAGAGTCGCCATGTAGGCCCTCTCCTCGCGGTAGTCGTGGTGGTCGGCGAAGACGGGCTCGGGGCCGTGGAAGTACACGACCCCTGCCGTGGATGCGTTATCGACCGCCATGACCGCCTCCTTGACACTGACTGCCTCAAGGGTACTGCGTGGGGTGTGACATGTTCCACACTCTGCGGAGGGGTCGGGTGCACGCCTTTCGGGCGCCGGCTCCGATCAGATGTCGAGGATCGAGTTCTTGGCCTGCGCGAACTCGTCGTCGGTGAGCAGCCGCTCGTAACGCAGAGCGTCGAGCTGCCGGATGCGGTCGGCGGCGGGCTGGCTCGTGTTCGCGAGGATCGAGTCGACCATCTCGCGGATGTCGGACCGCGTGACGGGCTTGCCGGCGCGGCTGGACAGGTGCGCGGTGAGCCGGCCGAGTAGGGCGCGCGCCTCGTTGGCCTGATCCGGGTGGATCGGCGTGCTGAGGGACCAGTCGGCGCTCGCGAGCTGGAACTGCGCGGTGCGCATATCGTTCTCGCGCTGGCTGACCTTCTTGCGGCCGTCGCGGTCCTTGATGATCGTGCTCATCTGGATGGCGCCGCCGGTGAAGACGTCGCCGTGCGTGGCGGCGTCGAAGTTGTGGGCCCTCTGCCCCAGCACGACGTAGTCGCGGAAGATCTCGACGGAGCCGCCCTCGAGCGAGGCGACGTAGCCAAGGCGCTCGGAGCCGATGCTGGACGAGTCGAAGCCGATGCGCGCGATCTCCGCCTCTCGCACGGCAGCCGCGTCCTCAGGCGCGAACTGGCGGACCGTCGCGTCGAGGTTGCGGTAGGCGACGAGGGCGGGCCCGCCTGCGGTGGCCGCCGCGAGTGCGGCCGAGGCCTGCTCGATGCTCGCCGCGGGGACTGCAGCGGGATTCTGCCCACCGGCGGGCTGGCGACGCTTCGCCTTGGTGCCGTCGCCGGGACCTCGCAGCAGGTAGATGCCGGCACCGAGGCATGCGCCGCCGACCACGATCATCACCAGCGGGTTCGACGCGGGCTCGCCCGAGATCAGGTCGACGAGCGAGTACAGCGCCGACAGGAGGCTCAGCCCCCCGAAGATCGAGAGCCCTATCCCCCACGGCTTGTTCTGCTTGGGCGCCGCGAAGGGACGACGCGTCGGCTGGCTGGGCTGTGCTGGTCCGGTTCCATTCACGGGCACCACCCTAGGGAAGGCGCGCCTGAGTGCCAATGGTGGGGTGTGGGTTGTTCATGAGGTGTCGAGGACGTGGCGCGAGACGGCGACGACGTCGTAGGCCTCGTCGACAGGGACGATGCGGTTGGCTGCGATCTCGGTCGAGAGCTTCGCGAGTCGGCGGGCATGGCGACGGCGGGAGAACCTGCCGAAGCAGCCTTCTCGGTTCTCCGCCGCGGCTAGAAGTGCGCGCCAGAGGTCGCGCGCGATCTCCGAATCGCGGGGATGCTCCGAGTGCGCAGTCTCCAACACAGCGATGGCCGCCTCGTACGAGCGGGCCGCAGCGCAGGCACGATGAGTTGGACGATGCCATGACCACGTTTCCGGAGCCGCGAAGCGAGACGACCACATGGCGGTTGGTCTACTCGAGGAGCCCTCGCAGGAACTCCTGCGTCCCCTCGTCGGTCGAGTAGAGGACCGTGCCGACCATGCCGCGCGTGAGCAGGACCTTGTAGACGTTGCGCACGTTCCGGTCAAACGCCTCGTCGCTGACCTGCTTGCGGCTCTTGAATGCGGGGTCCCTGTTGAACTCTCGACGGCTCACGAACCGCCCCTCCCGCACGACGAGGTCGGGGCCGATGATCAGCCCGTTCCAGTCGTACTCGAATCCCTGCGCGGTGTAGACGCAGCCGACCTGGCCGAAGCCGCCAGGCTCGGTTGCCCACAGCGCGGAGGGCGGGATGGTGCCGAGCTTGCGGGTCGCCTTGGAATTCCATGGGCGACGCCACTCGCCAACAACGACGTCCGGCACAAGCGCCCCATCCTTCGCGTCGGACCACGGCCAGCAGAAGCCAGCCGTCATCCGGGCCGAATAGCCCTGCGACTGCTTCTCCTGTAGACGCCTTTCGAGGTCGAACACCGAGTCGGCGACCTCGACGGAGAACGTCTCCTCGTCATTCCAACCGACGGGCCTGTCGCCAGCGAGGCCGAGCAGCCGCAGCACCCAGTCGATGTAGGCCGCGCTCCCTCCTGAGCGGTACTGCGCGTTGAGATCGATCTGTCGAACGGCCAGGCCACGTGCGGCAGCGTGTGCGCGGATGTCAACCACGGTGCCGAGCTCGCCAGGCTTCACCACCTGATGCTCGTCGAGCAGGAACACGGGCACGCGCGCGGCGTCAAGGAGCTCCTCCACCTGGGGTCGGGCGCGTTCCGCGAGCGCACGGGGCGTGTACCGGTCGACCGACTTCTCGCGGATGCGGTGAGCCTCGTCCAGCACGAGCACATCGAGACCGTTGCGTTCGGCCTCCATGAAGCTGTTGAAGTACTTGAACAGGCTCTGCGTCGAGGTCGAACCCTTGCCAGCGACTTTGCGCAGCGTCTGGGTGAACGACCTCGATCCGGTCGCGTGCAGCGCGGTACGGCCCTGGCGGGCGAGCTCACCGAGCAGCGACAGCGCGATCACGCTCTTGCCCGAGCCGGGTCCGCCGCTGACGATCACGACCTCCTTCGAGTCGGAGGCACGGGCGGACTCGACGGCGCGCATCACCAGTTCGTAGGCGACGCGCTGCTCGTCGAGGAGCACGAACTGCTCGCGGTCACGGATCTCTGCGGCGGCGACTTTGAGCAACTGCTTCGACGGTGCGACCGCGGAAGCGAGGAACTCGTCTGCAGCACCCGCTCCGCTATGGGGAGCGAGTCGACTCTTGAGGAAGTCCACGAACTCCCCACGCCGCTGACCGGTGAACATCCGGCCCTCCTCGGACGGGGCGACGGCCCACAGATCGGCGACCCCGGCATCGTCAGCGTTGTGAAGGTAGGCGACGCCGACGAGCGCGCCCGGACGAGACGCGAGCGCGCGGAGGAAATCGCGGTAGTAGCGCGCGTACTCCCCGACCTGGAGAGATGGGTGTAGCACTGGGTTGTAGGCCACGCCCTCGACCTCGACAAGGTTCTCGGCGTCCTCGTGACGCTTCGCCTTGCTCCATTGCTTCAGTTCGACAACAACGTACGAGCTCTCGCCCGTCGCCGGGTGGATACCCGCCAGGACGACGTCGGCGCGTTTGCTCGTCAGAGGCAGCCGGTGCTCGAGCAGCACCTCGACGTCGCCGAGGCCCGCATCGTCCAGGACGTGAGCGAGATGCGGGATGCTGTTCCGCCACGATGCTCGCTCGTTGGCGCTCGGCGCACCGAGACCGTGGAACACGAGCATGTCTGCGAGCGCCTCCTCCACGATGGAGAAGTCACCTGCCGCGGCGGCGGCGAGCGACCTGGCACTGTGGCGAACGACCTGCATGAGACTCCTGGGCAGCGAGATGCTGCGCGGGAGGCATATCCGCAGGTGCGAAAGCCTGTCATTGCGCTTGTGAGAATGACACTAGCGCTTCGTCTGGGCTCGGATAGGTTTCGCGTGGGAGAGTCGTCGCATGTCTTCTTCGACCGACTCGATCTCCGGACTCACCGTTGACATCAGGGCATTCGCCCAGGAGCGCGACTGGGAGCAGTTCCATGACCCCAAGTCGCTACTGCTCGCTCTCGTGGGCGAGGTCGGCGAGCTGGCTGAGCTGTTCCAGTGGGTTCCCGCGGGCGATGCTGTGGCTGCCTTCTCCTCAGCCGAGCGTCAGCAGCGGGCAGGAGAGGAGATCAGCGACGTTCTGATCTACCTGTTGCGGCTTGCCGACGTGCTGGGGGTCGACGTGGGTGCCGCCGCGAGCGCGAAGCTCGCCGACTCAAGGGAGCGGTTCGTCGCTCACGACGTGCGTGGCACGGCGCCTGAAAAGAGGTAGGGCAGTCGTGAGCCGGCGCGGGGACTTCGCTACTCGCCAACAAGGACGCCTTGGTTGCGAGGCCCGCTGAGTCTGTCGGGATTCGCGACGGCTTCGACCGGCTGGCCCCGTGGGAACTCGTTGCTCGTCGGCCGTCCGCGTCTTGCCGGCCCCTACCACGCAGCGCAACGGCACCCCAGTGATCCGCGAAGGCTTCAGCGACGGACTCGAGCGAGCGACTTGGCATTGCGGTGGCCAGCTACGTGCGATGTCTCCCTTCCCGGCCGCGCGCCTGCACATCGAAATCGGACATCACGGCGAGCACGCGGACGTCCTCGCCTTCGGGGAAGTAGCTCCGCCGGCGCTTCTCCAACCCGAGGACGTACCACCACTGGGGATCCCGGTTGCCCTTGCTTCGGTTGCATCGCATGCACAGTGCCTGGCCATTGCTGATGACAGTCGGCCCGCCCTTCGAGTGCGGGAAGACGTGGTCGGCCTCGACCGCACGACTGCTGCATCGTCCCCAGGCGAGCAGCAGCGAGCCTTCGCATCGTCCGCTCGCCCGCTCCAGGATCCTGTCACAAGCCCCGTGCTTGAATCCGCGCCACGGATCGCGCTTCGACGAATTCGGCCCACGGCCTAGCATCGGAAAGCGAAGCACGGCGACGATAGCGAGCAGCGGTATGAGCCACGGCAGTAGAGGCTGAACGCCCGTCCATACGCCAGTCACGAACGGCCCGACAACACCTACCTCGCCCATCACCGCGCCACGACCCCGACCCAGAGGCCATCCCGTGCCCGGGTCAAAGCCACGTACAGTTCCCGCCTGGCGAGCTCCCACGCCTCGCGCGCAGCAGCATCGTCCTCGGACGGAGGCTCGCCCTCGAGCAGAGACAGCCTCACCGAAGCGACGAGCACCTGCTTGAACTCGAGCCCCTTGGCACGCTTGATGGTGCCGACTCGGACCGCATCCACCGCTGATCCGGCGTATTCCTTGAGATCCACCGTTGGGATGCCGACGCCCGCGAGCGCCTTGTGCGCTGCCGCGACGGAGCGACTCGATGCGCACAGCACTCCGACGTCCCCGAGCGATGTGCCGATATCGCGCACCGCCTGCTGGACCCGGGCGACGAGCATCCTGTCGTGCTCGCGCCAGGTCGCGCACCTCACCACCTCAGGCTCTGGACCGGATCTCGCGGTGGACTTGGGGCGCTCACCGCGAGCGATCTCGCCTTCGATGTCTGCGTACCCGGCCCCTGCGACGAGCCCGTGCGCAAAGTCGAGGATCTCCTCGGTGTTGCGATAGTTGATGTCGAGCACCACGCCTCGCGAGGCGACAGAGAGCCCGGCCTCTGCAAGGGTGTAGCCACCCGGATAGATGCTCTGCTGGCCGTCGCCGATGAGCGTGAAGCCGTCGGGACCGTCGCCCACGAGCGAGTGCAGCATCCGCACCATCGCGCAGCTGAGGTCCTGCGCCTCGTCGACGATCACGGCCGCGTAACCGCCGTCCAGGGGCTCGCGTCGCAGCTCGGCGTCGGCGAGCAGGATCACGTCCGCGAAGTCATGCACACGCTGGCGCCGCAGGTTGCGGTCGTAGTCCAGGTACAGGACCCACACGGCCCGACGCTGATCAAGCCCCAGACGATGCTGCCGCCCGGTGCGAGACAGCTCAGCGTAGGTGTCGAAGTCGGAGATGCCTCGCCCCTTGATGACGTAGTCGATCTCCTCCCTCCAATACCGCTCGGATAGCCCCTTGCGCCTCAGTGGGCTGTCTTTGGGGACCGCATTCCACGCTGCGGCGAAGCCGCCATCCGCCGCAGAACTGTCGAGCCTGCGACGCACTCCTCGGTCGTCGAGCACAGACGACGCGAACTGATGCACTCCCATGAAGTCGACGCGGTCCACCACATCGGGCGCCATACGGCCGAGCAGGGTCTTCAACACTGAAGGAAGAGTCCGCACGTACGTCGTGACGAGCACACGCCCCGGCCTGGTCCGCGCCAGATACGCGGCACGATGCAGCCCCACCACAGTCTTGCCGGTCCCGGCCGCGCCACGGATGCGGGAGGGCCCGTTGAAGGAACGACGCACAAGCTTCGCCTGCTCGGGGTGGAGGAAGGTCATCCACTCCTCCACAGGCTGCGCCATGATCCCCTCGAGCAGCGCCGCCTCAACCTCTGAGGCCGAGAAGAGCGCGTCGGTCTCGTCGACCACACGCTCGTCCGCCTGCGCAGCCAGCACGGGGACCTCGACAGATACAGGCGGGGCCGTCTGCACAGGCGCGGACACAGGAGGGAAGAACTGCCGGCACCGCGCGTCGACCTCGTCCACCTGGGTCACGGTGAGCCTCTCGCCCTTGGACGCGATGTGACGCAGCAGGTCCTTCTCCCCGACCACCTCCACGGGTCCGACCCGCGCGTTGATTCCCTGCCGGCCAGCGAGGACGACCACGGCGTGCACCTCGCCCGGTGCGAGTCCGATAGACGCGAGGTCTTCCTCCGCGCGGTCGCATAGGTCGGCGAGGTTCATCAGATCCTCAGTGACGTCCTCGTCTCCACGAAAGATGCGCTGGTCAACGATCGAGACGTCCTTCCAAGCCTTCGTATCGATGATGAAGACGCCGGGCTTGCCGACCATGATCAGGTCGACCTGCGCCCGACGCGACCCAGGCCAACGGCGGTCGTGGAGGAACCGTGCCTCGTAGACACTCAGCGGCGCAAGCAGCCGCGCGATCCGATGCTCGGTCACACCCGCAACCTCGTAGCGCCCAGCCGCAGCTCGCGCGTCAGCCGCCGCAGCCTCGTGGGCAGCCGCGAGTGCGAGCTGTCGCTCGGCCTCCGTCTTTGCAGAACTACCAGCGGTCATGTGTCCCCCTCGGGTGAAGACTAGCGATCAGTTCGAGAACCGAGAAGAGTCAGTTCCCCGCACACACCACATCCACGGCATCCGGCGCGTCCCCGCTCGCCGTGAACCCGAACTCCCCCGTCTCACCCGCCGCGAGCACCCCGTTCCATCCGACGTCGCCGACGGTCACGGTCCCGCTCGTCCCGGACGAGTCACCGTTCCATAGTCCGTCGATCTCGACACCTGAGGGGAGATCAAAGGAGACCTCCCAGCCAGACAGCTCCCCAGCAGCCTTGACGACCACGTTCGCCTGGAACCCGCCCTGCCACGAGTTGGTGACCTCGAGCGAGGCAGAGCACTCCCCCGCTGCCCCGGCCACAACCGCATCGTCCGTGTCGTTTGAGGAGTCACCGGCGGCCGAGTCCTCAGAGGAACCCAGCTCCACCGAGTCATCCTCCCTGGCAGGCGGGTTCTCCTCCCCGACGGCCGGGTACGCATTCGCCACGAGCTCCGCGAACTGCGCGGCGAACCACTTGCCCGACAGCGGCGCATCGGCCAGCGCCCCGGTCGAGTTCCCACCAAGACGTTCAGTGGAATACGAAGGCGAGCACATCGGGTCGTAGCTCTTGCCCTCGTCGTTGGCGATCTCCTCCGACGACCCGTCCGACTCCCCCGGCGGCTTCACCCACAGGTACGCGTCCAGGTGCGAGTCCGGATACCCCGACGGCAGCGCCTGCGGCCTGAGCCCCAGCCCCGCGCCCGCCTGGTTGCACCACGCCCCGCGATGCGTGCGCTGATCGATCGCATTCGCCGCGACATACGCATCCACGGACGATGCGTCAGTCACCTCGGTCGGGCG
The DNA here is from genome assembly GCF_002090115.1 of Demequina sp. NBRC 110054. Lineage (NCBI taxonomy): Bacteria > Bacillati > Actinomycetota > Actinomycetes > Micrococcales > Demequinaceae > Demequina > Demequina sp. NBRC 110054. The sequence continues at coordinate 298,244 of NZ_BBRK01000006.1, forward strand.
AGCGGAACCTCCCCAGCCGTTGCGGGAGGTGTCGATGAGCATGCCGATCGTCTCGGGGAAGCCCGTGGCGACGGCGCGCGCGTACAGATCCGCGGTCCAGTCGGCCTCGTCGAACAGCGCGTTCCACTCGTAGAAGCTCCCCGACCGGATCTCCTGGCCTCCCACCTGGAGCGAGGCGTCGGGCAGGTAGGTCTCCTCGGTCGGCGTGTAGTTGGCGGTGTTCGTGACGAAGCCGTCGACAGCCTCGAAACCCGCCTCGGTGGACTCCACGACGGAAGCGAACAGCGCGACCGACGGCCCCGAGTTCGAGTCCCACCCGAGCCAGCCCGAGTGCGCGGCGTCGATGTAGCTGTACACATTCGGAAGCGGGGCGAAGGCGTCGAGCGCATAAGCGATGCCGGCCCGGTAGTACGGATCTGCGGCCTGGCAGTTGGCGTCGGACGCGTTGGTCACGAGGTTCGGCAGCGAGTCGGGCTCGATCACGGTGACGATCCGCAGGTCGGCGTACTCGGGCTCGGCGAAGATCGCGGTGAGCGCGTCGATGTACTCGCTCTCGTATCGCTCGAGCCCCTCGTCGGTGGCGGGCAGCTCGCCGTTGGACGCGAGCGCGAAGCAGTCGCGCCCCGGCAGGTCGTACACGACGACGGTCACGGCGACAGGCTCACCGTCGACGCTCTGGGACAGCGCCGCATCCAGGTGATACCTCAGCCCGGGGCCGTCGGTGTTGCCCTCGATCGCGGAGATCCGGTCCATCCACACGCCGGTCGGCTCGGACGCGACGGCACGCATCGACTCGGCGAGGTCCGGGTCGCCGGACTCATAGGAGGCAGCGGTCGCCTCAACCTGCGCGGACCACTCCGCGTTGACGTACATCGTCGCGCCCGCGAAGGGATTGTCGACGTGGCCAGCCTTGGAAACCGAGCCCGAGGACGATGCGCCACCCGAGTCGGACGTCGAGTCCGAGGGCTCCGCCGAATCACCCCCGGTGCAGGCGGCGAGCGCGAGCACCGCCGCAAGCCCCGCCGCGGTCACCGACGCCCGACGCCGCGCACTTCCACCCATCCGACTCACGAGACCACCCCTTCTCCCAGGGAAGACTAGCGATCTCCACCAGAACTGAGAAGGAGCGTCGCCGCTACTCCCCGTAGCTCGAGATCGCCGCGTCGATCGCCCAGTCGGTGCCTGCGGCGCGGGTCGCGAGGCGCGGGCTGTCGGAGGACAGCAGCAGGTAGTCGTCGCTCGCGCCGGCCTCGCCCAGGTCGTCCCACGTCGCGTCGACCACGAGCCATTCGCCGTCGATCAGCACCTTGTTCCATGCATGACCACCGCTCGTCAGCCCGTCGCTGACCTCGCCCGTCACGATGATGCTCTGAAGCCCGACCTCGTCGGCGAGCAGCTGGAAGGCCTGCGCGTAGCCGTTGCACACCGCGCGGCCCTCGACGAGGGCCTCGTAGGCCTCCTGACCCTGATCGGGCCCTGATCGCACATTTGCGCCCTGCAGCGTCGCGTAGACGTCGTAGTCGTACTCGGTCGCGGAGATCACCGCGTCGTGGATCGCTTCGACGAGCTCCACCTGGGTCGAGGCGCCCGAGACCGCGGGCGTCGCGGCGATCGCGTCCACGGCCTGCGCCGTAGCGACGCGCCGCCGCTCCGCCTCCTCCGCGTCGTACGTGTAGTCGAGCGAGACCCACGCGCCAGTCGCGCTTGTGCTCCACCGCCACGAATCCACGAAGACATAGGGGTTCTGCACGGAGACC